>NC_014365.1:0-332500 GCF_000143965.1 Desulfarculus baarsii DSM 2075 | reverse complement strand
AGGCCAGGCGCCGGCCCCGCCTTGCCAGGCCGGGCGCCGGCCCACCGGGAGCTACGGTCAAGGTTGGTTGCGCCCGGAAAAAGGAAAGAGTTAAGAGGGGAAAGGTGCTTTTGTTTATGCCATGAAATTGCGAAGCAATTTCATGGAATGCAAAGCAACAAGGCTACCCGCGAAGCCGCCGCGAAAATGAAAACGACGCGCATCGATTGCGAAGCAATCGATGCGGGGCTTTTCTTTTTGGAGGGGGGTGCGGGGGGAACCTTTTTCTTTTGGCACAAAAGAAAAAGGTTCCCCCCGCAAGTCTTCATCAAACAGGCACGATGCGGTGGTGTTTTTTCTTACCGGCGCGGAGCCAGATAGCGCCGTCTGGGTTGGCGTGGGCCAGGGAGATGATTTGGTCGAAGGCATCGATGCGGTTTTGTCCGACGTATGCGCCGCCTTGGCTGATGAGTCGGCGGGCGTCGGAGGATGTTTTGGCCAGGCCGGTTTGGACGAGGAGGGAGAAGGCTGGCAGTCCGGCCTGGAGGGTTGCGCGATCGATGTTGGTTGCGGGCACGCCATCGGCGTCGCCTTGGCCGGCGAAGGCGGCTTGGGCGGCGGCCTGGGCTTCGGCGGCGGCTTGTTGGCCGTGGACGATGGTTGTCACTTCGCGGGCCAGGGTTTGTTTGGCCTGATTGATGGCCGCGCCTTGCAGGGCGGCCAGTTCGGCGATCTGGTCGAGGGGCAGGAAGGTGAAGAGTTTTAGGAATCGTTCGACGTCTTGGTCGTGGGTGTTGACCCAATATTGATAGAACTCGTAGGGGCTGGTGCGTTCGGGGTCGAGCCAGATGGCGCCGGCGTGGGTTTTGCCCATTTTCTGACCGGAGGCGGTGGTGAGCAGGGGAAAGGTCAGGCCGTGCACGGTGTTGCCGTGGACGCGGCGGGCCAGGTCGATGCCCATGACGATGTTGCCCCACTGGTCGTTGCCGCCCATTTGCAGCTTGCAGTCCATGGCGTGGGATAGATACATGAAATCGTATGCTTGGAGGATCATGTAGTTGAATTCGATGAAGGACAGGCCGGTCTCCTGGGCCAGGCGCAGCTTGACGGATTCTTGTTGGAGCATGCGATTGACCGAGAAGTGGCGGCCGGTGTCGCGCAGGAACTCGATGTAGTTTAGCTTCAGCAGCCAGTCGGCGTTGTTGATCATCTGGGCTTGGCCGGGGCCGAAGTCGAGAAAGCGGCTGAGCTGATTTTGCAAGGCGGCGACGTTCTGGCTGATTTGCTCGATGGTCAGGAGCTTGCGCATCTCGGTTTTGCCGGAGGGGTCTCCGACCATGCCGGTGCCGCCGCCGACCAGGACCAGGGGCCGGTGACCGGCCCGTTGCAGGTGCATCAGGCTGATGATGGGCACCAGCGAGCCCACGTGGAGGCTGGTGGCGGTGGGGTCGAAGCCGATGTAGCCGGTGACGCGCTCGGTTTGGAAGAGCTGGCGCAGGGCTTGGGCGTCGGAGCATTGCTCGATGAAGCCCCGGCTGGCGTAGGTGTCGTAGAGGTTCATGATCGTCATCCGCTGTGAGAAAAGGCGCGGGTGTTCCGCGCGGCGTTGGGCCGCCGGCGCTGGCGGTCGGAGATTATGATACCACGGATCGGCGCGGGCTTGAAGCGGCGGTCGTCAGGGTTGCCCGGGCCGCTCGCTCAGGGGCGCGTCGATGCGTTGGATGTGCAGGGCCGCGCCGGTGGCGGCGTCGACCTCGACGACGGTGGCTTGCAGGCGGGGGTTTTCCTCGGCGGCGCGAAAGCGGGCCGGCCGGGCGGTGAGAAAGCGCTGGATGGCCACTTCGGTCTCGACGCCGATGATGGAGTCGTGGGGGCCGGTCATGCCCACATCCGATTGAAAGGCCGTGCCGCCGGGCAGGATGCGTTCGTCGGCGGTGGGCACGTGGGTGTGGGTGCCCAGCACGGCGGAGACGCGGCCGTCCAGCCGCCAGGCCAGGGCGGCTTTTTCGCTGGTGGCCTCGGCGTGGAAATCCACGATGATCACCGGGGTCTGGGCCAGGGGGCCGGCCAGGATTTCCTCGGCGCAGGCAAAGGGGCAGTCGAGCTGGCTCATGAAGACGCGGCCTTCCAGGTTGAGCACGCCCACGGGCGGCCCGGCCTGGGTGCGAGCGATGACCCAGCCGCGGCCCGGCGCGTCGCCGGGGTAGTTGTGGGGCCGCAGGAGGTGTGGTTCGTCGTCGAGCAGGGCCTCGATCTCGCGGTGTCGCCAGACGTGGTTGCCGGTGGTGATGACGTCGACGCCGGCCAGGAAGATCTCGCCGGCGGTCTCGGGGGTGATGCCGATGCCGCCGGCCGAGTTTTCGCCGTTGGCGATGACCAGGTCCGGCCGCAGGCTGGCCTTGAGGCCGGGCAACAGGGCGGCCAGGGCCTGGCGGCCGGCCGCGCCGAAGATATCGCCGATGTGCAGGATGGTCAGCTTCATGGCTCGCCTCCTCATAAAAAAGTCACGGGCCGCTTTTTGGTCGCGGCCCGTGCTTGGTGCTTGGTCGTGGCGCGGCCGGGTTTATTTGGCGAAATCCACCGCCCTGGTCTCGCGGATAACGGTGACCTTGATCTGGCCGGGATACATCAGCTCTTCCTCGATCTTGCGGGCCACGTCGCGGGAGATCATCACGGCGTCCTCGTCGCTGGTCTTTTCGGGTTCGAGGACGATGCGCACCTCGCGGCCGGCCTGGATGGCGTAGGAGTTGGCCACGCCGTGGTGGGCGTTGGCGATGGCCTCCAGTTCCTCCAGGCGCTTGACGTATGATTCGAGCATCTCGCGCCGCGCGCCGGGCCTGGCCCCGCTGAGGGCGTCGGCGGCCTGGACGATGACGTCGAGGACGGTCTCGGGCGGCAGATCCTCGTGATGGGCGGCGATGGCGTGGACAATGTGGGGCTTTTCGTTGAAACGCTTGGCCAAGTCCTGGCCGATGAGGGCGTGGGGCCCTTCGATCTCGTGGTCGACGGCCTTGCCGATGTCGTGCAGCAGGCCGGCGCGGCGGGCCTGCTTGGGGTTGATGCCAAGTTCGGCGGCCATGATCCCCGAGAGGAAGGCCACCTCGATGGAGTGCTGCAAGACGTTCTGCGAATAGGACGAGCGATAGCGCAGCCGGCCCAGCAACTTGACCAGCTCGGGATGGATGCCGTGGACGCCCACGTCGAAGGTGGCCTGCTCGCCGGCCTCCTTGATGCTGGCCTCGACCTCGGTGGAGACCTTCTTGACGATCTCCTCGATGCGCGCCGGGTGAATGCGGCCGTCGGAGATCAGGCGCTCCAGGCTGAGGCGGGCTATCTCGCGGCGCATGGGGTTGAAGCCGCTGATGATCACGGCCTCGGGGGTGTCGTCGATGATCAGGTCGATGCCGCAGGCCGCCTCGATGGCCCGGATGTTGCGGCCCTCGCGGCCGATGATGCGGCCTTTCATCTCCTCGGAGGGCAGATTGACGACGCTGACGGTTTTTTCGACGGCGTAGTCGCCGGCGTAGCGCTTGCAGGCCAGGGCCAGGATTTCCTGGGATTTCTTGGCGGCGGACTCGCGGGTTTCGCTTTCGATGCGCCGGATGGTCTTGGCCGCTTCGTGGCGGGCCTCGGAGACGACGCTTTCCTCGAGCTGGGCCTTGGCTTCATCTTGGGTCAGGCCGGCGATGCGCTCCAGCATCTCTTTTTGCTGGCTGGCCATCTGGTCGATCTCGGCGCGCTTTTTCTCCAGGTGTTTTTCCTTGTCGCCCACCGAGGTTTCGCGGCGCGAGAGCTCGTTTTCGCGGGTTTCGAGGGCCTCTGCGCGCTTGTCGAGCAGCTCTTCCTTCTGGCTGAGGCGTTTTTCGACCTGGGCCAGTTCGGCGCGGCGCTCCTTGCCTTCGTGTTCGAACTCCAGCTTGAGTTGGTAGAGCTGGTCCTTGGCCTGGATCAGGGCCTCTTTCTTGAGGGTCTCGGCCTCGCGGCGGGCGTCGTCGACGATTTTTTGGCTAAGGATTTCAACTGATTGCAGGCGAGCGGCCGCCTGCTTTTTGCGAAAGACATAGCCAGCCGCCACTCCGCCGCCAGCGGCGAGCAGGGCGACCAGCAACCACAGTGCTTCGTTCATGGATCCTCCTTGGTCGCGGCAAGGAGGTTGAGGCCATGCGGCAAGCGCGCCGGATCCCGGCGGCGGGCCAGGCCCGCCTTACGGCGCGATAAGGCTAGTATTTACGACAAGTTATCTCGATGGACGCCCCGGCCCGCGCCAGCGGGGATCAACGCCGGAAGCGCGGCTGGGCCCCGCTTCCGCCGGGTGCGCCGCCCTGCCACAGGCATCTTGGTGGCCCATCGGCTGGCTGGCGGCGATCATCGTCAATGGAGACAAAGCGCTCATTTGCGCCTTTAGCTCGTAAATACAGCGTCTTATCGAAGCGCTTAAAGATCCCCGCCTCTGCCGTGCGGCAAGCGTGTTTTGAACCTGTCGAAACAGGTGGGCCCGGCGTGAGGCCGGTTCGGGCATCCGCGTGCGGCGCCGCCCCCATGGCTCAGTGGCATTGGGCCCTTTATATAAGTGTTGGCTCAAAAATGCTTCTTGCCAGTCCACGAACAGCGCAGGGATTAACTTGCTTTTACGGCTTGGTCAATTCTTTGCGCAAGCCGTTCCGCTCTGACCTCAATCTCCCTAAGCAGGCTTTCCCTTTCGTCCTTCAACGAAAGAAGCTCGCTGGTGATGTTCAGGGCGGCCAAAACTGTTGCTGCCAGGGTCGAAGACGTCGTGGTCGAAGACAGCACCTCGCTCAGACGGTCGTCCAGGTAGCCGGCAACCCGCCTGACCTGGGCCTCTCCCCTGTCCGAGCGCAAGACATATTCGCTGCCTAGAATCTCTACCTTAACGCCGGCCATATGCGACCGCCGCTATATCTGTTCCAGTTTGGCCACCAGATTTTCTATCCTCTGCCGTACTTGCTCGCGTTCGGCTTCCTGGGCGGCCAGCTGGCGTTTCAGCTCGGTCGCTTCGCTGTCTTTCTCGTTGTAGAGTTTCATCAGCTCCGAATTTTCTTCCTTCAGAGCCGCCAGCCGCTCCAGCAGAGCCTCAACTTTTTGTTCCAGACGAGCAAACACGGCAATTTCCATGGGATTCTGGCCCTCGTTCCTATGTATCAATTTAGGGCAACGGCCGTGCCCGGTCAATAGTTTTGTAAATTTTCCTATGTTTTTTTACGAACTTACTCCACCGTGACGCTCTTGGCCAGATTGCGTGGCTGGTCCACGTCCGTGCCGCGCAGCACGGCCACGTGATAGGCCAGCAACTGCAGCGGCGTGACCATGGTCACCGGCGCCAAAAGGGGCGGCGTGTTGGGCACGGTGATGATGGCGTCGGCCAAGGCCTGGGCCGAGCGGTTGTCCTCCTCGGTGACGGCGATGAGCTTGCCGCCCCGGGCGCGCACCTCCTCCATGTTGGAGAGCACCTTTTCCAGCACGTCGGTCTGGTTGGCCAGGACGACCACCGGCATTTTTTCGTCGATGAGGGCGATTGGTCCGTGCTTCATCTCGCCGGCCGGATAGCCCTCGGCGTGAATATAGCTGATTTCCTTCAGCTTCAGCGCGCCTTCCAGGGCGATGGGGAAACAGTTGCCCCGGCCAAGGTACAAAAAATCCGAGGCCTGGCAATAGGCCTCGGCCACCTTGCGCACCTCTTCCTCGCGCTCCAACGTCTGTTGGACCAGCCCCGGCAACAGCACCAGTTGATCGACCAGGCGGCGCGTGGCCCCGGCGTCCAGCACGCCCCGCGTCCGGCCCAGGTGGATGGCCAGGATGTATAGCGCCATCAACTGGGTGGTGAAGGCCTTGGTTGAGGCCACGCCGATCTCGGGCCCGGCGTGGGTGTAGACCACGCCGTCGGTCTCGCGGGTGAGCGTCGAGCCCAACACGTTGCACACGCCCACCGCCCGCGCGCCTTTGGCTCGGGCCTCGCGCACGGCGGCCAGGGTGTCGGCGGTCTCGCCCGATTGGCTGATGGCCACCACGATGTCGCCCGGCCCCACCAGCGGGTCGCGGTAGCGGAACTCGGAGCCCAGGTCCACCTCGGCGGGCATGCGGGCCAGGCCCTCGATGGCGAACTTGGCCACCAGCGCCGCGTGATAACTGGTGCCGCAGGCCAGCAAAACCATGCGCTTGGCCTGGCGCAGGTCGCCTTCGCTCAGGCCCAGGTCGGGCAGGAAAATCTCCTCGGAGCCGGCCTTGACCCGCCCGGTGAGCGTGTCGGTCAGGGCGCGGGGCTGCTCGAAGATCTCTTTTTGCATGAAATGTTTGAAGCCGGCCTTTTCGGCCATGGCCGGCGACCAACTGATGGTGGTGACGGCGTGCTCCTTGGCCGGGCCCAGCAGGCTTTCGATCTGGTAGCCGCCGTGGCTGATCGTCACCAGATCGCCGTCGTCCAAAAACACCACCTGGTTGCTATGCGACAAAAAGGCCGGCACGTCCGAGGCCAGGAAAAACTCGCCCGGCTGCTGGCCCAGGCCCAGAATCAGCGGCGAATCCTTGCGCGCGCCGATCATCAAGTCGGGCCGCCGGCGGTCCAGGATGACCAGGGCGTAGGAGCCGCGGATCTGGCCCAGGGCCCGGCTGACGGCCTGGGGCAGATCGACCGCGCCGTGATCGAGCTCGCGCTGGACCAGGTGGGCGACGATCTCGGTGTCGGTGTCGGAGCTGAACTGGCGGCCCTCGGCCTGCAACTCGCGCTTGAGCTCCAGATAATTTTCGATGATGCCGTTATGCACCACGGCCACGTCGCCGGCCAGGTGGGGGTGGGCGTTGGCCTCACAGGGCCGGCCGTGGGTGGCCCAGCGGGTGTGGCCCATGCCGATCGTGCCATGCACCGGCTCCAGGGCCAGGCGTTGGCGCAGGCCCTCCAGCTTGCCGGTGGCCCGCCGCACGACAAACCCGCCCTGGTCGATGACGGCCAAGCCGGCCGAATCATAGCCGCGGTACTCCAGGCGGCTGAGGCCTTCCATGATCACCTCAACCGGGTCTTTGGGGCCGATGTAGCCGATAATGCCACACATTTGCCTATGCTCCCACCGCGCCGCGGCCGGCGGCCAGGCGCGCTTCCAGTTGGGCCAATTCGTCCTTGGAGTTGACGCCGGCCACCTCGTCGGGATCGGGGCAGATCACGTAGCCCACCGCCAGGCCCAAGCCCCCCAGGATGCCGGCCATGTCGGTGAGATAATACTCTTGCTGATCGTTGTCCGGGCGGATGGCCGCGAGATTGCCCAAAAGCGCCGCCGCCTCGAACACATAAATGCCCGAATTGACCAGGCGCACGGCCAGTTGCGCGGGGCTGGCGTCGCGGGCCTCGACGATGGCCCGCAACCTGCCGTCCGCGCCGGCGATCAAGCGGCCGTAAGCCCCGGGCCGCTCCAGCTCCATGGCCAGCACGGTCATGGCGTTGCCTTGGCGGTCGTGCTCGGCCAGCAGGCGGCGGCAGGTTTCGGCGCGCAGGCAGGGCACGTCGCCATAGAGCACCAGCACCCGTCCGGCAAAACCGGCCAAGGCCGGCGCGGCGGCCATCATGGCGTGGCCGGTGCCCAGTTGGGGCTCTTGCACGGCGTAGAGCAGATCGCCACGCGCGGCGAAGGCCTGGCGGACAAGCTGGGCCTGATAGCCGATCACCGCCACCTTGCGGCTGGCCCCCAGCGCATCGGCCAGGGCCAGGACATGGCCCAGCAACGGCCGGCCGGCCAGGGGATGCAAAACCTTGGGCAGATCGGACTTCATGCGCGTGCCCTTGCCGGCGGCCAGAATGACCACGGCAAGCTCGCTGGGATTGGTCCCCGGGGCGTTCATCGGTTTCGGTCCCTCCCGCGCGGCCGGCATGGTCCGCGCGGGCTAAAGCGTAACATCGCCCGCCCGTCGTTACTAGCCTTGCGCCAATTTTTTCATGGCCGCAGGTAACCGCGCTCGACGACCTCCTCGGCGATCAACCGGCTCAGGGCCCGCGAAGGATGGAAGTGGTCGGTGGGCTCCAGGCGGGCCCAGTCGCGGGAGTGGCGTTGTAGCTGGCGGTCCATCATCGGAGCCACGTCGTAGTGTTCGATGCCCAGCTCATCCAGTATCTTGAGGATGTCGGCCCGCTGCCGCCGGAAGTTTTCCGGCCACAGGGTCAGCTTCTCCAGCTCGGGGTAGACCACCACGCGCAGGGCGAAGCCGTGCTGCCGGCTGAGCCTTTGCAGCAGCGCGATGTTTTCGCGCACGTCGTCTTGCAGGCTGGCCCGGTTGGTGAAGGAGGCCTTCAGCGACACATAGACGCGGTATAGCGTTGAATGCTTGTAAAGCCAATAGTTTATGTGCTGGGCGCCCACGTAGGTGTTGGCGATGACAGTGTAGCCGCCCTCGTCCTTGAGCACCACCGGCGTGCCGTCCCAGTCGTTGAGGCAAAACTCCAGGATGACCACGTCTGGGCGCAGCTTCAGGCCGTTGCGCTGGAAATAGATCAGCTCCTGGCGGGTGGAATAGCCATAGACGCCCATCGTCCAATAGTCGTAATTGGCCAGCCCGGCGATTTCCTTGCAATATTCGGTTAAAAACCCCAGCGCGCAGATCGAATCGCCCAAAAACAGCACCCGCGTCAGGCCCGGCCTTTTGACCGGGTCATAGCCGTTGTGCAGCGCGCCATGCTCGGAGTAGGGAAAGCCCGGGCCCAGCAACGGCTGATAACCGATCTCGTCGTCCTTTTGCAACCAGTTGACCTTGGCCGTCCAAGTGCCCTTGAGGTGCGGGTTCTTCTCGGCCTCCCGGCGGGTGTGCTCGAAGTTGAACTCCAGGGCGCGGCCCGAGTTGAACACCAGGTTGAAGGGAATCAGCGCCAGCTCGAAGAGCACCAGCGACACGACCAGCGAGGCCAGCACCAGCGCCAGGCGCAACAGCCCCCGCCGCGTGAACAGCACGTGGGCGAACAAGGTGGCCAAAAAGATCAACAGGCCCAGGATGAAATAAAAAAGCGCCAGGCCGATGTCCTCGGCGTAGCCGATGTTGTAGGTGACCGCCGCCAGGGGCAGATCCTTGCTGAAGATGGCGTAAAGCACGTTGGCCAACAGGCCCAGGACGGTCAAGCCCAAAAGGGCGCTGATAATTTTTCGTTGCTTGCTCATGATTTTTTCCGCGCGGCGCGCCGCGGGCGAGGATGGCGTTGATGGAAAAAGCGCCGGGCGGATACGCTCCGCCCGGCGCTCATGATTGTGACAAAGGGCGGCCGCGCCTAAGCCTGGCCGCGCTGCACGATCCGCATGCGCAGCATCGCCCGCTTGAGGGCGGCCTCCACGCGGATGTATTCCATGTCCTCGCCCTTCACCTTGGCCAAGCGCTGCTCGGCCTTTTCGCGGGCGCGTTGGGCGCGGTCGACGTCGATTTCCCGGGCCAGTTCGGCGGCCTCGGCCAGAACCGTGACCTTGCTCCCCGTGACCTCGGCGAAACCGCCGGCGATGGCCGCGTAGTCGGTGTGCGCGCCGTCGCGGAAGCGCAGTTCGCCGATATCCAGGGTGGCCAGGAAGGGCACGTGCCCGTAAAGCACGCCGAACTCGCCGTCCACGCCGGTGGCCACAACCGCCTCGACCTCCTTGCTGAGCAGGAGCTTGTCGGGGGTGACGACTTCCAGCAGTATCTTATTGGCCATTGGTCACTCCGGTCCCGTCTACATCTGGGCCAAACGCTCGGCCTTGGCGCGGGCGTCGTCGATGTTGCCCACCATGTGGAAGGCCTGCTCGGGCAGGTCGTCGGCCTTGCCTTCGAGGATCTCCTTGAAGCTGCGGATGTTGTCCTCCAGCTTGACATAGGCGCCGGCCATGCCGGTGAAGACCTCGGCCACGTGGAAGGGCTGCGAGAGGAAGCGCTGGATGCGCCGTGCGCGGTGCACGGTGATCTTGTCCTCGTCGCTGAGCTCGTCCATGCCCAGGATGGCGATGATGTCTTGCAGGTCTTTGTATTTCTGCAGGATCATCTGCACCTTGCGAGCCACGCCATAGTGCTCCTCGCCCAGGTAGTTGGGGTCGAGGATGCGGCTGGTGGAGTCCAGCGGGTCCACGGCGGGGTAGATGCCCAGCTCGGAAATCTGGCGGCTGAGCACCACGGTGCCGTCCAAGTGGGCGAAGGTGGTGGCCGGGGCCGGGTCGGTCAAGTCGTCGGCGGGCACGTAGACGCACTGCACCGAGGTGATCGAGCCCTTGGTGGTGGAGGTGATGCGCTCCTGCAGCTCGCCAAGGTCGGTGCCCAGGGTCGGCTGATAACCGACCGCCGAAGGCATGCGGCCAAGCAACGCCGAGACCTCGGAGCCGGCCTGGGTGAAGCGGAAGATGTTGTCGACGAACAAGAGCACGTCCTGGCCCTGCACGTCGCGGTAGTATTCGGCGGTGGTCAGGGCCGAGATGGCCACGCGGGCGCGGGCGCCGGGCGGCTCGGTCATCTGGCCGTAGACCAGGGCGGCCTTGCTGATGACGCCCGAGTCCTTCATTTCGTGGTAGAGGTCGTTGCCCTCGCGGGTGCGCTCGCCCACGCCGGCGAACACCGAGATGCCGCCGTGCTGCATGGCGATGTTGTGGATCATTTCCATCATGATGACGGTCTTGCCCACGCCCGCGCCGCCGAACATGCCCATCTTGCCGCCGCGGGGAAAGGGCACCAGCAGGTCGATGACCTTGACGCCGGTCTCGAGCACGTTGACCGAGGTGTCCTGGTCGACCAGGCTGGGGGCCGGGCGGTGAATGGGGAAGTATTCCTTGGCGTTGACCGGGCCCAGGCCGTCCACGGGCCGGCCCACGACGTTGAGCACGCGGCCCAAAATCGCGTCGCCCACGGGCATTTGGATGGGCTTGCCGGTGTTCTTGACCGGCAGACCGCGCTGCAAGCCCTCGGTGACGTCCATGGCGATGCAGCGGACGACGTTGTCGCCAAGGTGCTGGGCCACTTCGACCACCAGGTTGTCTTCCTGGTCGTTGATGCCTTTATTGGTGACCAACAGGGCCGTGAGGATCTCCGGCAGCTCGCCCTCGGGGAACTCCACGTCGATGACGGGCCCGATGACCTGGGTTATTTTGCCGACGCTCATAATGAACTAGCCTCCATAAGAAGCGTGATTATTTTGCTCGTCAGCCCTGCTTGAGGGCCTCGGCGCCGCCGATGATGTCCATCAGCTCGGTGGTGATCGCCGCCTGGCGGGCCTTGTTGTAGGCCAGGGTCAGGCGCTCGATCATGTCCTTGCAGTTCCTGGTGGCGTTGTCCATGGCCGTCATGCGGGCCGCGTGTTCGCTGGTGGCGGTCTCCAGCAGGGCGCGGTAGATGGTGACGTTGAGGTAACGCGGGAGCAATTCCACCAGGATTTCCTCGGCCGATGGCTCGGTCAGATACTCGGCCGCGCCGGCCGCGCTCGCCTCGGAGGCCGCCTCCGGCTCGATGGGCAGCAGTTTCAGCGCCGTCGGCGCCTGCCGGCCCATGCCCATGAACTGCGAGAAGATGATGTAGACCTCTTGCACCTCGCCGGCCAGGAAGGGGTCCAGCGCAAAGCCGCCCACCTGGGTGGCCAGGTCGAAGTCGACCACGTTCATGGCGCCGCTGAGCCGCTGGGCCGTCTCGATGTTGCGTTTGCGCAGATAGTCGCCGACCTGGCGGCCCACGGCGTAGATCTTCAGGCCGCGGCCGTTGGCCTTGGTTTCGTTGATGAACTTCTGCGTCTTGTCGATCAGGCCGGCGTTGAAGGATCCACACAATCCGCGGTCGGCCGACAGGGCGATCAGGCCCACGTTCTCGACCACCTCCGGCTGGGCCAGGAGGGGGTGGATTTCGGGGTCGACGCCCTGCGACAGGCTGCCCAAGACCTCGCGGAACTTGGTGGCGTAGGGCCGGAAGGCCTCGGTCTTGCCTTGCACCTGGCGCAGCTTGGCCGTGGCCACCATGTTCATGGCCTTGGTGATCTGCCTGGTCTTTTTGACCGCGGAGATCTTGGTTTGTATGTCGCGAAGTGATGCCATAAGCGTTACAGCTGGGCAGAGAAGATGCGGTCGAACTCTTCGAGGACCGCCTTCATCTTGCCTTCCAGTTCGGCGTCAATGGCCTGCTTGGCCTGCAGCTCGGCGAAGACGCCGGCGTGCTTGCTCTCGATGAACTCGTAGAGCTGCTTTTCGTACTCGCCCAGCTTGGCCACCGGCAGTTTGTCCAAAAAGCCGCGGGTGCCGGCGAAGAGGATCGTCACCTGCTTGACCATGGGCAGCGGCTGATACTGGGGCTGCTTGAGGATCTCAACCAGGCGCATGCCGCGGTTGAGCTGGGCCTGGGTGGCCTTGTCCAGGTCGGAGCCGAACTGGGCGAAGGCCTCCAGCTCGCGGTACTGGGCCAAGTCCAGGCGCAGGGTGCCGGCCACCTGCTTCATGGCCTTGCACTGGGCCGCGCCACCCACCCGCGAGACCGACAGGCCGACGTTGATCGCCGGGCGCACGCCCGAGAAGAACAGGCGTGGCTCCAGGTAGATCTGGCCGTCGGTGATGGAGATCACGTTGGTGGGAATGTAGGCCGAGACGTCGCCGGCCTGGGTCTCGATGACCGGCAGGGCCGTCAAGGAACCGGCGCCCAGCTCGTCGTTGAGCTTGGCGGCGCGCTCGAGCAGGCGGCTGTGGTTATAGAAGATGTCGCCGGGGAAGGCCTCGCGTCCCGGCGGACGGCGCAGCAACAGCGAAATCTGGCGATAGGCCACGGCCTGCTTGCTCAGGTCGTCGTAGCAGATCAGCGCGTGACGGGCGCTGTCGCGGAAGTATTCGCCGATGGCGCAGCCCGAGTAGGGGGCGATGTACTGCAAGGTGGCGGGGTCGGAGGCGCAGGCCGAGACCACGCAGGTGTATTCCATGGCCCCGTGGCGGGTCAGGGTGTCGACGACCTGGGCCACGGTGGATTTCTTCTGGCCGACGGCCACGTAGATGCAGTAGACGTCCTGGCCCTTCTGGTTGATGATGGCGTCGACCAGGACGGCGGTCTTGCCGATCTGGCGGTCGCCGATGACCAGCTCGCGCTGACCGCGGCCCACGGGCGTCATGGCGTCGATGGCTTTGAGGCCGGTGTACATCGGTTCGTGGACGCTCTTGCGCTGCACGACGCCGGGGGCGATCATCTCGATGCGGCGGGCCTCTTTCGCGTTGATCGGGCCCTTGCCGTCGAGGGGATTGCCCACCGGGTCGATGACGCGGCCGATGACGGCCTCGCCCACCGGAACCTCGGCGATGCGACCGGTGCGTTTGACCGTGTCGCCTTCCTTGATGTGTTCGCAATCGCCCATGATGGTCACGCCGACGTTGTCCTCTTCAAGGTTGAGGACCATGCCCAGAATTCCGCCAGGGAACTCCAGCAACTCGCCGGCCATTGCCTTTTCCACGCCGTGGATACGGGCGATTCCGTCACCCACCGAGAGAACAGTGCCGGTCTCGGCGACTTCGACCTTCTTGTCGTAGTCTTTGATCTGCTCTCGGATGACCTGACTGATTTCTTCGGCTTTGATCTGCATCAGGCGTAATCACCCCTTCTCAAGGATTCTTTCAAGTTCGCCAGCTGGGTTTTGACCGAACCGTCCAAGACCAAGTCACCAATCTTGGCCACGACTCCGCCAATCAAGCTGGGATCCTCGATAACTTCCAAAGCCACCTCACGCCTCGCTACAGACTTCAACGATTGGGTCAGGCGCTTTACTTCTTCCTCATTCAACGCCGCCGCGGTGCGCACCTCCGCCCTGGTGACTCCGTTGACCTCGTCCAGCAACAGGCCGTAGGTCAAGGCGATGTCCCGCGCGGCCGCGATGCGGCCCCGGTCCATCAACAGGCGGAAGAAATTGGCGACCATGGGGCTGACGCCCAGTTTTTGCAGGATGGCGGCCAGGAGCTTCTTGCGGCTGTCGAAGTCGAAGCCCGGATTGACCAGCGTCGACTCCAACTCCGCCGAGTCGGCCAGCATCTGGGCCACCGCGCCCAGCTCCTTGCCGTACAACTCGGTGTTGCCGTCCTCCCTGCCTAGTTCCAGCAAAGCCTTGGCGTACCGCTTGGCCACAATAAAGCTGGTCACTGTACCTCCTGCTCCACCTTGGTCAAGTACTCGCTCACCAGGCGGGCCCGGTCGTCGGCGGTGATCTGCTCGCGCAGAATGTCGCCGGCCACCGTGGCGCTCAGGTCGGCGATCTCGCGCCGCAGCTCAAGCTTGGCCTGGTTGGTTTCCTGCTCGATGGTGAACTGGGCCTGGTCCTTGATGCGCTGGGCCATGGCCTTGGCGCCCTCGACGATGCGCTGGGCCTCGCGCTCGCCCTGGGCGCGGAATTCGGCCACGATGGCCTCGCGCTCGCCCTGGGCGTCGCGCAGGCGGCGCTCCATTTCGGCCAACTCGCGGGCGGCCTCTTCCTTGCGCCGGGCCAGCTCGTCCAGCTCGGTGGCGATGCCTTCGCTACGGGCGGCCAAGGCGTTCTTGACGGGCTTGCGCACCAGCACCAGCAGGATGATCACCAACAGGCCGAAGTTGACGCAACGCAGGATGAAGTCGTGGAGCTGGCCCTCGGTCACGCCGTGACCATGGCCCTGGGCCTCCATGTTCTCGTCGCCCACGTGCGCCTCGACCTGCTCGACCGTCTCCGCGCCGGCGGCGCCGTCGCTGGCCATCGACCACGAGGCCAGGCTCAACACCAACATCAAAGCGCCCAGCAGAGCCAGGACGCGTATTTTGACCCCGCTCTTCACTGGATGCTCCTCCCAAGAATCTTCTGGGCCAAATCCTGGCCGAAGCCGCGAACCTGGGCCTTGAGCTCCTCGCGCGCCTGGCCGATCTCCTCGGCGATCTGGGCGCGGACCTTGGCCACGGCTTGCTCCATTTCCTTTGTCGCCGCCTCGACCACGGAGCGCTCCTGGCTGTGGGCCTCGGCCTTCTGCTGCTCCTTCAGGGCCTGGCCCTGACGCCGCGCCTCGGCCAGCTCGGCGTTCATCGCCTCGCCCTTGGCCTGGGCGCCGTCGGTGGCGGCGGCGATGTCGCTGCCGAGCATGGCCATCTTTTCGGCCCGCTGGGCGATGACGCCACGGATAGGCTTGAAAAGCAGGTAGTTCAGCGCCACAACCAGCACGACGAAGTTGGCGATCTGGATGAAGACTGAGGCGTCGGGAATGATGCTGATCATAGGCTCTTCCTCTCCAGAGGTCACAAGGCGCCCTCGTGGGCCCTGGCTCCGCCTTGCTACTATAGTTTGTGCATGACTGGGTTAAGAATGCGCCCAGCGGAACACGGCTTCCTCGCACCATAAAAGGAAGGTCTTTGTTCCCACTTAGACGAATTGCGACTTTCTACAATATTTCACAACCACTGTCAAAAGTTTTTTGCGGCCGGACGCGGCGGGCCTTTCTTTTACGACTTCGAGCGGTTGCGCGCGCTTATTTGTTGTCGCCGGCGATAAGCCGCACTTTTGGCGACGAATCGCCGCCATCGCCGGCCATGCGGCAGTTGCCCTCGAAGACCACGCCCTCGTCCATGACCACCAACGGGGCCACGATGTTGCCCACCAGCTTGCCCGGCGCGCGCAGCTCGATGCGCTCGGTGGCCTCGATGTCGCCGACCACCACGCCGCTGATCTCCACGGCGGTGGCCAGAATCCGCGCCTCCACGTTGGCCCCGGGCCCGACGATCAAGGTGCCCTCGCCGACGATCTCGCCTTTGAAAACGCCATCAAGCCGGGCCTGGCCCTTGAAGTTGAGCTTGCCCTCGATGTTGCTGGCGCCGCCTAAAAGCACGCTGACTTCACCGCTGGACGAACCACGCCGCCGCCTCACTGTGTCCCTCCCAGATCGCGCCGAATCACCTTGCCCGCCATCGGGCCGCCGTGAAAACCATGCCAAAGCGCAACACTCTCCATCCGCCGCGATTCAGGCATATCGTTGCATGAGCGCCGGCCGGTTGTAAAACAAAAACGCCCGCCAATCGGCGCGGCCCCCGTCCATTTCAATGAAACACGTAGCGCCGCATGGTCACGCTCTGGATCAGGCCCACCGCGGCCATGATCGTCAGCATCGACGAGCCGCCGTAGCTGACGAACGGCAGCGGGATGCCCACCACCGGGGCCAGGCCCAGGATCATGGCCACGTTGATCACCGTCGGCCAGAAAATCAGCGCCGTGCCGCCGATGACGCACAACAGGCCCAGGCGGTCCTTGGCCCGCGAGGCCTGCAGGACGCCGCGCAGGATCAGGGCCGTCAGCAGGCACAACACCAGCACGCCGCCCACGAAGCCCCACTCCTCGTTCAAAACGCTGAAGGCGAAGTCGGTGTGCTGCTCGGGCAGGAAATGTAGCTGCGTCTGGGTGCCGGCCATGAAGCCCTTGCCCCAGAACTGGCCCGAGCCCACGGCGATCTTGGACTGGATCAGGTGGTAGGCCGCGCCCAGCGGGTCGGCCTCCGGGTCGAGGAAGCTGAAAATGCGCCGCTTCTGATAGTCCTTGAGGAAGTTCCAAGCCACCGGCAGCACCGCCAGCACCGCACCCGACGAGATCAGCAGCGTGCTCGTCTTGACGCCGTTGATCAGGATCACCGAGCCCGAGACCGCCAGCACCATGATCGCCGTGCCCAGGTCTGGCTGCTTGAGGATCAGCGCCGCCGGCGCGGCGGCCAGGGCCAGCGGGATGATCAGGCGCCGCAGGGTGTAGGGCCGGCCGTTGTCGTGACGCTGGAAGTATTGGGCCAGCACCAGCACCATGGCCAGGCGGGCCAGCTCCGAGGGCTGAAACAGGCCCAACGGGCCCATCACCAGCCAGCGTTGCGCGCCGCCCACCACCTTGCCCCACAGCAGCACCGCCACCAAAAAGGCCACCACCACCGCGTAGAGCACGTAGGACAGGCTGGCCAGGCGCTGATAGCCCACTGCCGCCACCGCCAGCATGGCCACCAGCCCCAGGCCGAACCAATATATCTGCTTGACGTAAACCGGCGTGCCCGCCTGCTCGAAGGAGCTGGCCGCCGAGTAGAGGTTCAAAACGCCCAAGCCGGCCAGGGTCACCACCAGGGCCAGGGTCAGCCAGTCGAAATTGTAGATCATCCGGCGATCAATCACCGTCGACTCCCTCCGCCTCCGGGGCCGCCGGCTGGCCCGTCGTCCCCTGCCCCGCCGGCCGCCCGGCGGCCTCCGCCGCCTTGGCCGCCTCGTCCTCCGGCAGCGGCTGTGGGCCGTGAAAATAGGTGGCCAACACCCGCTGGGCCACCGGGGCGGCGTCGGAGCCGCCGTGGCCGCCGTGCTCGATCACCACGGACACGGCGATCTCCGGATCCTCGGCCGGGGCGTAGGCCACGAAAAGGGCGTGATCGCGGAAGCGCCACGGCGTTTCCTCGCCTTTTTTGCGCTCGAACTTCAGGGCCACCACCTGGGCCGTGCCGGTCTTGCCGGCCACGGTCACCCCCTTGACCCGCGCCCGCGACGCCGTGCCGTGGGGCTCGTTGACCACCGCCACCAGGCCTTCGTGAATCAGCTTCAGGTGCTCATCGGAGACGGGCGTCCGGCTGATCATGCCCGGCGGCTCGGGCACCGGCTCGCCGCCATCGGGCCGCACCACCGCCGCCACCAGCGTGGGCGTCACCAGCCGGCCGCCATTGGCCACCACCGCGACCATGCGCGCCAGTTGCAGGGGCGTGGTCAGGTTGAAACCCTGGCCGATGGCCACCGAAAGGGTTTCGCCCTCCTGCCACGGCTCGCCGAAACGCTTGCGCTTCCAGGCGCTGTCGGGGATCAACCCCGATGATTCGTGGGGCAGCGGCACGCCGCTGGCGCGGCCCAGGCCAAAGGCCCGGGCGTATTTGGCCAGACGGTCGACGCCCAGGCTTTTGCCCACCCTATAGTAATAGACGTCGCACGACTCGCGCAGGGCCTTGTGCAGGTTGACGCTGCCGTGGCCGCCGCGCTTGTGGGCCCAGCACTTGTAGGTGCGCCGGCCCAGCGACATCTGGCCCGAGCAGAAATAGAGCGTGTCCTTGTTGATGACCCCTTCGCTGAGCCCGGCCGCCGAGGTGATGATCTTGTAGGTCGAGCCCGGCGGATAGACGCCGCTGATGGCCCGGTGCTTGAGCGGGTGCATGGGATCCTTGGACAGGGCCTGCCACTGGGCGCCGCTCATGCCCAGCACGAAGGAGTTCTGGTCGAAGCTGGGGGCCGAATACATGCACAGAACCTGGCCGTTTTTGGGGTTGAGGGCCACCACCGCCCCGACCTGCTGGCCCATGCCCACGGCCGCGGCCTTTTGCAGATCCAGGTCCAGGGTCAGGATCAGGTCGTGGCCGGGCCGCTCGGGCTTGTCGCTGAGGACCTTCAGTTCGCGGCCGACGGCGTCGACCTCGACCTGACGCACGCCGCGCGCGCCGTGCAGCACCCGGTCGCGGCTGCGCTCCAGGCCGTCGCGGCCCACGTAGTCGCCCATGCGATAAAGCTCGCGCGGGGCCTTTTTCAGCTCCTCGGCGTTGATCTCGCCCAGGTAGCCGATGACGTGGGCCGTCTCCTTGGCCGCCAGATAGGCCCGGCGATACTCCACCATCACCTTGACGCCGGGCAGCTCGTATTGAAACGTCTCCAGGTTGGCCAACTGGTCGCGGTCCAGGTTGGAGCGCAGGCGCATGGCCTTGAACGGCGGCGCGCCGCGGGCGGCCTTGCGGGCGTCGGCGACCTCCTGGGGCGTGATGCCGATCAGGGCGTGCAGGCGTCGGGTCAGCAGATCCCAATCCGGCACGTCCTCGGGCACGGCCACCAGGGTGAAGGTGGGCCGGTTGTCGGCCAGCAGGCGGCGCTTGCAGTCGAAGATCAGGCCGCGGCTGGGCGGCACGTCCACCAGGCGCACGCGATTGTTTTCGCTAAGCAGGCGAAACTCCTCGCCGTGCAGCACCTGCAGGTACCACAGCCTCCCCACCAGCACGGCCATGGCCAGGCCCACCAACGCCGCCGCGGCAAAAAGCGCCCGCCGCACCTGGGGAATCTCACCGGGGTCGATGGCCTTGTTGCGGCTCAGGCCGCGGCGCGCGCGCTTTTCGCCCCAGGCGCCCATCACTGGCCGCCCTTGCCGCTCGAAGGCGAAACCCGCGAGATCAGCCGCACCAGCCCCTCCAGCGCGGCGAAAAACAACGGCGCCGTCAGCGCGCAGAGCAAGGCGTGGCCCACGGTCATGGCCGCCAGCTCCACCAGCGGATCGCCGACTTCGTGCATCAGGGCCATGCCCGTGAGCACCAGCGCCTGCTGCAACAACGACATCAGGCCCACGGCCAGCATCTGCAAGGCCCACGAGCTGATGTCGAGCTTGCGCTCGGCCACCGCGCAGGCGCACAAAACAACCACGTAGGAGGTCATCTGCATGCCCAGGGGCGGCCCCGAGCAGAGGTCGGTGAGATAGCCCAAAAACAGGGTCAGGGCCGCGGCCGGCCACAACGGCAGGCGAAAGCCCGCCGAGACGACGACCACCACCAGCGGCTGCAACTGCAACGGCCCCACGCTCCACCAGTCGAATAGCGTGGGCGAAAGCGCCACGATGACATAGCCCATGATCAACGTGGCCAGCGCCCGCGGCCAGCGCAGCACCACCCCGCGGCCGCCGCCGCTCTCCACGGCCAGGCCGGCGGCGGCCGTCCAGTCGCGGCCCTCGCCCTGATGGCCCTCGCCGGGGCCTTCGTTCCAACGCGACATGGCTACTCCGGCAACTTGCGGCCGGCCAGGATCACCACCACGTCTTCCAGCCGGTTGAAGTCCACCGCCGGGCGGGCCTCCACGTCCAGGAACACGCCCTTGTCGGTGGCCTTGGCGCTGAGCACGTAACCCACCAGCAGGCCCTTGGGGAAGACGCCCTCCACGCCGCTGGTGATCAGCTTGTCGCCCGGGCGGACCTCCTCGGAGTGCAGCAGGTATTTGAGCTTGAGCAGGTCGCGCCCCGCGCCCTGGACCACGCCCCGCGCCCTGGTGCGCTGCACCAGCACGTCCACGCCCGAGTTGTGGTCGGTGAGCAATAGAACCTTGGCGTAGTTGGGGCCGGTCCAGACCACGCGGCCGACCACGCCGGCGGCGTTGACCACGGGCATGGTGGCGGCCACGCCGCCGACATCGCCGCGGTCGATGAGCACCGTGCGGAAATAGCCGGAAGGATCGCCGCCGACGACCTGGGCGGCCACCATGGGCTCGGGGGTGCGCTCTTCCAGGCCCAGCAGCCCGCGCAGGCGCTCGTTCTCCAGGCGCATCTCCTCCATGGTGGCCACTTCCTGGCGCATCTGGTCGACCAGCGACGAAAGCTTTTCGTTCTCCTTGGCCGCCTGGACCAGGGCGAAGTAGCGCCGCCAGACGTTTTCGATGAAGTCGCCCACCGCCGTGACGACCTTCTGGGCCGGGGCGATGATCTCCACCAGATAGCGCCCCACGCCGGGCGAAGCGCCCGGGCGGCCGGCGTTGTAGGAAAAAAACGCCAGCGCCGACAGGACCAGGACGATGATCGTCAGGGAAAAGCGGTTGCGCCGGAAGAAGCTCACGCGTCGCCTCGGGCTTTGTGCGGGCCGGCCGGGGGGCAAGGCCACCCTCCGGCCGGCGGTGGTCTTGCGCTAGCGGATCATGACCTCCCGCAGCAGGTCCAGGTTGTCCAGGCACATGCCCGAACCCAGCACCACGGTGGAAAGCGGATCCTCGGTGGTCTGGATGGGCAGGCCCGTCTCCTGGCTCAGCAGGACGTTGAGGCCCTTGATCAGGGCTCCGCCGCCGGTGAGCACGATGCCGTTGTCGACGATGTCGGCGGCCAGCTCGGGCGGCGTCTGCTCGAGGGCGATCTTGACCGTCTCGACGATGGCTTCGATCTGCTCGTTGATGGACATGCGGATTTCGGCCGAATCGATGCCGAGCGTCTTGGGGATGCCGGTGATCAGGTCGCGGCCCTTGACCTCGATGGAGGCCTGGACCAGGTTTTTGTCCTGCTCGGCCATCTCCAGCGGATAGGCGTGGCCGATGGTCGTCTTGATCATCTCGGCGGTGCGTTCGCCGATGAGCAGGTTGTGTTTGCGCTTGATGTGCTGGAGGATGGCCTCGTCCATCTTGTCGCCGCCCACGCGCACGCTCTTGGAGTAGACCACGCCCGTCAGGCTGATCACGGCCACCTCGGTGGTGCCGCCGCCGATGTCGACGACCATGTTGCTGGTGGGGTCTTGGATGGGCAGGCCCGCGCCGATGGCCGCGGCCATGGGCTCCTCGATGAGGTAGACCTCGCGGGCGCCGGCGCTCTCGGCGCTTTCGCGCACGGCGCGCTTTTCCACCTGGGTGATGCCGCTGGGCACGCTGATGATTATTCTGGGGCGCACCAAGTTGCGCCGATTGTGCACCTTGCGGATGAAATGCCGAAGCATGGCCTCGGTGACCTCGAAATCGGCGATGACGCCGTCCTTCATCGGCCGAATGGCCACGATGTTGCCGGGCGTGCGGCCCAACATCATCTTGGCTTCCTTGCCCACGGCCAGCACCCGGTTGCCGCCGCGGGTCTCCTGACGCACGGCCACCACGCTGGGTTCGCTCAGGACGATGCCTTTGCCTCGCACATAGACCAGGGTGTTGGCGGTGCCCAGGTCTATGGCCATATCGTTGCTGAAGATACCGAGAATGGGATCCAGCAGCATTGCAGCTCCTTGAAAGACTCGATGGCAGGGATGGGACTAGCCCAGTATAATCAAACGACTTGTCGCCGCACAAGGTAACAGACCACCCGCCGGCCGGCAACCAAAAATTTGCGATTTGGCGGGTTTACGGTATAAAGACTACCGGCCTTGGGCCGGTCGCGCAAGCGCCGATCGGTTTGACAGCACACATGGCTTATGGTTAAATTCCCTATTTGTCGGGCCGTCCGCTGCGGGCGTGGGCCAAGGGCCGCGCCGA
This sequence comes from Desulfarculus baarsii DSM 2075, assembly GCF_000143965.1. Classification (GTDB taxonomy): domain Bacteria; phylum Desulfobacterota; class Desulfarculia; order Desulfarculales; family Desulfarculaceae; genus Desulfarculus; species Desulfarculus baarsii. The sequence continues at coordinate 310,603 of NC_014365.1, read as the reverse complement.
AGGAGGATGCGCCCCTTGGGCGTGGGCCGCGCCGCGGCCGTGAGCAATGCCGTTTCGCCAGTAGCGCCCGTTTTTTGCAACCGCGCCAAAAGTGAGTCGAAAAATGAAACGAACCTTCCAGCCCAGCAATCTCAAGCGCAAGCGCACCCACGGTTTTCTGGTCCGCAGCCGCAGCAAGGCCGGCCGCGCCGTGCTGGCCCGTCGTCGGGCCAAGGGCAGGGCCAGGCTCTCGGTGTGATTCCACCAGACCGGAATGATTTCGCAGGGGCAGTCTTTCCCCAAACGGGCGCGCCTTCGCTCGCGGGGCCAGTTTCTTCAGATGAGGAACGGGGCCCGCAGGCACAGGTGCGACCATTTTTTGGTGGTGTGGAAAGCGGGCCCGCCGGGGCCGGCCAGGCTGGGGCTGACCGTCAGCCGCAAGGTGGCCGGAGCGGTTGGGCGCAACCGGGTCAAGCGCCTGGCGCGGGAGGTTTTCCGGCGCTCGGGCGAGCTGCTGCCGCCGGCGGTGGACGTGCTGGTCATCGTCCAGCGTGGCGCCGATCGGCAGGATTTTTCGTCCGTCTGGCGGCAACTACGCGAGGCTTTTGGCAAAATCAGCGCCGGCTCGGCCGCTGGCTGCCGCCCCTAGGCATGGGCTGGGCCGCCGGCCTGGCCTGGCTGCTGGTGCGGGCCTATCAGCTCACGCTCAGCCCGCTGTTGGGCCGCCAGTGCCGCTTTTTGCCCACCTGCTCCGACTACGCCCTCGACGCCCTGCGAAAATACGGCTTCTGGCGCGGCTGCGCCAAGGCCGCCATCCGGCTGGCCAAGTGTCACCCATTCCATCCCGGCGGTTACGATCCGGCCTAGGGCCAGCGGCCCCGGGCCCCATCCAAGGTGCAGAAATATATGGACTCCGACGCCAAACGCGTAGTGTTGGCCCTGGTCATCAGCGTGGCCGTGCTGTTCGCCTGGACCACTTTCGTCATGCCACCCGAGCCCAAGCAAGCCCCCGCGCCCACGGCCACCCCCGCCCAGACCGCCCAAGCCACGGCCGCCGCGCCGGCCCCGGCGGCCATGCCCGCGCCGGCCCCCGCGCCCCAGGTCATGCCGGCCTATCAAGACGTTGTCGTCGAAACTCCGTTGATGCGCGCCACTTTCTCGACCAAGGGCGGGGCCCTGCGCAAGGTGGTGCTCAAGGACTATTTCGCCAAACCCGGCCAACAGGGCGGTGAGATGGTCCTGTTGGATCTGGCCGATAGCGAGCCCTACGCCCTGGGCCTGGCCCTGGTCAAGCTCGATCCCCATCTGGCCCAACGACCCTTCCAGGCCAGCGCCCAGCGCCTGGAGGTCACCGCCGCCGGCCAAAGTCTCAGCTTCAGCGCCGAAAGCGCCGGCGTGCGGGTCGTCAAGACCTACACCTTCCGGCCCGACTCCCACGCCTTTCAGCTCAGCGTCAGCCTGCAAAACAAAAACGCCGGCCGCATCGAGCTGACCCCGGAGCTGATCCTGGCCGAGTACGTCTCCAAGATGCACGCCAACTCCTACGCCTTCACCGGCTCGCAGGTGGTGGCCGGCGGCAGCCTGGAGGAACTGGACCACGGCGACCTGGAAGACTCGCCGGTGGTGGCCGGGCCCATCGACTGCCTGACGCTGAGCATCCCCTACTTCATGGGCGCGGTGGCTCCCGAGTCCTGGCCGGCCGTGGCCCAGGGCAAGCCTTCCGCGCGCGGCTGGGCCGACGCCAAGCTGATGACCGCCACCCTGGTCAGCCCGCTTTTGCCCATGGACGCCGGCCAGAGCCTGGACCTCAAGTTTCTGGTCTACTACGGCCCCAAGGAGCTGCATGTCCTGGAGCCCCTGGGACACTCGCTGGCCATGGCCGTGGACTTCGGCTGGTTCGACGTCATCGCCAAGCCCATGCTGGCCGGCCTCAATTTCTTCCACGATTACGTCAACAACTACGGCGTGGCCATCATCATCATCACCGTGCTGATCAAGCTGCTGTTCTGGCCGCTGCAGAACAAGAGCTACGAGTCGATGAAGAAGATGCAGAAGCTTCAGCCGCAGATAGCCAAGATCCGCGAGAAGTACAAAGACGACAAGCAAGAGATGAACCAGCAGGTCATGCAGCTCTACAAGACCTACAAGGTCAACCCCCTGGGCGGCTGCCTGCCCATGCTGGCCCAGGTTCCGGTGTTTATCGCCTTCTACAAGGTGCTGGGCTCCTCCATCGAGCTGCGCCACGCGCCGTTCTGGCTGTGGATCAACGACCTTTCGGCCCCGGACCGCCTGCCCATCGGTTTCGAGATTCCTTTTGTCGGCGATGGCATACCGGTGTTGACCCTCTTGATGGGCGCGTCGATGTTCATCACCCAAAAGATGAGCCCCGCCACCGGCGACCCGACCCAGCAGAAGATGATGATGCTCATGCCGGTCATCTTCACGGTGATGTTCATCAACTTCCCCTCGGGCCTGGTTTTGTACTGGTTCGTGCAGAACCTTCTGGGCATCGGGCAGCAGTGGCTGGTCAACCGCCGCAAGGATTAACGACATGGAATTTGCTGAATTTACAGGTAAAAATACCGAAGACGCCCTGCTGAAGGCCCAACAACACTTTGCCCTGCCCCTCGACCGGCTGCACGTGGAGGTGGTCCATGCCGGCTCCGGCGGCCTGTTCGGCCTGTTCGGGGCCAAAAAGGCCGTGGTGCGCGCGCGGCCCCTGCCCGACAGCTCGGGCGACGAGCTGGCCGAGATGATGGCCGACCTCTCGGGCGCGACCAGGCCCGCCCCCGCGTCGCCGGGCCAGACCCCGGCCGTGGCCGGCGAGGTGGTCGAGGCGCTCGTCGATGAGTCCGAACTGGCGGTGGCCGAGACCGATGGCGAAGGCGGCGGCTTTTTCGACGACGAGGACGAAGCGCCCGCCGTCGAGGGTCGGCTGGAAGACGAGTCCGTGGCCGCCGACGCCCGGGCCGTCCTGGCCCGCCTGATCGCCCCGCTGGACGAAAAGGCCGTGGTCGGCGCGCAAAACACCGACCAGGGCATCATGTTGGATATCAGCGGCGACGAGGCCGGCGTGCTCATCGGCCGCCGGGGCCAGACCCTGGAGGCCCTGCAATACCTGACCACGCGCATTGTCAGCCACAAGCACGGCCGGCCCGTGCGCGTGCATGTCGACGCCGGCGGTTATCGTCGCCGCCGCCGGCAGTCGCTGGAAGAGCTGGCCCTGCGCCTGGCCGACAAGGCCCGGGCCACCGGCCGGCCCGTGTCGTTGGGGCCCATCTGCGCGCCCGAGCGGCGCATCGTGCACATGGCCCTGCGCGCCGAGGCGGGCATCAGCACCATTTCGCGGGGCCGTGGCGAACTGAAAAAAGTGGTCATCAGCCCCCGCCGCTGAGCGGACGCCAACCGCCAATTCCCGGCCCGCTCCGCGCCCGCGTGGGGAGCGGGCCGTTTTTGCGCCGGCCCGCAAAGGATCAATCCATGCGCCCATCGATCATGGCCGCCCAAGACACCATCGTGGCCCGGGCCACGGCCGCCGGGGCCGGCGGCGTGGCCATCGTGCGCCTCAGCGGCCCGCGCAGTTGGGCGGTGGGCCGGGCCCTTTTGCCCTGGACGGCCCGGCGGCCGATCATCCCCCGGCGCATGGAGCTGGGCCTGGTGGTCGATCCGGCCAGCGGCGAGGCCGTCGACCAGGCCCTGGCCGTGTTTTTTCGTGGCCCCCATTCCTACACCACCGAGGACAGCGTGGAGATCCACTGTCACGGCGGCTCGGCCTGCGTCTGGCGGGTGATCGGCCTGGCCCAGGCCCAGGGCTGTCGCCTGGCCGGGCCGGGCGAGTTCACCATGCGGGCCATGCTGGGCGGACGGCTGGACCTGACCCAGGCCGAGGCCGTGGGCCGCCTGGCCGCCGCCCAGAGCGATATCGAGGCGCGGCTGGCCATGGCCATGCTGGCCGGCGGCCTGGGCCGGGCCCTTGGGCCGGCGCGCCAGGCCATCGTGGCCGCGGCGGCCTCGGTGGAGGCGGCCATAGACTTTCCCGACGACGCGCCCGAGCTGGCCGGGCCAGCCCAGGCCACGGCCCTGGAGGACGGCGCGGCGCGACCCCTCGCGGCGCTGTTGGCCGGGACCGTGGGCCGGGCGGCCTATTGGGAAGGGGCCAAGGTGGCCATCTGCGGCCGGCCCAACGTGGGCAAGTCCAGCCTGTTCAACGCCCTGCTGGGCCGCCAGCGGGCCATTGTCAGCGAGCGGCCCGGGGCCACCCGCGACGTGGTCGACGAGGTGTTGATTCTGGGCGGGGTGGCCTGCCGCCTGGCCGACACCGCCGGCCTGGGCCCGGCCGCCGACGAGCTCGATCGTCTGGGCCAGGAGCGCGCGACGAGTTTTCTGGCCGACTGCGACCTGGCCCTGGTGCTGCTGGACGGCTCGCGGCCGCTCACGTCGGCCGACCACGCGGTTTTGGCCCTTTGCCAGGACCGACCCCGGCTGCTTGTGGTCAACAAAGCCGATCTGCCGCCGGCCTGGCAGCCCTCCGCCCTGGGCCTGGGCCCCACGCTGGCCATCAGCGCCACCAGCGGCCTGGGCCTGAACGAGTTGGCCCGGGCCGTGGCCGAGGCGCTCTGCCAGGGCGCGGCCGAGCCCGCGCCGGGCGAAGTGGTGGTTAACGCCCGCCAGCGCGCGGCCCTGGGCCGTGGTCTGGCCTTTGTGCGCCGGGCCGTGGCCGAGCTGGGCCGGCCCGAGCCACGGCCCGAGTTGATCAGTCTGGACCTGGCCGGGGCCCTGGCCGCCCTGGGCGAGGTGGACGGCCAGGGCGCGCCCGACGAAGTGATCGAGGCGGTTTTCAGCACCTTCTGCGTGGGCAAGTGAGTTTTGGCTGGAGTCTATCGTGCTTGTTTCACGTGAAACGGGCGCTTTGCCGCCCATGGCCCCACAAAAGGAATTTTTCGGCGGTCTATCATGAGCAATTTTTCGCCGCTCAGCCTTGACGACGTGCGCACCGCCGGTCAGCGCCTGGCCGGCGGCCCCTTGCCCGCCGACTTCTGGCCGCAATGCCAAACCCTGCTGGAAGAGCTGCTGCGCTGGAATCAAAGCATCCGCCTGGTGGGTCACCGCGCCATGGGCGAGGCCTGGTTGAATCTGGCGCTGGACGGCCTGGCCATGGTTCCCCTGCTGGGGCCGGGCCGCCTGCTGGATATCGGCGCGGGGGCCGGCTTTCCGGGGCTGGTTCTGGCCCTGGCCCTGCCCGCGCTGACGGTCACGATGATCGACGGCCGAGCCAAGAAGGTCAGCTTCCAGAAGCACGCCGCGCGCCTGCTGGGCCTGGGGTCTCGCGTCGCGCCGGTGGTCGGCCGAGCCGGCGAAGGGGCGCTTGCCGGCCAGAGCTTCGATTTCGTCAGCCTGCGCGCCGTGACCGACGTGGCCGGCTCGCTGGCCCTGGCCCGGCCCTTTTGCCGGCCTGGCGGGCTGATCCTTCTGCCCCGCGCCCAGGCCGACGAGGCCGCCTGCCTCGCCAACGGCATGGCCATCCATCCCTACGAACTGCCCCAGCTCGGCCGACGCCTGGTGGCCACCCTGCGCGCCCCGGCCTGAAAACAGCGCGGCGTTTCGAGCTCTTGGCCCGAAACGCCGCGAAAAAACCTCAAGCACGCCGGACCGGCCGGCGGCCAAAGTTAAAGTTTCACGTGAAACAGCGCTCGGTGATCACCTCGTCGCCCTGGCGCGGCAAAACGATGCGAAAAGTCGTGCCCAGGCCCTTGACCGACTCCACGGCGATCGTCCCGCCGTGCTGCTTGATGATGCCGTGGCTGATCGAAAGGCCCAGGCCCGTGCCCCGGCCGCGACCCTTGGTGGTGTAAAAAGGCTCGAAAACCCGGCCCACGGCCTCTTCGTCCATGCCCGGCCCGCTGTCGGCGAACTGGATCTCGATGGCCCCGCCGTTGTGGGCCATGGTGCGGATGTCCAGCCGGCCCCGGCCCTCCATGGCCTCGGCCGCGTTGACCAGCATGTTCAGGAACACCTGCTCCAGCTTGGAGCGATGGCCGTAAAAATAGGGCAGGCCCTGATCGAAATCCTCCACCACCTGCACATTGCGCAGGATCATGTGGCCTTCCATCAGCGACAAGGTCTCCTTGAGCACACGGTTGATGTCCATGGCCTCTTTTTGCGGCTCGTCGCGGCGGGCGAAGTCCAACAGCCCGCGCACGATGATCCTACATCGGTTGGTCAGCTTGATGATCTTTTCGACCATGGGGTAAAGCTCGCTGGCCTCGCCCATGTCCTCGGCCATCAGATGGGCGTAGGTCAGGATGCCGCCCAGGGGGTTGTTGACCTCGTGGGCCACGTCAAAGGCCAGCTTGCCCGTGGCCGCCAGGCGCTCGGAGCGGATGAGCTGCTCCTCGATGGCCTTGCGGAAGGTAACGTCGCGCACGTTGAACAGCCAGGCCGGCCGGCTGCCGTGCTCGGTGGCCCCCACGGTGATCTCCAGGTCGAACGGCAGGCCGTCGCGCAGGCCCTGGCCCTCGAAAACACGATCACAGCCGTCTTCCGACCACACCGCGCGCATCCATTGCAGATATTCCTTTTTGCAGCCAGGGTCCAAAAGCTCCAAAATGCCGCCGCGCACCCCGCCTACATCGGAAAGGCCGAACATCTCCATGAATGAGCTGTTGGCGAAAATGATGCGCTGATCGTCTTGCAGGCAGATGCCCTCGCGGTTGCTCTCCACCAGCGTGCGATAGAGCGCCTCGCTCTCGGCCAGGCGGCGTTCGAGCTTTTTGATCTGGCTGGAGTCGACGATGGCCTCAACCGCGCCGATGATCTGGCCGCCGCTGTCCTTGAGCGGCGCGGCGGTGAAAAACAGCTCGCGGGCCTTGCCGCCCAGGTTGCCGAAGTGGGCCTCGGCCTCCCAGGCGTCCTCGGCCAGGGGCGAAGGCCGCAGGCGCTCCTTGCTATAGAATTTTTGCAGGCGTTCGTTGTCGCCGTCCAAAATCACATCGGCCAGCGAGACGCCACGCGGTCGGTGGAAGACCTCCCAGACGCGGTCAGTCTCGAGGATGTCGGACTTGTTCCAGCCGGTCAGCTCCTCGCAGGCGCGGTTCCAATAGCGCACGGTGTGATCACGGTCGAGCACGAACACGGCCACGGGCATCACCTCGAGGATGGATTCGAGCATGCGCTGCTGCTGGGCGGCGCGCACCTCGGCCCGTTTGCGCCGGGTGATGTCCTTAATGATGCCCTCGTAACCGACGACCTTGCCGTCGATCTCACGCACCTGGCTGGTGATGGCCACGTCGATGGGCGTGCCGTCCTTGCGCTTGAAAGCCACTTCATAGTCGAGCACGTAGCCGTCGCGCTCGATTGCTTCCATGAAGGCGGCGCGGTCTTGCGGCTTGAAATAGGCCGCCTTGCCCAGGTCGGGCTCGGCCAAGACCTCCTCGACGCTGTCGTAGCCCAGCATTTTGACCCCGGCCTCGTTGACGTCGACCCAGCGGCCATCGCGGCTGGAGATATAAATCATGTCGCGGGAATACTGGAATATGCGCCGATAGTCGTCGCTGTGGCGCACGGCCAGGCTGCGGTTGAAGGCGCTGGAAAGGCTCAGGATGAGCACGTTGGCCCCGGCGCGGGCCTCTTCCTCGTCCCACTGGGGCTGCTGCTTGAAAACCAGAAAACACGCGCCGCTGCCCTGGGCCCATGGCAAGGGCAACACACCGAGATAATTGCGCTGGTTTAGCGTGGATACGTATTGATCCAAGGCCAGCCAACCCGAGTCCACCGGCTCTTGAGGCGCCAGCAGGCGCGCGCCGATGCGCGCCAGGGGCTCGCCGGGGCAAACCGGCGGCGCGCCGAAGACGCGGCGCATGCGTTTGGCCTGGGCTTGGGTGAAGGCCCACGTGGAACAGACGGCAAGTTGGGCCCCGGTCTGCCACATGGCCAAAGCCCCCGCGTCGGCGCCAAAGTACGACCCGGTGATGCCCAGCAGGCTGCGCACCTGGTGCGGCAGGCCGTTGGCCCCCGCCAGCACGAAACGGTATTCTTCGGCCAACCTGTTGATTGTTTTGGCAATTTCTCCCAACAAGCCCCTCCGCCAGTAAAAGAACGCGCGCCACCCACGCCGAGCCCATGGGCAAGACACTATAATGTTTGCCCGGCCTTGCCAAGCACTTTGCGCCGGCCTGGCCGATGGCCTCCAAAGCGCCCCGCCCCGCCGGCCCCAAGCCGGCCACCAGCCCCAAAAGCCCAGCCTAGCCTACAAAAGAGCCTATTGTGACCCAACCAACAACGCCACAAAAAGCCAAAAAACACTTTTTGGCCAAAGGGATGGCCGGGGCCGAACTGGCCGGGCGGCCGGGCCTGTGGTACCATCGGCCCATGGAAACCCTCTTCGTCATCGGAGGCGGCCTGGCCGGCTGCGAGGCCGCCCTGCAAGCGGCCGAGGCCGGCGTGCAGGTGCGCCTGATCGAAATGAAGCCAGCGCGCATGTCGCCGGCCCATCACGACCCGCGCCTGGCCGAGCTGGTCTGCTCCAACTCGCTGCGCAACGACCAACCCAGCAGCGCCGTGGGCCTTTTGAAGCTGGAGCTGGAAATCATGGGCTCGCGGCTGATGGCCGCCGCCCGCCAGAGCGCCGTGCCGGCCGGCAAGGCCCTGGCCGTGGACCGCGGCCGCTTCGCCGAGCTTGTCGACCAGCAGGTCAGAAATCATCCGCGCATCAAGCTGATCGGCCAGGAGGCCGTCGCCCCGCCCGAGGACGCGCCGTGCATCCTGGCCAGCGGCCCGCTGACCGACGGGGCCCTGGCCCAGTGGCTGGCCCAGCGCGCCGGGGCCGCCCATCTGCACTTCTACGACGCCATCGCCCCCATCGTCACCCGCGAATCCGTGGACATGGACCACGCCTTCTGGGGCGACCGCTGGGCCGAGCCCGGCCAGGGCGATTACCTCAACTGCCCCCTGGACCGCCAGCAGTGGGCCGCCTTCTACGCAGCCCTGACCGCCGCCGAAAACGTAGCCTTGCACGACTTTGAATCACCACGTTTTTTCGAGGGCTGCCTGCCCATTGAGGTCATGGCCGCCCGGGGCGAACAGACCCTGCTCTTTGGCCCGATGAAGCCCGTGGGCCTGCACCGGCCGGGCCAGCCGGGCCGCTTTCACGCCGTGGTGCAACTGCGCAAGGAAGACGCCGAGGGCCGGCTGCTGAACATGGTCGGCTTTCAAACAAAGTTGACCCACCAGTCACAACTGCGCGTGTTTCGCTTGATCCCGGCCCTGGCCCACGCCGAGTTCGCCCGCCTGGGCTCGATCCACCGCAACAGCTTTGTCGACGCGCCCCGCGTGCTCGACGCCTTCATGCGCCTGAGAACCGCGCCAAACGTCTTCGTGGCCGGCCAACTGGCGGGGGTGGAGGGCTACGTGGAGTCCATGGCCGCCGGGTTGCTCTGTGGCCTCAACGCCGCGCGCCTGCTCAAGGGCCAGCAGCCGCTGCGCCCGCCGGCCACCACCGCCCTGGGCGGGCTGTTGGCCCATCTGGCCAACGACCAGACCAAGGACTTCCAGCCCAGCAACGTCAATTTCGGCTTGCTGCCGCCGCTGGGCGGCAAAAAGATACCCAAGAAAGACCGTGGCGCGCTCTTGGCCCGCCGGGCCATGCAAGACCTGCTGGCTTGGCTGGGCGACCAAGGCCTGACGCCGGCCAAGGCCGCCCCGCCCTTGTGAGCGCGGCGCGCCCAGCGAGTTTGCCCGCGGACAATCGCTAGTTGCCGCTTTTGCCTTCCTCGTAGCCCTTCTGGAAGTCCTCACCGCCCTTTTCCACGCTCTTGACGGCGGTTCCGGTAGCCTTGCCCATGCTCTGGCAGGCGGCCAACGGGGCCAGGGCCAGGCAAATGGCGACGATCAAAAGCAGTGCTTTTTTGCCCATGGTTGCTTCTCCAAAATTGAAAGTGCCGATCCAGCCGCGCGGGCGGCCGGGGGTCTATCTTTCTTTTCTGGCCAATTTGCCGCCCGATTGCAAGGCCAATTGCAGCAAGGCCTCGACCAGGGCGGCGTAATCCATGCCCGCCGCCGCCGCCGCCTGGGGCAGCAGGCTGGTCTCGGTCATGCCGGGGATGGTGTTGACCTCCAAAAGCACCGGGCCATCGGGCCCCAAGATGAAGTCGGCCCGTGAATAGCGTCGCAAACCCAAGGCCTGGTGGGCCAACACGCCCAGCTCCTGGATGCGGGCGGTGAGCGCCGCGTCCAACGGCGCCGGACAGACCTCGCGGCTGGCGCCGGGGGTGTACTTGGCCTGGTAGTCGAAAAACGCATGCCCCGGCCCCGGCGAGATCTCCACCAGCGGCAAGGGCTTGGGATCGGGCTCGCCGATCACCCCGCAGGTGATCTCGCGCGGCCGATGATGCACTTTTCGGCCAAAATTAGGCTGTCCTTGGCCGAGGCCTCGACGATGGCCGGGCCGACCTGCTCGGGCCGCTGGCAAATCGTCACGCCAAAGCTCGATCCTTCGCAGGCGGGCTTGATCACCAGCGGCAGGCCCAGACGCAGGAGGGCCTCCTCGACCACGCCGGGCTGGCCGGCCTCGAAGACGAAATCATCGGCCACCGGCAGGCCGAACTGGCGAAAGCGCTCCTTGGCCATCACCTTGTTCATGGCCAGCGCGCAGCCCAACACGCCCGCGCACTGATAGGGCACGCCCAGCAGGTCCAGCAGGCCCTGCATGCAGCCGTCCTCGCCGCCCCGGCCGTGGAGCATGATCAGGGCCGCGTCCAGGCTGTCGGCGTCATCGACCAGGCGCAGCAGATCGCTGGGCGGGTCGTAGGTGACGACGTGATACTTGCCCGGGTCCAGGGCCTGGGCCACGGCCCCGCCGCTTTTGAGAGAAACCGGCCGCTCCGAGGAATCGCCGCCCATGATCACCGCGATGCGCGGCCGTCGCGCGCTCATAACGCCCCCTCCCGCCACAGCCTGGTGATCTCCTCCGGGCGGTGGTTGTCCTTCATCAGCGAAAAAAGCCGGGCCTCGGCGCGATGGGCCTTGAGGCGGCCCTGCTCGATGCGCTCCAGATACTCGGGCACGCCCCGGCCATAGTGTTCGATAAAATAATCGTAGCGCAGATCCAACGAGACGACCTCGTCGTGCCGCACGCGCTTGTCGGCGTAGTTGATCACCGCCGACTCGTCGATGGGGTGATCCTTGGGCAGACGCACGTGATAGCGCACCAGCCACGACAGGGCCGGATAGCCGGCCTGGGCCACCATCAGCGCGCCTTCGATGTCGTGGCGGCGGTCGCTGCCCAGGCAGGGGGTCTTGGCGATGTCGTGCAACAGGGCCCCGGCCTCGATGGCCGGCAGGTTAAGGCGCAGGCCGCCCGCGACCAACCAGTCGGCCACGCGCAGGGCCACGTCGCGCACCACCCGCGAGTGGGCGCGGATGTTGTCGAGCATGGCGTGGGCCTCCCACATGGCCATGATCTCGGCGAGGCTGGGCAGGGGCGTGTCGGCGGTGATGGGCTGAAAAAGCTCGTCAGTCAATGATCACCTCGATGGGCCCCGGCGCGTCGCCGCCCTTGAAGCCGGCCAGCAGCCCGCGCAGCGCGCCGGCGATGACCCGCTGGCTGAAGGCGTTGAGGCCAAGCTCGGCCCCGCCCACGCGCGCCCGCACGGTTGACGGGCCGGGCCGCTGGCGGCGGCGAATGGCGGCCAGGCAGAAGTCGGCCACGGCCACGGCGTCGTCGGCGTCCAAAACGGGCAGATCGCCCTCGCGGCCGGCCCCGCCCCGCCGGGCCAGGGCCAAAAGCTGGCCGCCCGACGGCAGCAAGGGCTGGGCCCCCGGCGCGACCACTTCGATCTTGTCGACGGCGGCCGTCTTGAAGCCCTCGGCCAGCGCCAGGTCCAGGTCGTAGAAAAAGCGGCTGGCCAAGGCCGGCAGATCCAAGGCGGCGTGGCTGGCGTCGGCGCTGATGGACAGCCCGCCTGGGTGACAGAGCATCACGCGGCGCGCGCCGCTGGCGGCCAGACGAGCGCTATCCTTGCCGGCCAGAACGGCCGGCTCGACCACCGCCCCACCGTGGCCGTGATGCTTGAGCGCCCCCACGGCCAGGCCGCGGGCGCTCAGCTCGGCCAGCACCTTTTCCAGAAGCGTCGTTTTGCCGCTGCCCGAGGCCCCGCAAAAAGCGATCAGGGGAACCATCTTCAATCGTCTCCGCTTTTAAGGGTTTCAAGCATATTCCAGGCTCGGGGCCAGGTCAAGGCCGGCCGGCCGACGGCGGCGGGGCGCGGCGGCCAAGGCCGCGCATTATCTTTGCAATTTTGGCCTGATACTGTTAAAATTCGACGGGTTATAAGCAATCCGGGCCGTTGAGACCCATTTCCTCCGGCAAGGCCCCCACCCATTGGAATTTCCTGGAGATACACCGCCCATGCTGCCCAAGGACGCGCGCAAAGAAGACGTCCGCATCGAAGAAGAGATCAGGCGCTCCTACCTGGACTACGCCATGAGCGTCATCGTCGGCCGGGCCCTGCCCGACGCCCGCGACGGCCTCAAGCCGGTCCACCGCCGCATCCTCTTCGCCATGCGCGAACTGCGAAACGACTTCAACAAACCCTACAAGAAGTCGGCGCGCGTGGTCGGCGACGTCATCGGTAAGTATCACCCCCACGGCGACTCGGCGGTCTACGACGCCCTGGTGCGCATGGCCCAGGACTTCGCCATGCGCTACACCCTGGTCGACGGCCAGGGCAACTTCGGCTCGGTGGACGGCGACGCGGCCGCGGCCATGCGTTACACCGAGGTGCGCATGGCCAAACTGGCCAACGAACTTTTGGCCGACATCGACAAAGACACCGTCGACTTCACCGACAACTACGACGGCTCGCTGAAAGAGCCAGTGGTGCTGCCCACCAAGGCCCCGGCCCTGTTGATCAACGGCTCCTCGGGCATCGCCGTGGGCATGGCCACCAACATCCCGCCCCACAACCTGGGCGAGGTGGCCCGGGCCCTGGTGGCCCTGCTGGACAACCCCGACATCGGCGTGCGCGAACTGATGCGCCACGTGCCGGGGCCCGATTTTCCCACCCGCGGCTTCATCCACGGGGCCGAGGGCATCGAGCAGGCCTACCGCGATGGCCGGGGCTCCATCCAGATCCGGGCCAAGGCCAACATCGAAACCGTGGCCCGCACCAAAAAAACCTCGATCATCGTCACCGAGCTGCCCTACCAGGTCAACAAGGCCCGGCTGCTGGAAAAAGTCGCCGAGCTGGTCAAGGACAAAAAGATCGAGGGCATCAGCGACCTGCGCGACGAATCCGACCGCGACGGCATGCGCGTGGTCTTTGACCTGCGCCGCGACGCCGTGCCCCAGGTGGTGCTCAACCAACTGTTCAAGTTCACCCAGATGCAGACCACCTTCGGCATCAACATGCTGGCCATCGATCGCGGCCGGCCCCGGCTGATGGGCCTCAAGGACGTCTTGGAGCTTTTCATCGAGCACCGGCGTGAAATCGTCCTGCGGCGCACGGCCTTCGATCTGGCCAAGGCCGAGGCCAGGGCCCACATCCTGGAGGGCCTGCGCATCGCCCTGGACAACCTGGACGAAGTCATCGAGCTGATCCGCGCGGCCAAAAACCCCGCCGAGGCCAAGGACGGCCTGATGAGCCGCTTCAGCCTCAGCGAAAAGCAGGCCCAGGCCATCCTCGAAATGCGCCTCCAGCGCCTGACCGGCCTGGAGCGCGACAAGATCATGGCCGAATACCGCGAGGTGATCAAGGAGATCGCCCGCCTGCGCCATATCCTCGAATCCGACGAGGAGGTCCGCCGCATCATCCGCGAGGAGACCTTGCTTCTGGCCGAGGAGTTCGGCGACAAGCGGCGCACCGAGATCGTCGGCCGCGTCAGCGATATCGAGCTGGAAGACATGATCGCCGAGGAGGAGATGGTCGTCACCCTCAGCCACGGCGGCTACATCAAGCGCACGCCCACCAGCCTCTACCGCGCCCAACGCCGCGGCGGCAAGGGCAGCCGCGGCATGGCCACCAAGGACGAGGACTTCGTCGAGGATCTCTTCACCGCCTCGACCCACTCGTATCTGCTGATCTTCACCGACGCCGGCCGGCTCTACTGGCTCAAGGTCCACGAGATTCCCCAGGCCGGCCGGGCCAGCCGGGGCAAGGCCATCGTCAACCTGGTGCAGATGCTGCCAGACGAGTCGGTCAGCACCGTTTTGGCCGTGCGCGAGTTCGTCGAGGGCCGCCAGGTGATTATGGCCACGCAAAAGGGCGTGATCAAAAAAACCGAGCTGATGTCCTTCAGCCGGCCCCGGGCCGGCGGCATCATCGCCATCAACCTGGCCGAAGGCGATCATCTGGTCTCGGCCCGCCTCACCGACGGCGAAATGGAGGTCTTCCTGGCCACCCGCCAGGGCCAGGCCATCCGCTTCCACGAAAGCCAGGTGCGCTCCATGGGCCGCGCCGCCGCCGGCGTCAAGGGCATCGACGTCGAGCACGACGACCAGGTCGTGGCCATGGAGGCCGTGGCCGGCGCGCCAACCATGCTCACCATCACCGAAAACGGCTTTGGCAAGCGCACGCGCATGGACGAATACCCCGCGCGCAACCGCGCCGGCAAGGGCGTCATCACCATCAAGACCACCACCCGCAACGGTCACGTGGTCAGCGCCCTGGTCGTCGGCGACGACGACGAGGTCATGCTCATCACCGACGTGGGCAAGGTCATCCGCATGAAGGTCGGCGGCATCTCCGTCATCGGCCGCAACACCCAGGGCGTCAAGCTCATCGACCTGGAGCCCGGCGAACGCCTGGTGGCCGTGGCCCGCCTGGCCGAACCCGGCGACGACGAGGTCGAAGCCGGCGAACTGCCCGACGAAGACGACGAGATCGTCGCCGGCCCGGAGCCCGAAGATGAATAAACCCCTGGCCCTGGAGGCGGCGGTGATCGGGGCCGGGGCCTGGGGCAGCGCCCTGGCCCAGCAACTGGCCTGGGCCGGACAAAAAGTGCGCCTGTGGGCCCTGGAGCCCGAGGTGGCCCGCCAGGTCAACGACCTGCGCGAAAACAAGCTCTACCTCGAAGGCGTAATGCTCGACCCGGCCATCGTCGCCACCAACGACCTGGCCCAGGCCGTGGCCGGCGCTCGATTGGTGGTTATGGTCACGCCCAGCCACGTCTTTCGCCAGGTGCTGGGCCAGTTGGCCCCCCACCTGGAAAAAGACGCCATCATCGTCAGTTGCTCCAAGGGCATCGAAGATCAAAGCGGCTACACCATGTGCGAGGTGGCCGAGGATGTCCTCGATAAACGCTATCATCGCCGCCTGACCGCCCTCAGCGGACCATCCTTCGCCAAGGAAGTGGCCCGCGCCGTGCCCACCGCCGTCACCGTGGCCGGACGCGACCCCGACGTGGCCAACCTCGTTCAACACGCCTTCGCCACCACCCTCTTCCGCGTCTACACCAGCCCCGACACCGTCGGCGTCGAGATCGGCGGCGCGGTCAAAAATCCCCTGGCCATCGCCTCGGGCATGGTCGCCGGCCTGGAGCTGGGCTACAACAGCCAGGCGGCCATGATCACCCGCGGCCTGGCCGAAATGACCCGCCTGGCCATGGCCAGAGGCGGCCAACTGGCCACCCTCTCGGGCTTGGCCGGCCTGGGCGACCTGGTGCTGACCTGCACCGGAAACCTCAGCCGCAACCGCACCGTGGGCAAGCGCCTGGCCCAGGGCGAGACCATCGCCCAGATCCAGGCCTCCACCCGCACCGTGGCCGAGGGCGTCAAAAACACCCTCACCGTCTTGCAGATCGCCAAACGGGCCGGCGTCGAAATGCCCATCGTCCAGGCCGTCAAGAAAGTGATCTACGACGGCCTGCCACCGGCCGACGCCCTGCTGGAGCTGATGACCCGCTCGCTCAAGCAAGAACACTATTGGGTCGCCGATAGTTAACCAAAAACACAGCGGAAGGATAAAAAATGGGCTTGCTTATCGTGGACGAGGACAAATGCAAGCAGGATAACCTCTGCGTGGCCGACTGCCCCGTGCAGATCATGCACATGCCCGAGGGCGGCTATCCCCAGGTCATCGCCGGGGCCGAGGCCTTTTGCATCGCCTGTGGCCACTGCGTGGCCGTCTGCCCCTTCGGGGCCATCAGCCACCCCCAGGTCAAGAGCGAGGACTGCCCGCCCATCGTCAAGGAAAACGCCGTCAGCCAGGCCCAGGCCAAACAATTCTTGCGCTCGCGCCGCTCCATCCGCCAGTTCAAAAAAGACGCCAGCGCCTCCCGCGCCGAGCTGGAACAGCTCATGGATATGGCCCGCTATGCCCAAACCGGCCACAACTCCCAGTCCATCCACTGGAAAATATACACCAAACCAGCCGACGTCCACGACGTGGCCGCCGGCGTGGCCGCATGGATGGAGCGCCTCGTAGAGAAAAACGACCCCATGGCCCAGATGATGAACATGGCCGTCATCGTAAAGGCCTTCAAAAACGGCGTGGACTTCATCATGCGCGGCGCGCCACACCTGGCCGTCTGTCACGCCCACGCCGAGGACCGCTTTGCCGACCGCTCGGCCGACATCGCCCTGACCTACCTGGAACTCTACGCCCCCACCCTGGGCCTGGGCACCTGCTGGGCCGGCTATTTCCAGGCCGCCGCCCTCTTCTGGCCGCCACTGCAAGCCCTGCTCGACCTGCCCGAGGGCCACGTCGTCAAGGCCGGCCTGATGATCGGCAAGCCCAACGTGAAGTATTTCCGCTGTCCCGAGCGCAAACCCCTGCGCGCCCAGTGGGTCTAGGCCGAAAAAAACGCCGCCATGGCCGACCAGCCCGCCCTGCAAAGGCTCGACGCCCACCGCTGGCTGCTGCCACGCCAGGGCAAAATGCGCACCGATGGTTTAATTTTCTCTGACGATGAACTCATTGGCGCTGTGCGCGCCGATGGAACCCTGCAACAAGTCCAAGCCATGGCCGCCCTGCCGGGCATCGTCGGCCCGGCCATGGCCATGCCCGACGCCCACCAGGGCTACGGCTTCCCCATCGGCGGCGTCGCCGCCTTCGACCCCCACGCCGGCGTGGTCTCGCCCGGCGGCGTGGGCTACGATATCAACTGCGGCGTGCGCCTGCTGCGCTCCAAACTCGTCGCCGCCGACCTGAACCACCAACAACTGACCCGCCTGGCCGACGCCCTCGCCGCCCAAATCCCCGCCGGCGTCGGCCAGGGCGGCGCAAAACGCCTCGACGACCGCCAGCTCGACCGCGTCCTCACCCAAGGCGCGGCCTGGGCCGTCAACAACGGCCACGGCCAAGCCACCGACCTGGAATTCTGCGAATCAAACGGACAAATCCCCCTCGCCGACCCCGACCAGGTCAGCACCCACGCCAGAAACAGGGGCCGCGACCAACTGGGCACCCTCGGCGCGGGAAACCACTTCGTCGAACTGGGCGTGGTCGAACTCGTAGCCGACGCCGACGCCGCCCAAGCCTTCGGCCTGTTCCCCGGTCAACTCGTCCTGTGGATCCACAGCGGCTCCCGCGGCCTCGGCCACCAGGTCTGCGACGACTACCTCAAAAGATTGCGCCAAGACAAAGACGCCGTCCATTCCCCCGATAGCCAGCTCATCGCCGCATCGCCCCACTCCCCCGTCGGACAATCCTACCTGGCCGCCATGGCCGCCAGCGCCAACTTCGCCTTCGCCAACCGCCAGATGCTCACCCACCTGGCACGGCAAGCCATCGGCCAAACACTCCAGATCAGCCCCGCCAACCTGGGCCTGGCCCTCGTCTACGACGTGGCCCACAATATCGCCAAACTGGAAACCCACACCGTCCACAACCGCCAACGCCAACTGTGGGTCCACCGTAAAGGCGCAACCCGCGCCCTGGGACCAAATCATCCCGAATTGCCCCCTCGCTACGCCGCCATCGGCCAACCCGTGCTCACCCCCGGCGACATGGGCCGCGCAAGCTACGTCCTCAAAGGCTCCCATCTCGCCGAAACACTCACCTTCGCCAGCAGTGCCCACGGCGCCGGTCGACGCCTCTCCCGCGCCAAAGCCAAACACAACGCCAAAGGACGCGACATCTCCGCCGAATTGGCCCAAACAAACGTTATCGTCCGCGCCAAAGCCCGCGCCACCCTCGCCGAAGAAATGCCCGACGCATACAAAAACGTCAACAATATCGCCGCAATCATGCAAAACTCCGGCGTCGCCCCCATCGTCGCCAAAACTCGCCCCCTCGTCTGTATCAAAGGCTAGGAAGACGCGGGGGGAACCTTTTTCTTTTGTGCCAAAAGAAAAAGGTTCCCCCCGCACCCCCCTCCAAAAAGAAAAGCCCCGCATCGATTGCTTCGCAATCGATGCGCGTCGTTTTCATTTTCGTGGCGGCTTCGCGGGTAGCCTTGTTGCTTTGCATTCCATGAAATTGCTTCGCAATTTCATGGCATAAACAAAAGCACCTTTCCCCTCTTAACTCTTTCCTTTTTCCGGGCGCAACCAACCTTGACCGTAGCTCCCGTGGGCCGGCGCCCGGCCAGGCAAAGCGGGGCCAGTGCCTGGCCTGGCAGAGCGGGTCGACCAGGCCAGCTTAACACCTACCGTCCGTAGCTCCCGATGTGAGGCCGCTATCAAAGCAGCCGCGCCCGGCCCGGAGCCGCGACGACGAAGCTTATTGTTCTTCTTTCTTCTTTCTTATTTCTTAAATCTTTTCTTTTTCCGGGGGCAACCAACCTTGGCCGTAGCTGGCGCGCGCCCCGCGCGTCAGCTTCCAGTAACGCCACCGGCAACCGGCAACAATCTTCGCGGCGCGGCAATGCTCAGGACCGTCCCTATGGTCGTCATACCTACAAACACGAAACTAAAAGTCGGCCACCTTGCTTTGCGGGGGTGGGGTGGGGCGCGGGGCGGGCGAGGGGGCGGTTTAGCGTAAAGAGCCCCCTCCCCGCCCCGCATGGCTTTTGCTTGATTCTTTCCGGCTTCTCTTCCCGCCACGCCGGCCAGCCGGCCAGCCGGCCAGCGGGCCGGTACCCGGCCTGGCAGAGCGGGGCCGGTGCCCGGCCAGGCAAGGCGGGTCGAGTAGGCCGCAATGACACCTACCGTCCGTAGCTCCCGGTGATAGGCCGCTATCAAAGCAGCCGCAATGGCAAAGCTTGTTGCTCTTCTCTCTTCTCTCTTCTCTCTTCTTTCTTAAATCTTTTCTTTTTCCGGGGGCAACCAACCTTGGCCGTAGCTGGCGCGCGCCCCGCGCGTCAGCTTCCAGTAACGCCACCGGCAACCGGCAACAATCTTCGCGGCGCGGCAATGCTCAGGACCGTCCCTATGGTCGTCATACCTACAAACACGAAACTAAAAGTCGGCCACCTTGCTTTGCGGGGGTGGGGTGGGGCGCGGGGCGGGCGAGGGGGCGGTTTAGCGTAAAGAGCCCCCTCCCCGCCCCGCATGGCTCCCTCTTATCTTCTTCTTCTCTCTTCTTCTTCTCTTCTCTCTTCTTCTCTTCTCTTCTCTCTTCTTCCCATCGCCATCCGCAAAGCTATCAAATTATACGTACTCATCTTAAATTATTATCAAAAAACGCCAAAACACCAGCACAAATCGGTAACCACCTGAAATACCAGCAAAACCTAAAATTTAACCGAAAACGAAAACTTGACCGACAGGTCAACCAACAGAATTGCCCGCCACGACCACACGATTGCGGCCTTGTCGCTTAGCGTCGAGCAGGGCTTGATCGGCGCGTTCGAAGAGGCTGGCGGCGGAGTCTCCCTGGCGGCCGTTGGCCAAACCCAGGGAGAGGGTGAGGCGGATTTCGCCTTTTCCGGCGTAGGTGAAGCGGATTTTCTCGGCGGCGGCTCGCACGCGCTCGGCCACGGCGTGCGCTGTTTTAAGATCGATATTGGTCATAAGTATGACGAATTCGTCGCCAGCATAGCGAAAAAGGTCATCATCACGGCGCAAGGTGCGGGCGGCGTGGGCGGCGATGCTTTCCAGGGCCTTATCGCCGGCGCGGTGGCCGAAGTTGTCGTTGATGGACTTGAAGAAGTCGATATCAAAAACGATCAGGCAGACGACCAGCGGGTCATGTTTTTCCAAGGCCTCGGCCAGGCGTTGGGCCAGGGCGCGTTTGTTCCATACTTTGGTCAGGGGGTCGGTGAGGGCTTCGTGGGCCAGGCGTTGGCTGATGTGCTCCACGGCCGAGACGTGGGCTTTGGTTTCGTCGAGGGCGGCGCGCACGCGGCTCATTTCGCTGAGCACCTGGGCTTGCTGGGTCAATTCTTGTTCGCGGCGATTTTTGATCTGTTCGCGCATGGCCCGGATATGGCCGATGGCGCGGGTTTTCATGGTTTCGAGGTCCGGGGCGTGGTTGATGTCTTCGAGCAGGCCGGCCAGGGCGGCGGTCAGGTTATTGGCGTGGGCCGCGCTTCCGCTGGCCAGGTCGTCGGCGGCGCGGCTGAAGGTGGCCATCAGTTCGGCCTCGGTGGTCAGCACTTCGCCGACCACTTCCTTGAGGGCCCGTTCGGCGGCTTCGAGGCGTTTGCCGTGGGCCAGGCGGAATTCGTCGAGCAGGTCGACGAGGATGGCCATGGCCGGGCGCACCGCGCCGGCGGCGACGTGGCCGCCGATGGCGTCGATGGCCTTGTCGAGACGGGCGTCGAAGGCCTCGTCGCCCAGGCGCAGGCCGTGCAGCAGGGCCAGGGAGACGTGGCGGGCGGCCTCGGACTGAGCCGACTCCTTGGCCTTGGCGGAAGCGCCGGGGCCATAATCGCGTGGTTCGGCGACGATGGCCGACTTGAGGGCCTCCAGGGCCTGGCGTAGGTTGGCGTCATCGGCGTTTTTGTCGGCGGCGCGGCGCAGGGCTTCGAGGGCCTTGGCCACCAAGGGCGATTGTTGCTTGGGCGCCAGGCCGCACAGCACGGGCACGGCCTCGCGCAGGGCGGCCATGGCCTCGGCGTGTTTGGCTTCGATGGAGTCGAGTTCGTCGGTCAGGTCGCGCACGCGCTGGCGCAGTTTGGCCGCTTCCGCCGATTTTGCCCCTGTGTCGACCATGGCGCAGGCCCCATTGTGCTGTTTAGCGAACAGAGATGGGATTCGTCTTGGATTTTATAACGAAAAGCAGTCATTGGGCAATAGCGGGTGAAAGCGCTGGCGGCCGGGAGTCAAATCGCGCCCGGCCGCCAGCGCCAAGCGGGAGTTATTCGACCTCGACGACCATGGACATGCCCATGCCGCCGCCCACGCAGAGGGTGGCCAGGCCGACGGTGGCGCCGCGGCGTTTCATCTCACCGATGAGGCTGATGACGATGCGCGCGCCGGTGCAGCCCACGGGGTGACCCAGGCCGATGCCCGAGCCGTTGACGTTGACGATGTCGCGGTTGAGGCCCAGGCCTTTTTCGCAGGCCAGGTATTGGGCGGCAAAGGCCTCGTTGAGCTCGATCAGCTCGATGTCCTTGAGGTTCATGCCCAGTTTTTTCATGACCTTTTGGGTGGAAGGCACCGGGCCCCAGCCCATGATCTCGGGCGGGCAGCCGGCGGCGGCGTGGCCGACGATCTTGGCGATGGGGGTCAGGCCCAGATCCTTGGCCTTTTCGCGGCTCATGACGATGCACAGGGCCGCGCCGTCGTTGAGGCCCGAGGCGTTGCCGGCGGTGACTGTGCCGTCCTTGGCGAAGGCCGGGCGCAGTTTGTCCAGGTCGGCCATGGTCAGGCCCATGCGCACGTGTTCGTCGGTGTCGACGATCTTGGGCTCGCCCTTGCGCTGGGGCACGGGCACCGGCACGATCTCGTCCTTGAACTTACCGGCCTTGATGGCGGCTTCGGCGTTGTTGTGGCTGCGCAGGGCGACGATGTCCTGCTCCTGGCGGGAGACGTCGTATTTGCGGGCCAGGTTTTCGGCGGTCTGGCCCATGATGTAGCCCGGCGGCTCCAGCAGGGTCGAACCGGAGTGCAGCATCTCCCACAGGGCGTCGACCATCTTGGCGTGTTGCAGGCGGGCGCCCCAGCGGGCCTTGGGCAGGGTGTAGGGCGCGTTGGACATCGACTCGACGCCGCCGGCCAGCATGACCTCGGCCTCGCCGGCGCGGATGTAGACCTCGGCCTGGGCCAGGGCCTGCATGGCGCTGGAGCACTGGCGCTGGATGGTCATGGCCGGCACGTCCACCGGGATGCCGGCCTTGAGGGCGGCGGTGCGGGCGGTGTTGGCCTCATCGGGGCACTGGCAGCAATCGCCCATGAGCACGTCGTCGAACATTGCCGGGTCGAGGCCGGTTTTGTCGAGCAGGTTCTTGGTGACGATGGCGGCCAGTTCGTGGGCGCGCAGGCCGGCCAACGAGCCGCCGAAGTCGCCGATGGCGGTGCGGCCCATGGCCACGATGACGGTGTCGCGGTTATTCTTCACTTGGTCCTCCCGTGGAGTTTTTGATTTTAATTGGTGGCTCAGTAGAATATGCCAAAGCCCAGCCCGCGTCAAGGTTTCTGGTAAGGCCAGTTACGCGGGCGGACGGTGGACAATCACCATACATTCATGGTGTTATGACCGGGAGAGGTTGACTGGTCGGCGGCGATAAAGTAGAGTGACGAGGGCATAGCGGGAGGCAATATGGAACATGCGGTTTTGCAAAACGATCTGATCATCGACGTTGGCCTGCACAAAGGCATGGACACTGAGTTTTATCTGAAAAAGGGCTTCCGGGTCGCCGCGGTGGAGGCCAACCCCGCCATGGTGGAGCTGGTGAGCGAACGCCTGGCCGCGCACATCGACAGCGGCCGGCTCAAGATATACAACGTGGGCATCTATGACAGCGAAGGCGTCTTTGATTTTTACGTGAACAAGGACAAGGACGACTGGAGCTCGGTTTACAAGACCGTTGGCGCGCGGCAGAACACGGCCTACGAGGTGATCAAGGTGAATTTTGTCCGCTTCGGCAAGATCCTGGCCGAGACGGGCATTCCCTATTATCTGAAGATCGACATCGAGCACGCCGACATCCTGGCCTTGAGCGAGCTGAACAACTTCGACGTCAAGCCCAAGTATGTCTCGTGCGAGGCCCATTCCATCGACATTTTTTTCGAGATGCGCAAGCTGGGCTATCAGAAGTTCAAGCTGGTCAACCAGCGCACGCACCACAAGCACCCCCTGCCCAACCCGCCGTTGGAGGGCCTCTACGTGGACGAAAAGTTCACTGGCATTCACAGCGGGCCCTTTGGCGAGGAGACGCACGGCCCCTGGATGACCATCGAGGAGGCCATCTACGAATGGCTGCACAAACGCCTGGGCTTTGTCGAGCGTTCGACGCTGGGCGATGGCTGGTACGACGTGCACGCCACGTTTGAATGACGGGCTTTGCGCCGGCGCGCCCGGTGGATTTTTGACGCCTAGCGCCCCGCGCCGACGCGCTGGGCGCTTTTGTCTTTGCCGAGCGCTACTTCTCGGTGGCCTTGACGATGGCCTCTTCCAGCGTGCGCAACACTTGGCGGGCCACGCTGAGCTGGGGCGCCTGATCGACGACCATCTCCACCAGCGAATCGCGGAAGGGCGCTGTCTGGGCCAGGCGGCGGCGGCCCTCGTCGGTGATGCGCAGGATGCGCGCCCGGCGGTCTTCGCTCTTGACGTCGCGGGACAACAGGCCCTCGCGGACCATCTCGCCCACCGCGCCGCTGAGGGCCTGTGGCCGGATGCCCACCGTGGCCGCGGCCTCGCTGACGGTCATGCCGGCGTTGCCTTTGTGATCGGCCAGGCGCAGCAGGTTGTAGGCCGGCGTGTTCAACTCGGCCTCCTGGGCCATCATGGCCAAGAGCTTGTCGGCCCGGCGGCCCAGGGCCAAGACCATCTCCAAGACGGCTCTGGCCTCTTCGGCCCGGGAAATGGCGGTCGGGTTTTCGGTCAACTCAAAGCGATCGCCAGTGGGAAGTTGCTCCAAACGTGTCATGACGCCCCCCGCATGCAAAAACGTAACGTGGTCCGCGGCCTGATGCCGGTTCTGTGCAGTGTACTATCAATCAGCGGCTTTTGTAACGTGGTTTTATCGTTGAAATAGCAAAAACTCTAGATGACCTGGCCGCCGCCGGGCCACACCCCATTTTAACAAGCCAAACTTGATTAACAATTAAAAAACAAACCCGCCAAAACGGACCAAAAGAGATGCGGCCGTCGCGTCCAGGTCGGACAATTTTCTTGGCAATAAATGATTAATAAAAAATGAAACATACGCTTAAGGCCATTTTGTGGCCCCTTGGCCGCGTTTTTTTAAAAACACTTTATAT
Source organism: Desulfarculus baarsii DSM 2075 (assembly GCF_000143965.1). Taxonomy (GTDB): domain Bacteria; phylum Desulfobacterota; class Desulfarculia; order Desulfarculales; family Desulfarculaceae; genus Desulfarculus; species Desulfarculus baarsii. The sequence continues at coordinate 286,380 of NC_014365.1, read as the reverse complement.
TTCAATCGAGTACATTAATTATTACACGCGGATCAGGCCGGCGCAAGCCGCCGTCCGGTTTCCGTGGCGAAAACAAGGCCTTGGCCCAGGCCAGCGCGCGGCGAGCGTGGCAAAAATAAATTGCAAAATCTGCAAGTTAGGTCATAATATAGTGTCTTATCCATACGGAGGGCCACGCCGATGACCGAAGACCGCACCAACTACACAGCCGACAAGATCAAGGTGCTCGAAGGCCTGGAGGCCGTGCGCAAGCGACCGGCCATGTACATCGGCTCCACCAGCGTTGATGGCCTGCACCACCTGGTCTACGAAGTCGTCGACAACTCCGTGGACGAGGCCATGGCCGGTTTTTGCGAAAACATCCGCGTGGTCATCCACGCCGACAACTCGGTCTCGGTGGTTGACGACGGCCGCGGCATCCCGGTGGACTTCCACGCCCATGAGGGCATGTCGGCGGTGCAGGTGGTCATGACCAAGCTGCACGCCGGCGGCAAGTTCGACGACAAGGCCTATCAGGTGGCCGGCGGCCTGCACGGCGTGGGCGTCAGCGTGGTCAACGCGCTCAGCCAGTGGCTGGAGGTGGAGATCTCCCGCGACGGCAAGGTCTATCACCAGCGCTACATGCGCGGCAAGCCGGTCAGCGAGCTGGAAGTCATCGGCAAGACCCGCCGCCGGGGCACCAAGGTCACCTTCAAGCCCGACGAAGAGATATTCGAAACCACCGAATATTCCTACGATATCCTTGTGGCGCGCATGCGCGAGCTGGCCTTCTTGAACCGGGGCCTGCGCATCGACCTGGCCGACGAGCGCAGCGACGAGGAAAAGTCGTTCCACTACAAGGGCGGCATCAACGAGTTTGTCGAATACATCTCGCGCAACTCGGCCCCGCTGCACCCCAAGCCCATCTACCTGGCCGGCCAAAAAGGCATGGTCCAGGTCGAGATCGCCCTGCAATACGCCGATTCCTACAAAGAGCGCCTGTTCAGTTTCGCCAACAACATCAACACCAAAGAGGGCGGCACCCACCTCACCGGCTTCAAGGCGGCCCTGACACGCACGATCAACGCCTATATCGCCAATAATTTTCCCAAGATAAAGACTCCGCCCTCGGGCGACGACGCCCGCGAAGGCCTCTTTGGCGTCATCAGCGTGCGCATCCCCCAGCCCCAGTTCGAGGGCCAGACCAAGATGAAGCTGGGCAACTCCGAGGTCAAGGGCCTGGTCGAACAGATCGTCAACGACCAACTGGCCACCTACTTCGAGGAAAACCCGGCCGTGGCCCGCCGCGTGGTCGACAAAGTGACCGAGGCCGCCCGCGCCCGCGAGGCCGCCCGCAAGGCCCGCGAACTGGTGCGGCGCAAGGGCGTGCTCGGCGAGCATTCCCTGCCCGGCAAGCTGGCCGACTGCTCCAACCGCGACGCCACCGTCTGCGAGCTGTTCCTGGTCGAGGGCGACAGCGCCGGCGGCAGCGCCAAGCAGGCCCGCGACCGCAACTTCCAGGCCATCCTGCCGCTCAAGGGCAAGATCCTCAACGTCGAGAAGGCCCGCTTCCACAAGATGATCGAAAACGCCGAGATCGGCACCATCATCACCGCCCTGGGCGCCGGCATCGGCGAGGAAGACTTCAACCTGGCCAAGCTGCGCTATCACAAGATCGTCATCATGACCGACGCCGACGTGGACGGCAGCCATATCCGCACGTTGATCCTCACCTTCTTTTTCCGTCAGATGCCCGAACTCATCGAGGCCGGCCATCTCTATATCGCTCAGCCGCCTTTGTATCGCATTGTCGATGGAAAAAAAGAAAACTATATCAAAGACGAACAGAGCCTGCGCTCGATGCTCCTGGAGCGGGCCTGCGCCGAGGCCACGCTGGAAGTCCCGGCCACCGGCCAAAGCGTCTCCGGCCTGCGCCTGATCAGCCACATGAACACCGTCGGGGCCTATCTGGAGGCCCTGGACCGCTTGCGCCGACGGGGCTATCACACCCCGGCCCTGCAGGCCGTCCTGCGGGTGGGCGCCCGCTCGCGCAACATCTTCAGCGACCAAAACCGCGTCAAGGAGCTTTCCGACAGCCTGGCCCAGCACGACCTGATCATCGGCGACATCCCCTTCGACGAAGAGCACAGCCTCTACGAGATCCAGGTCAGTTGCCTGGGCGACGCGGCCAAGTGCGCGCCGATCTCGTGGGAGCTGGTCTCCAGCGCCGACTACGCCCGCCTGCACGCCCTGCACCAACAGCTTGGCGGCGGCGACGCGGGCCCCTTCATCCTGCGCAAAAACGGCGAAGTAAGCCAAATCGCCACCATCGAGGGCCTTTTGTCCCGCCTGCTGGAAGACGGGGCCAAGGGCCTGGGCCTGCAACGCTACAAGGGCCTGGGCGAAATGAACCCCGAGCAGCTCTGGCAGACGACCATGGACCCCGAGCGGCGCACGCTGCTACAGGTCAAGGTCGACGACGCCATCGCCGCCGACACCATGTTCGCCACCCTGATGGGCGACCAAGTCGAGCCGCGCAAGGAATTCATCATCGAAAACGCCCTGGAAGCCCGAGCCCTGGATATCTGATCGCCGCCGCGGCGCTTTGATGGCGGGCCGATTTGCGTTATGATCGGCCAACTCGCTTTGGCTGGGGCCGACGGCGTTTTCGGACAGTAACGACCGCCGGTCGATCACCCGCGACCACGACGAACCGTTTCTCGCGCCGGGATAGCCATGCCTCGAATTCTGGTCATAGACGACGATCCGGCCATCGGCAAGCTATTATTCAATCATTTCGAGGAAATGGGTTATATTACCCACCGGGTTGTCACCAGTGAGGACGCCCTCAATATTGCCGCCATCGAGCCCTATGACGTCATTTTCCTCGACGTGCGCCTGCCCGACGGCAGCGGCCTGGACATCATCGGCCAACTGAAAAACACCCCCGGCCGGCCAGAGGTGGTCATCATCACCGGCTACGGCGAGCCCGACGGCGCGGAGTTGGCCATCACCAGCGGGGCCTGGGACTACCTCGAAAAGCCCTTCAAGCTCAAAGACGTGACCCTTTTGCTGATGAGGGTCATCGAACACCGTGAGCGCCGCCAGCGCAATGTCAGTCAAAACGCCCTCAAGCGCGAGGGCCTGGTGGGCCAAAGCCCCCAGATCGTCAACTGCCTGGGCCAGGTCTTCGAGGCGGCCCAGGTCGACGCCAGCGTGCTGCTTTTCGGTGAGACCGGCACCGGCAAGGAGCTTTTCGCCCGGGCCATCCACAACAACAGCCGCCGGGCCGACAAGCCTTTTTTGGCCGTCGACTGCGCCGCCCTGCCCGAGACCCTGGCCGAGAGCGTGCTCTTTGGCCACGAGCGCGGGGCCTTCACCGGGGCCCACGCCAGTCAGGAGGGCATGATCGCCCAAGCCAACGGCGGCACGCTGTTTCTGGACGAGATTGGCGAACTGAGCCCGGCCATGCAGGCCAAATTGCTGCGCGTGCTGCAAGAGCGGGTCTACCGGCCGGTGGGCGGCCGCCGCGACCTGGCCAGCGACTTTCGGCTGGTGGCCGCCACCAACCGCCAGCTCGAAATCATGGCCGAGGAAGGCCGCTTCCGCACCGACCTGCTGTTTCGGCTGCGCGCCTTTCCCATCGACCTGCCGCCGCTGCGCACGCGCAAGGAAGACATCAAAGACATCTGTGACTATCACATCGGGCGGCTGTGCGGACATTACGCCATCGAGGCCAAGGGCTTTTCGCGCGATTTTTTCGAGGCCATCGAAGGCTACGACTGGCCCGGCAACGTGCGCGAGCTGGTCGGCGCCCTGGAATACGCCATCGGCGCGGCCTTTGCCGAGCCCATCCTCTGCCCCCATCACTTGCCCAAAAACCTGCGGGCCAAGATCGCCAAGCAGACCATCACCCACCGCAACAACGCCCATGCCGAGCAAGAAGGCCAACAGACCCAGGAATTACTCACCCTGGAGCTGCGCCTGCCGCCCTTTCGCCAGTGGCGCGTCGATCACATCAACCGCATGGAGCGCGAATACCTTGGCGCCCTGATCGCCCAGAGCGAAGGCGACCTGCGCCAAGCCCTCGAGCTGTCCGAACTCAGCCGCAGCCGGCTCTACGACCTCTTGGCCAAGCACGGCATGAAGCTTGGTTAACCGGCGCCAGGTCCGATGTTTTCGGACGTCCGATCGGTCAGGACAAAAAGCGTCCGATGAAATCGGATAATAGATGGTTGGCCGAGCGGACTCAACAGCTACATTTCAGCTAACCGCCCATAAAAACAAGTCAAACCTGTGACTAACTCTTTCGGCACGCTACTTGCTTTATCCACGGGCAACAGCCGTCATAAACTCCTTCTCGGGTGGCGCGCTCAACATCGACGAATCGACACAAGCCACCCCTGAAGGGACGGCCCATCAACTCAAACGAGGAATCAGGGCCATGAAGAGCATCGGCAGGCAAAACGCGAACGCCATCCCCGTGGGCAAGATAGTGGGGATCGTCCGTCAAGCCGACATCTGGCCGCTGCCCGGCGCGCCGGATTACTTGGCCGGTCTGGCCTGCCTGCACGGCCGCCTGATTCCCATCCTCGACATCGATGGGCGAAACCTCCCCGCCGCGCTCGACAACGACATCCTGGCGCGAGACATCGTGATTGTGGAAAACACCATGGCGGGCGAGGCGACGTCCTTGTTTGGCGTCATCATCGATCAGTGGGAGAAGGCCGGGGCCGATTACACACCTGGAAGCATGCATCAGCCCCCGGCCGACTTTCCCTACGCCAAGGTGGTGGCGGAAACGGCGCCGCGCCCGGACCTCCGGCCGGGCCAGACGCGGGGCGGCAAGGCCCTGGCCAGCTGACAAGCCAAGGGGGCGACCGTGACCTACGAACACGTCCGCGCGCAACTATTGGAATTCATTGACGGCCTTTCGCGCCAAAGCGCTTGCCTGGCCGACCTGGAAGAAGCCTGCCAACAACAACCCCAAGCCTACGACCCGCGTTGCGCGGCCCATGACGTATGGCGGCTGGCCAAATCCGCGCCGGCCGCCGGCCGCTGAAGCGGTCGGCGCGCGGCTGGCGACCATGACCGAAGAACAGTTCAACCCGGAAATCTATCAGCACGTCCAAACGCTTTTGGCCAAAGCCCGCCAGTTGTGTCAACTTTCGGGCGAATACGGCGACGCCAACGAGTTTGTCCTGCGCCACGGCCAGGATATCAAGGCCGTCACCGACGGGCTCGAAGCTATTTTACCTTTTTGGGCTTCCATGGCGGAATCGGCCGGCGTCTCGGCCGAGCTTTGCGACAACGTGACAAGGCAACTGGCGCTGATCAAGCACCGCCTGACCACGCGGGCCGGTTCCCGCCATTGATAATATGGCGGGCCGGGGGCGGCATGCCCCCGGCTTTCCGCCCGAGCGCTGCTTCTGAACCGCCACAGCCTGGTTAGATCATCCAAGGAAGCGACACATGGGAGCAATCACGGCCGAGGGCGCCGCGCGACGTTTGAGCCAAAGCCCGCTGCCCCATTTTCAAACCAAAGTCATCGACGGCCTGCGCCAGATGGTCGTTTTTCTCGATCCCCACGGCAAGATAACCTGGGCCAACGAAGCTGCCTGCAAAAAAGCCGGGCTGTTTTTGGATTCGCTGATCGGCAACCCCTGTTGCCGCGTCTGGGGCCAACAGTCCCAGCGTTGCGCCGCCTGCCCCCTGAGCGAGGCCATGGCCCGCGGCGTCGAGATGAAATCGCGCCTGGACCTGGGTGACGAAGGCCAGTGGGAAAGCTCGTTGACGCCCTATTTCAACGAAGGCGGCATGCTCCTGGGCTTCGCCGAGGTGATCGCGCCATACGCCCCGCCGCTGTTGGACAAGTTCACCCACGACCTATCTTTTCGGGCGCTGCGTTGCCTATGCAAAAGCGCCCAGAGCATCATCGCCGGCGAGAGCGAAGCGGCCATCATCAACCAATGCTGCCGCATCGTCGTCGAGGAAGGCGGCTATCACGCGGCGATGATCGTCTACGCCAACCAGGATCAAAAGCGCGCCCTGTCCCTGATGGCCTTCCACGGCCTGGACTATTTCGAAACCAACGCCATAGTCAAAAACCTCAGTTGGGACGACGACAAGCAGTCCACCAGCATCACGGCCAAGGCCATCAACAGCGGCGGCCACCAGATCGTCTACGATATCGCCGCCATGCCCAACTACCAGCCCTGGCGCGACATGCTGCTGAAAAAAGGCCTGCGCTCGTGCATCAGCCTGCCCCTGCGCGACGAGGCCGGCCGGGCCCTGGGCGCGCTGACCGTCTTCGCCCGCGAGCCATATTCTTTTTCCAGCGAGGAAGCGGCCATCCTGCAAAACCTGGCCGACAACCTGTCTTACGGCGTGCGCATCATCCGCGCCCGCCGCGAAAAAGCCATGCTGCTGTCGGCCATGGGCCAGATCGCCGAGGGCCTGGTCTACGTCGACAAAGACGGCGTCATCGGCTACGTCAACAAGGCCGCCGAGGAGATCAGCCAGTTCGACAAGGAAGAACTGCTCGGCTGCCACTACTCGATCATTTATCCCAAAAGGCCGGGCCAGGGCCTGCCCGAGTCCCTGAAACAGGCCCTAAAGGAAGGCCGGCCCTGGAGCGGAAGGCTGACCACCAGCCGCAAAAACGGCCAAACCATCGTCGTCGAGGCCAACATCTCGCCGGTGACCAACGAGATAGACAAAGACACCCACTATTTCCTGGTGGGCAAGGACGTCACCGCCCAGATCGCCCTTGAAGCGCGTCTGCGCCAGGCCCAGAAAATGGAGGCCATCGGCACCTTGTCGCGGGGCATCGCCCACGATTTCAACAACATCCTGGCGGCGATCATGGGTTTCACCGAGGCCTCGCTGGGCCGCCTGGACGACCGACAAGCCCTGGCCAACAACTTGGGCGAGGTGGTCACCGCCTGCGAACGGGCCCAGATCCTGGTGCGGCAGATCCTCAGCTTCAGCAAGCCCAGCGAACGAAACCGCGCGCCCATGAAAATCAAGGCCGTCACCGACGAAGTCTTGAACATGCTGCGGGCCACCTTGCCGGCTACGGTCGAGGTCCAGGCCAACACCGACATCGAAAGCCGCGTCATGGCCGACTCCACCGAGCTGCATCAGGTGCTGATGAACATCTGCGCCAACGCCGGCCAGGCCATGCCCGGCGGCGGCGTGCTGCGCGTGAGCCTCTCGGAACAGACCGTCGTCGATGTCGAACCCCTGGCCGGCATTCATTTCACCAACGCCAGGCCCGGACGCTTCGCGCGCATCGACATCGCCGACACCGGCCACGGCATGAGCCAAGAGACCATGGACCGCGTGTTCGACCCCTTTTTCACCACCAAGCAAAAGGCCGGCGGCAACGGGCTGGGCCTTTCGGTGGCCATGGGCATCGTCAACTCCCTGGGCGGGGCGGTGACCATGCGCAGCAAGCCCGGTCAAGGCTCGGTGTTCAGCGTGTTCCTACCGCTGACCCAAGAAATGCCGCCCGAGGAAAAACCCTATGTCGTCGATCAGGCGCCCGTGGGCAGCGAAACCATTTTGCTGATCGACGACGAACCACAACTGGTCGACGCCACCACCATGATCCTCGAGGACCTGGGTTATCAGGTCGTGGGCAAGACCTCGCCCGAATCGGCCCTGCGCGACTTCAACTCCTCGCCGGAGCTGTTCGACCTGGTCATCACCGACATGACCATGCCCGGCATGACCGGCGAGGAACTGGCGCGCAACTTCCTCAACGCCAGGCCCAGATTGCCGGTGATCATCCTCTCGGGCTATCACAAGCGTGGACCATCGCCCTTTGGCAACCTGGCCAACCTGACCTACCTGGACAAGCCCATCCGCCGCCTGGATCTGGCTCAGGCCATCCGCCGGGCCCTGAGCCGCGCCGACGAAAACCTACGCGCGCGCTAAAAAAACAATCGCGCGGGCCGCGCCCATGACGGCAAAATAAATTATGCGTGTGGGCGGGGCGGCCAGCGGCGTCGCCACGCCCGCGAACCAGCCGGAATCCATGCGCGCCGACAGCCGGCTGATCAACCAAGACATCCAACCATGGAGCGCAAATGAACAGCCCGGAATGGAACGTCAACTGGCGCGCGGCCTTTGAATGGGCCCAACAGGCCGGCCGGCCCGTGCTGATCGACTTTCACCTGCCAGAGTGCGTCGGCTGCCGGATGATGGAGGCCGAGACCTTCCCCGACCGCGATGTCCGCGCCACCATCGATGGCCACATGACGCCACTGCGCGTTCACGCCGACGCCCTGCCCCACAGCGAAGACTATGGCGTGCGTTGGACGCCGTGGCTGGTCGTCGCCGCCGCCGACGGACGCCAACTGCAAGCCGCCGCCGGTTTTCAGCCGGCCGCCGAGCTGACGCCGTGGCTGCTGCTGGGCCTGGCCAAGTTTGAAATGCTGGAGCGGCGCTGGCTGGGCGCGCTCAATCACCTGGAGCGCGTCATCAGCCTGCACCCCAAAAGCGCCGCCGCCGCCGAGGCCGTGTTTCTGCGCGGCGTGGCTGGCTATCGCCAAAGCGCCCAGGCCCTGCACCTCAAAAGCGCCTATCGAAAATTGACCGAGGAATACCCAACCAGCGTCTGGGCCGGCCGAGCCAGGCCATACAAGAATTTCTGAGCCCCACAAACGAAAAAAAGCGCGGCCAAGCGCCCGTTCAACACGCCGCCGGCCGCGCCGAAAAAGGCCTCAGGCGCTCATGAACTGGCCCGAAGGCATCATGTCGTCGGAAGGCGCGGAGCCGTGCTTTTGACGATATTCCTTGCGCTTGCAGCTCGCTTGCCCATCGCCGCGGCAATATTGCCGGATAAACCCCCGACAGGCCAGATCCTTGCTCTCGGCGTATTTCTTGAAAAACCCGCATTTTGCTAGAAGTTCGCATTCAGCGGCCATGTGCTTTCTCCCAGAAGATTCGATAATAATTATCAAATTAAACATAGCCGTTGGCCAGCATTCTGACAAGCGATTATTCACGGGAAAAGCAAACTTAAACGCAAGCTTGTTTCATAATATTGATCAGTTTAATTAAACAGTTAATCGGTGGGCAATTTGATAATCAATGGATATTGCGCTGCTATATCAGAAAAGCAAAAAAAATTTAAATAGATAAAAACTCCTATATAACGATGTAATAAACGATAAATATTTCAACATTATCGCCCAGGGTCGAACCGCCTGCCAAAAACGCCCTTGGCCCTCGGCCGCCGATGATTCATACTCCAATCAAAAAAACACGACAAACCGGAGGCCAGGCCATGAAAAAGACGATCGCCCTGCTTCTCGCCGCCATCCTGCTGACCTGGGCCGGGCCAGCCATCGCCGGCAAGCGCGAGGTCATCTACGCCTTTGACAACGCCTTCCCGCCCTTCACCTACGTCGAGGGCGGCCAGCCCAAGGGCTTCGAGATAGATGTGCTGCAACAGGCCCTGGAAGGCAGCGGATTCAACCTGATCATGCGGCCCGGGCCGTGGGACGAGATTCAGCGCCAGCTCAAAGCTGGCAACGTCCAGCTCAGTTCCGGCGCGGCCAAGACGCCCCAACGCGAGAAAGACCTGCTCTTCCCCGATCGGCCCACCTGCGAGCTGGACGTGCGCATCTTCACCGCCGCCTCGTCCAAAATACGCACCATCGCCGACCTGGACGGCCGCACCGTGGCCACCCAACGCGGCTCACTCTACCAGCAGCTCCTGGCCAAAAAGACCAAGGCCAACCTGCTGCTTTTCGACAACGAGCCCCAGGCCCTGCAAGCCCTCAACGACGGCCGGGCCGACGCCTGCGTCATCGCCGGGCGGGCGGGCCACTTTTTCATCAAAAACCAGGGCTACAAAAACATCAGCGCCGTGGGCACGCCTATCCAAGTCATCAATATCTACTACCTCATCGCCCGCGATCGCCCCGACTTGGCCAGGGCCATCAGCCAGGGCCTGGCCGCCATCCAGCAAGACGGCCGCTTCGAGCGCATCTATCGCCGCTGGTTCGTGCCCAAGCTCGAGGAAAAAGAGATCAAAAGCCTGATCGAGGCCGCAACCAAGGCCTCGCGCATGGCCTACGCGCCATATTCCAAATTCCAGGTCGGGGCGGCCGTGCTCAGCGGGGCCGGGGTCATCCACAGCGGCGCCAACGTCGAAAACGCCCTCTACAACCTGACCGCCACCGCCCTGACCACCGCCGTCCTGAAGGCCGTCAGCGCCGGCGACACCGACATCAAGGCCGTCGTCAACGTCCTGCCCGGCGGCGCGCTGGCCGCGCCCTCGGCCGTCGATCGCCAGCTCATCTACGAATTCAACCGCGGGGCCCAGGTGATCATGCGCGGCCCCGACGGCAAGATCATCCAGCCCACCGTGGCCGAACTGATTCCATATCCCTTTGACATGCGCTGAACGGACGTCGCCAAACAAACAACGCGGCCGGAGACAATCGCTCCGGCCGCGCCGTTTTTTACATTCAGCCCCAACCAGGGCCGCGCGCTTCTAGAGGCGCATGGGCATGATCACGCTGAGGAAGCCCTCGTCGCCCTCGCCCTTGATCAGGCAGGGGTTGTTTTCGTCGACAAAGGCCAGGCTGATCACCTCGGAACGCATGGCCCCGCACAGGTCGAGGAAATAACGGGCGTTGAAGCCCACCGTGAACGATTCGCCTTCGTAATCGACTTCGATCGTCTCGCGGGCCTCGCCCAGGTCCGGGTTTTGGCTGATCAGCTCCAGCAGGCCCTCCTTGAACGAAAGCTGCACGCCCTGGAAACGGTCGGTGGCCAGGATCGAAACGCGGCGGATCACCTCGCCGAAGGCCTGGCGGTTGACCAGGGCCACCCGGCCGGCGTTTTTGGGGACGACCACTTCGTAGTCGGGGAAAGAGCCCTCCTGCATGCGCAGAATCAGCGTGGCCCCGTCTTTCTTGACCACCGCGAACGAGGCGTTGAGGCCCAGGCTCAGCCCGCCATCCTCGGCCAGGCGGCGCATCTCGGCCACGCCCTTGCGCGGGATGATCACCCCGCCGGCGATGTCCAGGGCGGCCAGGCCCGGAATCTCGCGGTCGATCAGGCTCAGGCGATGGCCATCGGTGGAGACCATGCGCAGGATCTCCCGGTCGTCGCGCCGCCGCTTCTGGACGAACAAACCGGCCAGATTGAAGCGCGTGTCCTCCTGCGAGATCGAAAAGATGGTTTTTTCGATCATCTCGCCCAAAACGTCGCCGTCAACCTCCAGGCAGCTCAGGTCCGCGATGTCGGGCAGCGCCGGATAATCGGCCGCCGAAAGCCCGACAAGGTCGTAGCTGGCCCGGCCGCCGGTCAGGTGAATGTGCTGATTTTCTTTTTCTTTTAGATAAACGTCGTCGCTGGGCAGCTCTTTGATGATCTCGTAGAATTTGCGCGCCGGCACCGTCACCCGGCCGGGCTTGTTGACCTTGGCCTCCAGTGAGCCCTGGAAGCTGATCTCCAGGTCCGTGGCCGTCACCGTCAGCCCGCCGTCGGCCGCCTCCAGCAAGACGTTGCTCAAGATGGGCATCGATGTGCGCTTTTCGACCACCGACTGGGATTTTTGCAGATTCCTGGCCAGATCTTCCTTGCGCGCGGTTAGTTCCATCCCGTCCCATCCCTTTGGCAAAAATGTCCGCACCTCATGGCCCGCGGCTTCATTAAAGCAGAAATTTCAGCCCAACGCAAGCGCCCCTTCAAGCCAAAGAATTTCGTGATATCAACTTGTTGATCGAGGCTCACCCTTTCCCGCCCTTGTTTGCCCGCGTTTTTTCGGCCCGCCCCCCTTAAGAACTAATATTAATTTTCCTTTAAGAAATTAGTAGTGGAAGTAATGAATGTATAAATGTGGAAAACCAACATAACGCCTCGAAAGCAAAGCAAAAAAATAGCCCGGAGTTTTCAACTTCCACTCCGGGCTTTCCACCGCCCGCCCGGCCGGCGGCGCGGTTTTCCACATTGCGGCCGCTCAATCCACCGGCGTTTCGCCGCCCTCCAACAACTCGCGCTCCAGCGTGCGGATCTCCTCGGCCAGCGCCGCTTCCCGGGCCATCTGGCCCTGGATCTTTTTGACGCCCTTGACCACCGTGCTGTGATCCTTGCCGCCCAGGGCCCGGCCGATCTCCGGGTAGGACTGACCCGTCAGTTGCCGGGCCAAAAACATGGCCACCTGCCGGGGCCTGGTCACGTCCCTGGTCTTGCGCGAGCTTTTCAACTCGCCCACTCGCACGCCGTAGCGCGCCGCCACCGTCTGCAACACCTCCTCCACCGAAACCTGGCGCTGGGCCATCAACGGCCCCACCACCCGCCGCGCCAGCTCCAGCGTCACCTCCACGCCCTGGAAGCGGCTCACGGCGATGATCCGGTTGAGGTAGCCCTCCAGCACGCGCACGTTGCTTTCGGGTTGACGGGCCAGGAACATGGCCACCTGGTCGGAAAGGTCCATGCCCTTGGCCAGGGCCTTGCTTTGCAAAATGGCCACCATGATCTCCGAGGGCGGCGGCTGCAGGTCGGCCGTCAGGCCACCCTCGAAACGCGTGCGCAGCCGCTTGACCACCCCCTGCAATTCACGAGGCGGGTCGTCGGAGGTCAGGACGATCTGCCCACCCGACTCTTGCAAGGCGTTGAAGGTGTGGAAAAGCTCCTCTTGCGTGCGCTCGCGGCCGGCCAGAAACTGGATGTCGTCGAGCAGCAGGCAGTCCAGGCCGCGGTATTTTTCCTGGAACCGGCCGATGCTGTCGAAACGCACGGCCTGGATCAGCTCGTTGGTGAAGGCCTCGCAGGTGGTGTAGAGCACCTTGGCCCGGGGGTCACGCTGATAAAAGGCGTTGCCCACCGCGTGCAAAAGATGCGTCTTGCCCAGGCCGGCCCCGCCGAAGATCAAAAGCGGGTTGTATTGCCGGCCCGGCTGCTGGGCCACCGCCCGACAGGCCGCGTGGGCCAGCTCGTTGCACGTGCCGACGATGAACGTTTCGAAGGTGTAGCCGGGCTTGAGCGTGGGCTGGGCCAGCGAAGTCAGCGCCGGCGCGGCCGGGGCCGGCTGGGCCAGGGCCGGTTGGGCCTCGACGGGCCGCGAAGCGGGAACTGGGCCGTTGCCGGTCTCGAAACGCAGCCTCAACGGCCGCGCCGCGCACTGGCTTATCACCTGTTCGAGTTGTGAAAGATAATGATCCTTGATCCAATCGACAAAAAATCGGTTGGGGGCCGAGATCACGGCCCAGTCGGCCTCCAGGCGCATGGCCAGCGGGGCCAGCCAGGTCTCGAACTCGCGGTGGTCCACCTGGCCGCGCATGGTTTGACGGACTTGCTCCCACAAGACGGGCCGTCCGATGTCGCTTTGCATGGTCATGTCGTCCAACTATCAGTAAAAACTAAAATTATTTGGCGGAAACAACTTCGCCGCCAGCGCGGCGCGCTCTTTTCGCCGGCGGTCGAGGGGCAGTGTATACGAAAAAGACACTTTCTGGCAACAATAAGCCACACGTGGGTGTGAATTTTACCCCCAATGCGCGCGGTTTTTTTGGCTGGACGGTTTGGCAAAATGGCCGGAAACTGATAAACAATACTAAACCTCAGCATGAAGGGAGGAGCGCGACTTGGCCTACACCATCGCCGTGGCGGGCAAGGGAGGCGTGGGCAAGACCACCGTCTCTGGCCTGCTGGTCAGATATCTGGTCGAGCAGGGGCTGAAGCCCGTCCTTGCCGTTGACGCCGACTCCAACAGCAACCTCAACGAAGTGCTCGGCCTCGAGCTCAACATGACCCTGGGCGATGCCCGCGAGGACATGAAAAAAGGCCAGAGCCATGGCATGACCAAAAACCTTTTCATCGAGATGCGCGTCAATCAGTGCCTGGAAGAGGCCGAAGGCTTCGACCTGATCGCCATGGGCCGGCCCGAGGGCGCTGGCTGTTATTGCGCGGCCAACCATCTGCTGACCGCCAGCATGGATCAGCTCGCCGGCAACTACCGTTTTCTGGTGGTCGACAACGAGGCGGGCATGGAGCACATCAGCCGGGTGACCACCCAGCGGGTGGATTTGCTGCTGGTGGTCAGCGACCCCAGCCGGCGCAGCATGACCGCCGCCGCCCGCGTGGCCGAACTGGCCAAGGAGATGGGCATCCTGGCCGGCGATGCTTTTCTTATCTTATCGATGGTGCGCGGCGAACTGGCCCCCGAGCTTAGCGCCTCGGCCGCCGAGATGGGCGTGGAGCTGGCCGGTTTCATCCCCGACGACGAGGCCCTGGCCCAGGCCGACCTGCAAGGCCGGCCCACCAGCAAGCTGCCCGCTGACAATCCAGCGGTGAAGGCGGCCTTCGCCATCTTCGACAAAGTGATCCCCGCCGCCTGGCGGCAATAGGGCTAACCGAGCAAGCTCATGGATTAATTAGGGAAGAACGCGCCGTGCGTGCATTAGTGAAAAAATGCGTTTTTGCTTGACAGGTATTTGCCTTTGTCGTAGCGTGGGTGCGCTTTTCCTTAATATGCAAAAAAGCGGTGGTATATTAATCGGTGGAATGTATCCACCGTGCACATAACGCGCCATCTTTTCGCACCCCCGGAACACATCGGCCGGGGGAGGCCCTGCGAATGGTGACCGCGCCAAGGCGATGTTGATGAATCACTTTGCAGCGGGAGGGAGTTGCTGTGGGCTTTGAAGTGACCAAAGTCGACTACTCCGGAAAAATCAGGGAAGTCGCCGTCGGTCAAGGCGACAAGATTGCCAAAATTGGTGGCGAGAACTGCTATCCTTTCCACATTTTCGAGGGCAGCATGCCCAACCGGCCGCTGGTGGCCATGGAAGTGTGGGACATGGAGCCGACCGAGTGGGCCGAGGCCTGCGCGGCGCCTTTCAAGGGCGTCCTGGGCGATCCGGCCGCTTGGGCCAAAAAATGCGTCGAGGAGTACGGCGCGGACGCCATCGTCGTTCAGCTCAAATCCACCGACCCCAACGGTGACGACGCTCCGGCCGAGCAGGCCAGCGCGGTCGTGGGCAAGGTCCTGGGCGCGGTCAGCGTGCCGGTGATCGTCTGGGGCAGCGCCAACGGCGCCAAGGACGCGGTGGTGCTCAAGAAAATCGCCGAGGACTTCGAGGGCAAGAACCTGCTCCTGGGCCCGGTGGAGGAAAGCAACCACAAGCAGATCGGCGCGGCCTGTCTGGCCTACAAGCATCAGGTCATCTCCTCCAGCCCCATCGACGTCAACCTGGCCAAGCAGCTCAACATTCTGCTTGGCAACCTGGGCGTGCCCCTGGATCGCGTCGTCGTCGACCCGACCACCGGCGGCCTGGGCTACGGCATGGAGTACAGCTACTCGGTGATGGAGCGCCTGCGCATGG
This sequence comes from Desulfarculus baarsii DSM 2075, assembly GCF_000143965.1. GTDB lineage: Bacteria > Desulfobacterota > Desulfarculia > Desulfarculales > Desulfarculaceae > Desulfarculus > Desulfarculus baarsii. The sequence continues at coordinate 271,051 of NC_014365.1, read as the reverse complement.
CCGCCCTGCTCCAGGACGACGACAAGCTGACCATGCCCATGATCAACAACGTCGGCAACGAGATCTGGAAATCCAAGGAAGCCAACATCGCCGGTGAGGAGGCCGCCGCCGCCAACCTGGGCGACAACGCCAAACGCGGCGTGTTCATGGAAGTGGCCGCGGCCACGGCTTACCTGCTGGCTGGCAGCGACATCCTGATCCTGCGTCACCCCGATTCGGTGGCCACGGTCAAGAAGATGATCGACGGCATGATGGCCGACCGCGCCCCCGCGGCCGCCCGCGTGGCCTCCGATCGTCCCAAGGCCGCCCTGATCCCCGGCGCCAAGGCCCCGGCCAAGCCTGCCGCCGCCGCGCCCGCGCCCAAGCCTGCCGCCGCTCCGGCCGCCAAGCCTGCCGCCGCCGCTCCGGCTGCCGCCGCGCCCGCGGCTGCCGCCGCGCCCGCGGCTGCCGCCGCGCCCGCGGCTGCCGCCGCTCCGGCCCCGGCCCCGGCCGCCGCCGCTCCGGCCGCCGCCGACGCCGAGGCCAGGGCCAAGGCCGAGATGGAAGCCAAGGCCAAGGCCGAAGCCGCCGCCAAGGCCGAAGCCGAAGCCAAGGCCAAGGCTGAAGCCGCCGCCAAGGCCGCCGCCGAAGCCGAAGCCAAAGCCAAAGCCGAGGCCGAAGCCAAGGCTGAAGCCGCCGCCAAGGCCGCCGCCGAGGCCGATCTGGAGGCCCTGCGCCGCCAGCGCCGCGACGAGCGCGAAAAAATGGCCGCGGCCATGGCCCAAAAAGAAGCGCGCGAGGACAAGGGCGAGGTTTACGGCGAGGGCATTCCCGTCGACGTCGCCGGCCCCGACGCCGTTTACGTTATCAAGAGCCTGGACCGCTTCCGCCTGCGTGGCGACGGCGTCCTGTCTCACCGCAAGTAGCGCCTCCCCGGCTCGCGCCAGGCGCGGGCCGTTGACGACGGGGCCGCGTGGGTTGGCCAACGGTCGGCCGGATGATAGTCGTCACCGGAGGTGCCGGGAAAGACTGATTACCGCTCGGGGGCCGTGGGGCTCCGAGAGCGCTGAACAATTGATCCTGGAAGGAGCCACGAGATGACGACACAGACGAAGAAAGCCGAAGGAAACGGCGCCAAGCGCCAAGGCGTGGTCTTTGGCCAGCCGCCCGAGCCCGGCACGGCCGGACCGGAAGCCACCTACATCATGAAAAGCCTGGAGCGTTTTCGCCTGCGCGGCGATGGCGTCTTGGGCAAAAAGAAATAACGGCCCCGACGGGGCTTTCCCCGGCCCGGGCAAGGGCCGGACCTCTCACGCCGGGGGTTTTCGAGGGAGGATGCGCCGACAAACGGCGCGACCCGCGAGGGTGAAAAGCTAAACACGGCTGTGCAGCTTGCTCCCCGGCGAGCGAGACGAAAAGAAAAAGAGGGGGCGAAAGCCAACCTTAAAATGAGGAGGAACCTCTGATGTCGGACCAGATCAAGGCCAAAGTCGCCGCGGCGGCCGAAGAATCGGCTTCCACCAAGAAGGCCGACCCCAAAGCGTCCAGCGTCGACATCGCCACCATTCAGATGTTGGCCAAGGCGCAGCGCGACAACGTCGAAACCATTTTCGACCGCGCCGTGTCCATGAAGCCCTGCAACATCGGCGAGCAGGGCACCTGCTGCAAGATTTGCTCGCAGGGCCCCTGCCGCCTGCCGCTGCCCAAGAAGGGCATCGAAGGCAAAGACACCCGCAAGGGTCTGTGCGGCGCCACTCCCGAGACCATCGCCGCCCGTAACTTCGCCCGCATGGTCGCCGCCGGCGCCGCCGCCCACAGCGACCACGGCCGTGGCGTGGCCGAGGTCTTTTTGACCGCGGCCCGCAAAGGCACCCACGACTACGGCATAAAGGACGAGCAGAAGCTGCTGGAGATCGCCCCGGACTTCGAGGTGCCCACCACGGTCATCGTCGATGGCCCGAATGGCGAAAAAATCGAGCAGATGCGCGACATCTACGACATCGCCGAGGAAGTGGGCGTCAAGGCTCTGGGCCAGTGGGGCCAGCAGGACGGCGAGATTTATAACGCCAAGCGCGCCCCCAAGGCCCGCTACGAACTGTGGCGCAAACTCGACGTGGTGCCTCGCGGCATCGACCGCGAGATCGTCGAGATCATGCACCGCACCCACATGGGCGTGGACCAGGACTACCACAACATCGTCAAGCAGTGCACCCGCGCCGCCATCGGCGACGGCTGGGGCGGCTCGATGATCGCCACCGACCTGCAGGACATCATGTTCGGCACGCCCTACCCCACCCAGGGCGAGATCAACCTGGGCGTGCTGAAGCAGGACCACGTCAACATCATCGTTCACGGCCATGAGCCGCTGCTCTCCGAGATGATCGTCGTGGCCTCCCAGTTGCCCGACATGGTCGACTACGCCAAGAGCAAGGGCGCCCACGGCATCGTGCTGGCCGGCATGTGCTGCACGGCCAACGAGATTCTGTGCCGCCACGGCCTGCCCATCGCCGGCAACTACCTGCAGCAGGAGTTGGCCATCGTCACCGGCGCGGTGGACGCCATGGTCGTCGACGTGCAGTGCATCATGGAAAACATCGCCAACGTGGCCGACTGCTATCACACCAAGATCATCACCACCAACCCCCGGGCGATGATAGAATCCGGCCACACCACGCACATCGAGTTCGACGAGCACAACGCCCTCGAGGACGCCAAGAAGATCGTCAAGACCGCCATCGACAACTTCCCCAACCGTCATGGCGAAGCGATGATCCCCAGCGCCAAGGAAAAGATGGTTGTCGGCTTCAGCTACGAGGCCATCAACTACCACCTGGGCGGCACCTTCCGCGGCAGCTACTGGCCGCTCAACGACAACATCATCAATGGCCGCATCCGGGGCATCGGCGGCGTGGTTGGCTGCAACAACGCCCGCTCCATGCACGACAGCGCCCACTTGACCGTGGTCAAGGAGCTGCTCAAGAACGACGTCATCGTTCTGACCACCGGTTGCAACGCCATGGCTTGCGGCAAGGCCGGCCTGCTCTCTCCCGAGTCGGCCAAGGTCTTCTGTGGCCCGGGTCTGGCCGAGGTTTGTGAAACCGTGGGCATCCCGCCCGTGTTGCACATGGGTTCCTGCGTGGACAACAGCCGCATCCTGATGGCCGCCACCCAGGTGGTCAAGGCCGGCGGTCTGGGCAAGGACATCTCCGACCTGCCCGCGGCCGGTTCGGCGCCCGAGTGGATGAGCGAGAAAGCCATCAGCATCGGCCACTACTTCGTCGTCAGCGGCGTCTACACCGTCTTCGGCGTGGGCCTGCCCGTGACCGGCGCGCCGCGCTTCCAGAAGCACCTCTTCGAGGAGCTGGAAGGCATCTACGGCGGCATGTGGGACATGATCGTCGATCCTTATGAGCATGCTCAGGCCATGATCCGCCACATCGACAAGAAGCGTGCGGCGTTGGGCCTCGACAAGAAGAAAGAGCGCGTGCTCATGGACATGGCCGACCGCCGTCAGTTGGAAGAAGTGGCCTAGGCTCACGCGAAACGACCTCTAGAAAGGGGGAACCTGAAAATGTCCAAACTGGTAGCTTTCGCGGCCATCCAAGGCGCGTACGAAATTGTCACCAGAGTCGAGGGCATCTACGAGAAAGCCCTGGAGAAATACGGTCCCGAGCAGAAGCTGGCCTTCCCCAACACGGCCTACTACCTGCCCATCATCTACTCGCTGCTGGGCATTCCGGTAACGGACATGGCCACGGCCGGCAAGGCCCTGAAGGTGGCCCGCAAGCTTCTGCCCGCCCACGTGCAGAACTTCAACCATCTGCCCTACCTGGGGCCCCTGCTGGACGCCGGCATGGCCGCCCTGTTCGCCGAGGAAGTGCTGGAAGCCATCCGCTATTTCGAGCAGCCCGACTTCTACACCCTGGGCGAGGAATGCGACCCGGCCAGCGGCAAGATTTGGCTGGGCGCGGCCGACGACACCATCCTGCGCAAGCGCGGCGTTGAGTTCGTCGACGGCTCGGCGCCGGGCTTCGCCGCCATCGTCGGCGCCGCTCCCAACGCCGAGATCGCCAAGGAGATCGCCGAGGAATACCAGCGGCGCAGCCTCTACGTGTTCATGGCCGGCAACCGCATGGGCACCACCTTCACCGAGCAGCTGATCGAGGCTGGCGTCCAGGTCGGTTGGAACACCCGCCTGGTGCCCTTCAGCCCCGACATCAGCGGCGCCGTCTTCGCCCTGGGCTTCGCCAACCGCGCGGCCATGGCCTTCGGTGGCGTCAAGCCCGGCGACTACAAGAAAAACCTGCTCTACAACAAAGACCGCGTGTTCGCCTTCGTCAACGCCTTTGGCGAGGTTAACGCCGAGTGGGCGGCCAACGCCGCCGGTTGCGTCAACTGGGGCTTCCCGACCATCGCCGACACCGACATCCCCGAGATCCTGCCCACCGGCGTGTGCACCTACGAGCACGTCGTCGGCAACATCCCGCACAGCGAGATGGTCCAGAAGTCGGTGGAGGTCCGCGGCCTCAAGACCATCGTGACCAAGGTCGACATTCCTCTGAGCTACGGCGCGGCCTTCGAGGGCGAGCGCGTGCGCAAGGACGACCTGTTCGTCGAGTTCGGCGGCAAGAAGCAGGCCACCGAGCTGGTCGAAATGGCCGAGATGGACGAGATCGAGGATAACAAGATCGTCGTCATCGGCAAGGAAATGGACGATGTGAAGAAGGGCGACAAGCTGGATCTGGGCATTTACGTCCAGGTGGCCGGCCGCAAGTTCCAGCCCGACTTCGAGCCCATCCTGGAGCGCCAGATCCACCACCTGATCAACTACGCTCAGGGCGTGATGCACATCGGCCAGCGCGACATCTCCTGGATTCGCCTGGGCCAGCCGGCCGTGGAAAAGGGCTTCAAGGTCCGCCACATCGGCCAGATCCTGCACGACATGTTCCACAAGGAGTTCGGCAGCATCCTGGACAAAGTCCAGGTGACGCTCTACACCGACCCCAAGGACGTCAAGGCCTTCACCGAAAAAGCCCGGGCCATGTACAAAGCCCGTGACTCTCGCGTGGAGAACATGACCGACGAAAACGAGGAGATCTTCTACTCCTGCACCCTGTGCCAGTCGTTCGCGCCCAGCCACGTCTGCGTGGTCAGCCCCGAGCGCACCGGCCTCTGCGGCGCCTACAACTGGATGGACTGCAAGGCCTCCTTCGAGATCAACCCCACTGGCCCCAACCAGCCCATCGAAAAGGGCGAGTGCCTCGATCCCAAGCTGGGCATGTGGAAGGGCTGCAACGACTTCGTGGCCAAGGCCAGCCGTGGCAAGATCAGCCAGTACAACTTCTATAGCATCGTCTACGAGCCCATGACCACCTGCGGCTGCTGCGAGTGCATCGCCGCCCTGTTGCCCGGCTGCAACGGCGTGATGACCGTGCACCGCGACTACACCGGCGAAACTCCCTGCGGCATGAAGTTCACCACCCTGGCCGGCGTCATGGGTGGCGGTCAGTCCTCGCCGGGCTTTGTTGGCCACTCCAAGTACAACATCATTCAGCGCAAGTACATCGCCGGTGACGGCGGCATCAAGCGTATGGTCTGGATGCCCAAGTCGCTCAAGGAAGAATTGCGTGAAGGCCTCTTGCGCCGTGGAGAGGAAGTCGGCGTGCCCGACCTCATCGACAAGATCTGCGATGAAACCATCGCCATCGACGAGGCCAGCGTGTACGAGTATCTGCAAAAGGTAGGCCATCCCGCTGTCGAGATGGACCCGATCGTTGGCTAGCTGACGCGCTAGGGGCCCCCTGGCCCGAGGGGGCCCCTTTTTCATAACTACTGATGCGCGCTCTGTTTTAAGGAGTGGACAATGGCCCTCACCGGCATTGAGATTTTCAAACTTCTGCCCAAAACGAACTGCGGCGAGTGCGGCGTGCCCACCTGCCTGGCGTTCGCCATGAACCTGGCGGCGGGCAAGGCCGAACTGGACAAATGCCCCTACGTCTCCGAGGAGGCCCGCGAGAAACTGGCCGCGGCCAGCGCCCCGCCCATCCGCCCGGTCAAGTATGGCAGCGGCGACACCGCCTCCACCGTCGGCGGCGAGACCGTGCTGTTCCGTCACGAGAAAACCTTCTTCAACCCCTGCGGCCTGGCCGGCACCCTTCTGGACACCGACGCCGACCTGGTGGCCAAGGCCAAGGTCTGGGCCGGCATGCAGTGGGAGCGCGTGGGCTTGAACCTGCGCCCGGGCCTGGTCTTCCTCAAGTGCGCCAGCAATGACGCCGCCAAGTTCGAGGCCGCGGCCAAGGCCCTTTGCGAAAGCACCGACCTTTCGCTGGTGCTGGCCTGCGAGGATCCGGCGATCATGGCCCCGGTGGCCAAGGCCCTGGCCGACAAAAAGCCCATCCTCTACGCCGCCACCAACCAGAACGCCGACAAGATGTGCGCCATCGCCGGCGAGACCGGCTGCCCCCTGGCCGTCAAGGCCGTCGACATCGACGAGGCCAAGGATCTGACCACCGAGCTGACCGAGGCCGGCCTGAAGGATCTGCTGATCGACACCGGCGCGCGCGACATCTCTGGCCTGCTGCAAGACCAGATCGCCGTGCGCCGCGCGGCCCTGCTCAAGCTCGACCGCACCCTGGGCTTCCCGACCATCGTCTTCCCCGGCGAAATGACCGACGACCCGGCCATGCAGGTGGCCATCGCCGCCTCGATGGTGGCCAAGTACGGCGGAATCATCGTCCTGGGCGAGCTGACCGCCGAGTCGGTGTTCCCGCTGCTGCTGGAGCGCCTCAATATCTACACCGACCCCCAGCGCCCCATGACCGTGACCCAGGGCATCTTCGAGATCAACGGCCCCGGCCCGGACAGCCCCGTGCTGGTGACCACCAACTTCTCGCTGACCTACTTCATCGTCAGCGGCGAGATCGAGTCCTCCCGCGTGCCTTCGTGGCTGCTGATCAAGGACACCGAGGGCCTGTCGGTTCTGACCGCCTGGGCCGCCGGCAAGTTCTCCGGCGACGACGTGGGCATGTTCGTCAAGAAGTGCGGCATCGAGGAAAAGATCAACCACAAGTCACTCATTATTCCCGGCTACGCCGCCGCCATCGTCGGCGACATGGAGGAGGAGCTTCCTGGTTGGAACATCAAGGTCGGCCCGCGCGAGGCGGCTCACCTGGCCAAGTTCCTCAAGGAGTGGAAGCCGGAATAGTTTTTGGATCAGGACCAATTCAGCGAGGGGTGTGACCCATGAAAACGATCGGCGAGAACCTAAACGTTATCAAAAAAGAGATCGGGCAGGCCTTCAAGGACCGTAATCCCGAGCCGATCCAGCGCTACGCCCTGGCCGAAAAGGCCGCCGGCATGGACTGGATCGACATCAACCTGGGGCCGGCGCGCAAGGGTGGCCCCGAGCTGATGGAGTGGGTGGTCAAGACCGTGCAGGAAGTCGTCACCGACATCCCGCTGGCCCTGGACACCTCCAACATCGAGGCCATCGAGGCCGGCTTGGCCGCCTACAAGGGCGACACCGTGCCCCTGGTCAACTCGGTCATGGCCCGTCCCGAGCGCTACACCGTGATGCTGCCCATGTGCGCCAAGTACCAGGCCGACATCGTGGCCCTGCTGTGGGGCCCCGAGGGTTTGCCGCGTGACGAGAACGAGCGCGCCTCCCTGTGCGTCGAGCTGTGCTACGCCGCCAACGAGGCCGGCCTGGCCAACGAGAAGCTCTTTGTCGACCCCATCATCACCCCGCTGAACATTCAGCAGGAACAGTTGATGGCCAACCTGCGCTTCATGGCCATGTTGCAGGACATCGTCCCCGGCGCCAAGAGCACCAACGGCCTGAGCAACTGCTCCAACGGCACCCCCTGGCGCGAGCCGCTCAACCAGATCTACATGATCATGCTCGAGCGGGCCGGCATGTACAGCAGCATCGTCGACTACGAAGACGAACTGCTGGTGGCCATCGCCAAGGGCCAGCGGCCCGACCTGGTCGAGGTTGTCCACAAGGTCCAGGACGGCGAGATCAAAGACCCCGGCGACGTCTCCGACGAAACCCAGAAGGTCTTTGTCAAGGGCGCCCAGGCCCTGCTCGGCCATATCCTCTACTCCGACTCCTGGTTCAAGTAGGCTGCGAGTCGACAAGGCGCGAAAGGGGTCACACCCCGCCTACGAGGGGGCCGCGCCAGACAACGGCTGAAGAATGAATAAAGGCCGGTGGGATAATCTCCCGCCGGCCTTTCGCGCTGTGGTGGCCGGCCACTTGGCCCAAGCGGGCGGAACTACCCGAAAGCATACGAGATCGCCGCGCTGGCCCACCGATCTGGCTTGCTCGGCAAGTCGCGGTCTGTTATCGTTGGGGGCGTGATTTACAGGCGCTAAACCGCGGCCGGGCCAAGGGCCCGTGGCCGGGCAATCCGCTCCGGGCGGGCGACGCCTCGCCGCCACGTGGGCAAGGGAGGTCTTTCGATGACGCAAAAAGCCGCCAAGACGCTTTCGCTGATGGCCGCTCTCGTGGCCCTGGCCTTGCTGGCCGGCTGCGCGGCCACCACCACGGCCATCCGCTACCAAGACCTCAAGGTCGAGACCCAGATGTCCGACACGGTCTTCCTCGACCCCGTGCCGCCCGAGCAGCGCACCGTCTACGTCCAGGTGCGCAACACCTCCGACCAGCCCTCGTTCAACATCCAATACGAGGTCTCGGCGGCCATCGCCGCCAAAGGCTACCAGGTCGTCTACGATCCGCGTCAGGCCCACTTCTGGCTGATGGCCAACATCCTCAGCGTCGGCCAGACCGACAAGTCGGCCCTGGAGCTGGCCAGCGGCGCGGGCTTTGGCGGGGCCATCGCCGGCGCGGCGGCCGGCGCGTTGATCGCCCGCAGCGGCTCGGAGTTGGGTGGCGCGGCCATCGGCGGCATCGCCGCCGGCGCGGCCGAGGTCATCGCCGGCTCCATGGTCAAGGTCAACTGGTTCGCCGTCATCACCGACGTGGAGATCTCCGAGGCCTCCAACGAGGGCATATCCGAGGAGACGCAGTCGAACCTGCGTCAGGGCTCCAGCACCATGGTCCGCCAGAGTTCGGCCCGCTCCACCGACCGCAAGCGCTTTCGCACGCGCATCGCCTCCAGCGCCCGCCAGGTCAACCTGACCTTCCCCGAGGCCGAGCCGCTCCTGCGCCAGGGCCTGATCAACTCCATCAGCGGCATGTTCTAAAAAAACCGGCCGGATAAAAGCAAAAGCGGTCGCCCCAGCAGGGGCGGCCGCTTTCCGTTGGCGCGCGGGGCGGCGCTCAGTCGCGTTGGCCCAGGTGGGCGATGGAGCGCTTGGCCGCGGCGTATTCGCCCAGGGTGGCCACCAGGGCCCGGATGCGCAAGGCCGAATCTTCGTCGAGGTCGCGGAACTGCACGCCCAAAAAGGCCATGCCGTTGCTTTGGCTGAGGCTGCGTAGCGTACCCGCGCAGCGCCGCGCCTTTTCGCCATCGGAGAGCTTCATGCCGATGATCACTTCACCGCCTATCTCCACCGCCGGCCGGCCCTTGAACTTGGCCGCGAAACGGCAGCCGGACGGGCTGATATCGAGCACCGCGCCGTTGATGAGTTGGCCCTGGCCAAGATCGGCCGCCGCGCTGAGGTAGCATTCCATGCGCGCCTCGCGGCGCAGCTCCTGGCGGCTGACGATCTGCGGATAAGACAAAAACACCAGCTTGACCGGCTTGTCGGTTGTCCCCAGCACGTTGGACTGAAAGGCGAAAATGGCCCCGGCGTGCAAGTAGCGCACCAGGACGGTGGTGCCTTCGTAGAACTTGTTGCGGATGGCCGGGCCGCCCTTGGGCATGTCCACAATGAGGTATTGGTCTTGGGCCAGGCCCACCAGGTCGGTCTTCAAAAAACCTTCGATGGCCTCCAAGCGCAGCAGCAGCCGGTCGCCCAGGGCGATTTCCAGCTTGGTCAGGCCGTCGGTCTCATTGATGAGCGCTTCGATGTCCATGGTTGCGATCTTCTTGTCCGCTGGTCCAGGCCGGCCATGGCGCGGCGTGTTGCTACCCGATATCACTGGCTTTGCTGATGTTACACCCCGTCAAGCGGCCCAGGCAACGACCATGAAAATCGCCGCCGCCAGGGCCGCGCCGCAACAAAAATGACCAACAGGTCAAAATCATGCTATCGCCTTGTTGCAACAGCACAAAACAAAAATCCCGCCGGCGCGCGACCACGCGCCGGCGGGCGGGGGGTTACGAAAAATCCTCCTCAGCGCACGATGCTGCCCGGCGTGGCCTCGGGGCCGGGGTCCACCAGGCTCAGGCCGCCATCAGGGCTCACGGCGGCCAGGCACATGCCGTGGCTGAGCACGCCGCGCAGCTTGGCCGGCTTGAGGTTGGCCACCACCACCACTCGGCGGCCAGGCAGTGCGGCCGGCTGATAGTGCTTGGCGATGCCGGCGACGATGGTGCGCGGCGCGTCCTCGCCCAGGTCCACGCTCAGGCGCAGTAGCTTGTCGGCCCCTTCCACCGGCGCGGCCTCGACAATCAGGCCCACGCGCAGCTCCACCCGGCCGAAGTCTTCGATGCCGATGGGCTGCTGGGCCGGGCCGGCCTCGGCCTTGGCGGCCCGCGGGGCCTTGGCCGGCGGCGCGTCGGCCTGTTTGGCCTGGGCCTTGACTTCGGCCTTGTGGGCCTTGGCCTGGACGCCGGCGGTGTCGATGCGTGGGAACAGCGTGGCCGGCTTGGCGATAACCGTCCCCGCCGGCGTGAGCGCGTCGCTTTCCAGCCCGGCCAGGCCGATTCGCGCGGGGTGGGCCAGGCCCATGTGCCCGGCCATGGTCTCGGCCATTTCGGGCATCACCGGCCAGATCAGCACCGCCACCTGGGCCAGGGTCCGCACAAGCTCGTGCATGACCCGGGCCAGGCGCGGGGCCTGCTCGGGCTGGGCGGCCAGGGCCCAGGGCTCGTTGGCCACCACGTACTTGTTGGCCGCGCCGATCAGCTCCCACAGGCGGGCCAGGCCCTTGTGGAAGGCGAAGGCCTCGAAGCCCTGGCGCAGGCCGTCCCGAGCCTGGGCGGCGACCTGGGCCAGCTCCTCGTCGGCCGGGGTGAGCGGCCCAGGTTGGGGCACAACGCCGTTGTGATATTTTACGAGCATATTCAACACACGGCTGTACAAATTGCCCAGGTCGTTGGCCAAATCGGCGTTGTAGCGCTGGATCAAAAGCTCTTCGCTGAAGCCGGCGTCCAGGCCGAAAGCCATCTCGCGCAGCAAAAAATAGCGGAAGGCGTCAACGCCGTAGACCTGGGCCAGCTCCAGGGGCCGCACCACGTTGCCCAGGGACTTGCTCATCTTGGCCTGGTCCACGTTCCAATAGCCATGCACGTTGAGGCGCTGGTAGAGGGGCAGGCCCATGGCCATGAGCATGGTCGGCCAGAAGATGGCGTGGGGCTTGAGGATGTCCTTGGCGATGAGGTGCTGGCCGGGCCAGAAGCGCGCAAAATCGTCGCCGTTGGGATAATCCAGGCCGGTTATGTAGTTGATCAGGGCGTCGAACCAGACATATGTGACGAAGTTTTGATCGAAAGGCAGCTCGACGCCCCAGGTCAGGCGGCTTTTGGGCCGGCTGATGCACAGGTCGTCCAGGGGCTCGGCCAGCATGCTTAGCACTTCGTTTTTATAGCGTTCGGGCCGGATGAAGTCGGGGTTGGCCTGGATGTGCTCGATGAGGGCCTGTTGATACTTGCCCATGCGAAAGAAATAGTTTTCTTCCTCGATGTAGACCGGCTCGGTGTGATGGTCGGGGCATTTGCCCTCGACCAGCTCCTTGTCGGTGAGGAAGCGCTCGCAGGCCACGCAGTAGTTGCCGCCATATTTGGCGAAATAGATGTCGCCCTGGTCGTGGACCTTTTGCAGCAGGGCGCGCACGGTCTGGATGTGCTGGGGATCGGTGGTGCGCACGAAGCGGTCGTATTGGATGTGCAGGTGGGGCCAAAGGTCGCGGAACAGGCCGCTGACGCGGTCGGCGTATTGCCGGGGCGAGAGGCCGTTTTTGGCGGCGGCCTCGGCGATCTTGTCTCCGTGCTCGTCGGTGCCGGTCTGCATGCGGGCGGTCTGGCCCAGTAGCAGATGAAAGCGCCTGGCCACGTCGGCGACGATGGTGGTGTAGGCGTGGCCCAGATGCGGTTCGGCGTTTACGTAATAAATAGGCGTGGTTATATAAAATGTCGCTTCCATGTTCAGCCTTGATCGTCGGGTTTGGCGGGTTTGCGCCGGCGGCGGGGCCGCGGCGGGCGTTTGGCCGCGCCCTCGCCGTTTGGTTGTTGGGCGTTCGGTTCGCCGTTGGCCGTGGGGCGTTGGGGGGCCTTGCCGTTGGCGCGGCCGTCGCCGCGACGACGGGGGCGTTGGCGACGCTGGCGGTTTTGGCCATCGGTTCTGGCCGGCGCGACGTCGTCGGCCTCGCCCCGCGGGGCCTCGTCGGCCGGGGTCTCGTCGCCTGGGGTCTCGTCGGCCGGGGCCTCATCGGCCAACGCTTCCGGCTCGGGTTCGTCCTCCGGCGCGTCGTGCTCGTCGGGTTCATCGTGCGCGGTTTGGCCGGCCGGCGCGTCGCCGCCTTCGATGGACTCCTGGGCCTTGGCCAACTGGCCGGCCAGCTCCTCGGGGCTCATGGTGATCTCGTCGCCATCGGCGGTGAGCACGGTGAGCTTGCGCTCCAGGACGCTCTGGCGCACGACCTTGGCCTCGCGGCCGTCGGCCAGAATGATCTTCTTGCCCAGCTTGGGCATGCCCTTGCGCAGATAGCGATAGGTTTCGTACTCGTAGGTCAGGCAGCACATCAGGCGGCCGCACAGGCCACTGATCTTGGTGGGGTTGAGCGAGAGGTTCTGCTCCTTGGCCATCTTGACGCTGACCGGCTCGAACTCGCCCAAAAACGTGGCGCAGCACAGCTCGCGGCCGCAACCGCCCAGGCCGCCCAGGAGCTTGGCCTCGTGGCGCACGCCGATCTGGCGCATCTCCACGCGGGTGCGGAACTTGGCCACCAGTTCACGCACCAGCTCGCGGAAATCCTGCCTGGTCTCGGCGGTGAAGTAAAAGATGATCTTGGAGCGATCGAACAGGCACTCGACCTTGCACAGATTCATGGCCAGCTTTTGCGAAGAGATGCGTTCGCGGCAAAAGGCCATGCCCTCTTTTTCGAGGGCGCGGTTTTGCTCCAGTTGGGCCAGATCTTCCTCGTTGGCCAGGCGGTGGACCTTTTTCAGCGGCGGATGATCGGCCGACTGCATCTGCTCGGGCCAGACGCGGGGCCCTCGGGCCACCTCGCCCAGCACCAGGCCCAGCTCGGTCTCCACCACCACCTTGTCGCCCACGGCCAACACGTAGTGGCCCGAGTCGAAATCGTATATCTTGGCGCCCGGATGGAAACGGACGCCCACGACCTTACCCATGAAGCCCTCTTTCGCCGCCGGCCCGCGCCGGCGTGTGCGCTCGGTTATGGCAACCCGAGGCTATTTTAGTCAAAAGCGCGGCCGGCCGCCAGGGCTCGCATTTCCTGGAGCATCACTGTGACGGCCAGCTCCGGGCTGGCGTTGGCCAGGATCTCCTGCTGGGCTTGGCGCAGGCGGCCAAAGGCAGCCACCAGGGCCGGAGGCGTGGCGGCCGGCGCGGCGGCCGGGCCGGGCAACAGGCGCAGCTCCGGCTTGCCCAGCGCGCCCACGGCCTGGTCGCGCAGGTCCAGGGCCAGCAAATCCAAAGCGTCGGCCAGGCCCTGGCGGTCGATGCGCTCGGCCCCGCGAAACTGGCCGACCAGCTCCTCGGCCAGGGCCCAGTCGTCCAGGGCGTCGGCGGGTCGCGCCAAGGCCTGGCGCAGGCGGCCCAGCAGGCGTTGTTGTTCTTCGTGATCCAAACATAGCGCCCGGCCCAGCGAACCGCCGCCCATGGCCGCGCGCAGGCTGGCCTGGGCCTGGTCCAGGCCCCGCGCCAACAGGGCCTGGCGGATGGTCTCCTCGGTCAGCGGAGCGAAGTTGACCTTGCGGCAGCGGCTGACGATGGTGGGCAACAGCTCGCGGGGGTCGCCCACGGTCAAAACGATGATGTTGCGCGGCGGCGGCTCTTCCAGCGTCTTGAGCAGAGCATTGGCCGCGGTGGCGTTCATCTGCTGGGCCTGACGGATCAGCAGCATGCGCGTGGCCCCGCCCAGCGGCGCGAAGCGCATGGCGGCCATGGCCTCGCGCACGTCCTCGACCTTGATCTGGCTGGAGGCGGCCTCACCCGGCGGCTGCAAGAGCAAAAGCTCCTCGTGCCGCCAGGCCTGCGCCCGCTGGCAGGCGGGGCAATGTCGGCACGGGTGGGGCCTATCCTCCTGGGCCGCGCCGCCAAAGAGCCCGCCGCCATCGGCCGCGCCCTGGCAGTTCAGGGCCAAAAAAAGCTCCAGCGCCGCCGTGGCTCGCCCCACGCCCTCGGGCCCGCAGAAAAGATAGGCGTGGGCCAGCTTGCCGGCGGCCATCTCGGCCGTCAATTGGGCCGTGACCCGCGCCTGGCCCAACAGGCCCTCAAAGGCCACAGCGTCGCCACTCCCGCAACAGCGGCTCGACATGGGCCCAGATGGCCTCGGCCACTTCCTCGGCCGGCCGCGCGGCGTCGACGGGCTTGATCCGCCCCGGCTCGGCCTGGGCCTGGGCCAGAAAACCCTCGCGCAGGCGTTCGTGAAACTCCAGCTTTTCTTTTTCCATGGGGCTTGGTCCCTGGCCCAGCTCGCCCTGGCGCTGGGCGGCCCGGGCCAGGCCCAGGCCGGGGTTCAAGTCCAACAGCAAGGTCAGATCGGGCCAGCATTGGCCGCAGACCCACTGGTTGAGTCGGCGCACGCGCTCCAGGCCCAGGCCCCTGGCCAGGCCCTGATAGACCTCGCTGGAGTCGGCGAAGCGGTCACAGACGACCACCTCGCCGCGCAAAAGGGCCGGTTCGATCTTGGCCCGCACGTGATGGCTGCGGTCGGCCAAAAACAACAGCAGTTCGGTGACCGGGTCCACCGGTTCTTGGCCGGGGCCCAAGAGCAGCTCGCGGATGGTCTGGCCCAGGCTGGCCCCGCCGGGTTCGCGGGTCAGCACGACTTTCAGGCCCAGGCCACGGATCCGCCGGCCCAACATGCTGGCCTGGGTCGATTTGCCGCAGCCCTCGCCGCCCTCCAGGGTGATGAACGGCGCGCGCGGCGTTTTGGCCGGCTTGGCGCTCATGATTGCTCGCCCATATCGAAAAGCCCAGGCATGACCGCACTGTCGACGGCCTTCGCCTCCGTTTTGACCGGCTGGTCGGGTTGATCCCAGACTGGCGGGCCGGCGTAGACCACCCGTTCGAGCAGGCGATGATAACGGCTCCAGTGGCCGGTCTCCGGCTCCTCGGCGGCGGCGGCGCGCAGCATGGCCATTTTGGCGTCCAGATCGTCGATCATGTGCAGGGCCAGGGCCTCGGCGGTCTTGGGCCGGCGGGGGCTGCCAAACTGATAATCTCCGTGGTGGCTGAGAATCATGTGGCGGATCATGGCGGCGGCGGGGGCTGGAAAGTCGGGCAGCTTGGCCAGGCGCTCGTCGAGCAGGCGCGCGCCGATGGCGATGTGGCCCTCCAAGCGGCCCTCGTCGGTGTAGTCGATGGGCGGGCCCAGGCTCAGTTCGCGGGTCTTGCCCACGTCGTGCAGCAGGGCCCCGCAGATCAACAGCCCCGCGTCCAGGTGCGGGTAGCGCCCGGCCACGGCCACGGCCAGGCCGGCCACGCCGGCGGTGTGCTCCAGCAGGCCGGCGGCGTAGGCGTGATGGGCGGCCTTGGCCGCCGGGGCCAGCTCGAAGACGCGGCGAAAGGCCGGCTCGTCGAAAAAGGTCTTGAGCAGGCGGCGCAGGTGCTTGTTTTTGACCTTGGCCCGGGCCGCGTCCACGGCGGCCCACAGCTCGGCCAGGGGCACGGGGCTGGCCGGCAGAAAGTCGGCCGGCGAGGCCAAGGGGTCCACGGCGATGCTGGCCAGCACCAGTTGCGGCCGGCCCTGAAAGGCCTCCACCCGGCCGCTGATGGCCACGACCATGCCCACGCGCGGCTCGGCCAGCAGCTCCTCGGCCCGCTCCCACAGCTTGGCCTCCATCTCGCCGCCCCGGTCGCCCAGGCGCAGCGCGCCGTAGGCCTTGCCCCCCCGCGAGGTGGCGATCTGCTTGCGCAGCAGCAGATACGAGCCGCGCACGATCTGGCCGTCGCTCATCTGGTTGATGGCCGGCTGGTCGCTCATGGCTAGAGGCTCGCCTTGGCCGCGGCCACGGCGTTGTGAAAGATGGCCATGCCCGGGCCCTCGGCCATGGGGTCGAGCTCCCGGCCCTGGCGGCGGGCCCGCTCGCGGATGGCCGTCCAGGTGGGATGCTGGCTGAGGCGATAGTGGGCCTCGGGGTGGGGCATCAGGCCAAAGACCCGGCCGCTGGGGTCGCAGATGCCGGCGATGTCGTCCATGGCCCCGTTGGGGTTGGCCGGCCACTTGCCGCCGGCCGGTCGGCCCTGACCGTCGCCGTAGCGCGTCACGGCCAGGCCCTGGGCCTGGATGGCGGCCATGGTCTCGGGGCCGCAGATGAACTTGCCCTCGCCGTGGCGGATGGGAACCTCCAGGCGCTCCAGGCCCCTGGTGAAAACACAGGGGCTGGCCGGGTCGAAGATCAGCTCGACCCAACGATCTTGAAAATTGCCGCAATCATTGGCCGCCAGCGCCGCGTCGCGCCGCCACCGGCCATCCAGCATGGGCAGCAGGCCAAAGTTGACCAGGGCCTGGAAGCCGTTGCAGATGCCCAGCACCAGGCCGCCCCGCGCCAGAAAACGGCGCATCTGCTCGCCCAGATGGTTGCGCAGGCGGTTGGCCAAAAGCACCCCGGCCCCGTGATCGTCGCCCCAGGCGAAACCGCCGGCGAACACGACGATGTGCTGATCGTCCAAGGTCTGGCAGGGGGCCAGGCCTGGCGCGCCGGTCAGGTCGCTGATGTGGGCCCGCCTGACCTGGGCCCCGGCCAGGGCCAGGACGTGGGCCGTCTCCCAGTCGCAGTTGACGCCATAGCCGCTCAGAACCAGCGCCCGCACGCTCATACCAACGCTCCAAACCGCCGCGTGAACTGGCGGCGCATCTTGCCGATGGCCAGCGAGGCCACTGCCTGGCCGCCACTGGTGATGACCAGGCTCTTGCCCTTGGTCACCCGGCCCACGGCCCGCGCGCTGAAGTCCGCCAAGAGCGCCTCGAAGGCCGCCGCCTTGGCCGGATCGACGCAGACCACCAAGCGGCCGGTGGATTCGCTGAACAACCGGCCGAGCAAACCCAGATCATCCGGCGCGTCCAGGGCGTCCAGGTCCAGCTCCAGGCCCAGGCCGCCGGCCAGGGCCATGCGGGCCCAGGCCAGGGCCAGGCCGCCCCGCGAGGGCAGGCAGACCGCGGCCAGCAGGCCCTCTTTCAACCCCTGGTGCACGGCCAGGCACAGGGCCTTGGTGGCCGCCAGGTCGCTCTTGGGCGCTTGCAGGCCCACCTGGCCCAGGTGATTGTATAGCGCGCCGCCGCCCAGTTCGTCTTTGGTGCGGCCCAGAACATAAACAATGTCGCCGGCGACCTTGGGCTCCAGGGTCTGGCACCAGGCCAAGTCATGCACCGGCGCGGTGGCGGTGAACATCATCGTCGGCGGGCCCGAGACGCGGCGGCGCAGGCCCCGTCGATCGGCGATGGTGCCGTCCACGTACATGGAGTCTTTGCCCGAAAGTAGCGGAATGCCGGCCGTCAGGCAACAATCGCGCAGCGCCCAGCAGGCCCGCACCAACTGGGCGGCCTTGTAGCGGCCGTCGGGGTTGTTTTTGGGATCGTATTGGATCGACGGCCAGCAGAAGTTGTCCATGCCGCCGGTCTGGGCCGGATCGCCGCCCACGGCCGTGACCCGGCGCAGGCCCTCGTCGATCTCGGCGGCGACCATGTCGTAGGTGTCGATATCGCCGTATTCGGTCAAAAATACCTGAGCCATGGCCAAACCGGCCCGACCGTCCAGGCGGGGCAGCAACACCGCCGCCTCGCTGGGCACGTCCTGGGCCGGGCCGACAAAGGGCTTGATCACGCTGGAGCCCTGCACCTCGTGGTCGAACTGGCGGTTGATCCACTGGCGCGAGCACAGGTTGGGGCTGGCCAGCAGTTCGAGGATCAGCTTGTCGGCCTCGATGGGCGCGGCCAGCACCGGCTCGACCAGGCCGCGCAGGGCCGGCGGCGTCCACTGGGCCTCGAAGCGCCATTGCGGAAAGCCGCTCTCCAGAAAATCCACGTCCACGTAGCAGCAGACTTCCGACCCATAGGTCAACTTCAGCTTGCCCGTGGCGGCGTAGCGGCCCAGCACCGTCGACTCCACGCCGTGCTTGGCCGATAAGCTCATGAATCTTGGCAGGTTGTCCGGGGCCACGGCCACGGTCATGCGCTCTTGGCTTTCGCTGACCCAAATCTGCCAGGGGTCGAGCCCTTGATATTTCAGCGGGGCCTTGGCCAGGTCGACCTCGGCCCCTCGGCTGGAGCGGGCGCTCTCGCCGATGCTGCTGGAAAGGCCGCCGCCGCCGTTGTCGGTGATGAAATTTATCAGCCCCTCGTCACGGGCCTCCAACAAAAAGTCGTGCATTTTCTTTTGGGTGTAGGGGTCGCCGATCTGCACGTGACCGGCCGGAGTGTTGTCGGAAAAACCGGCGCTGGAGGCGGTCACGCCGTGAATGCCGTCGGCCCCGACCCGGCCGCCGCACATGATCACCAGATCGCCGTCACCGGCGGCCTTCAAATGGCTGGGCCGGCCGGCGACCTCCCTGGGCATCACGCCCACCGCGCCCACGAAAACCAGGCACTTGCCCAGATAGCGCTCGTCAAAGATCAGCGTGCCCAGAGCGGTGGGTATGCCGCTCTTGTTGCCGCCGTCGCGCACGCCGTCGATCAGCCCATCCAGCAGCCGCCGGGGGTGCAACAACGGCCGCAGATCGCCGTCGTAATCCCTGGGCCCCACGCAAAAGCCCCACATGCCAGCGGCCAGCTTGGAGCCCAGGCCCGTGCCCAGCGGATCGCGGTAGACGCCGACAATGCCCGTGATCGCTCCGCCGTAGGCCTCCATGTTGCTGGGGCTGTTGTGGGTCTCGCCGGTGACGGCGTAGTTGTATTGCTCGTCGAGCCGGGCCACGCCAGCGTTGTCCCACAGGACGCTGACCACCCACGCTTTTTGCGCGGCCAGTTGCTCGGTGGGCGTCTTGATGCACGACTTGAAAAGATTGTCCACCTCGACGCTTTGGCCCGTGGCCAGGTCGCGGTAGGCGTAGCGGCCGGTGAAGGTGTTGTGGTTGCAATGGTCGCTGCGGGCCTGGCTGATGTATTCCAGCTCCACGTCGGTGGGGCCGGCCAGGCCCACCGCCGCCCGCTCGGCCCGCACGCGTGGGTCGTCGAAATAGGCGCGGATGGCCGGCAGATCGGCCGGATTCAAAAACAACCCACGCCGATCCGACAGCTCCATCAGCTCGGCGTCGGAGCGCGCCTCGATGCGCTCGACCACCGGCCGGCGGCCCAACTCCACCCGAGGGATGATCAGCCCCACGCCGTTTTGGCTATCCCACTCCGCCGCGCCAATCACCCGCCAACGCTGGATGATCGGGTTGGCCAACAGCTCGGCGCATAACGCCTCGGCCCCGGCCCGCGTCAAGCGCGGCGCGCGCAGCAGGTGCAGCCGGCTGGCGTAGACCGCCTCGTCCGGCCCAAATTCCCGACCCAGGGCGTCGGCCATGCCCTCGATGGCCGTGGCGCCTTCATTGTCGCGCACCCCAGGCTTCAGCCCCACCCACAAAGCCCAGTCGAAAGCGGGCATGATCTGGCCGGCCAGCGGCGCGAAGGAGCTGAGCTCGGTGACGGGGTTGGTGAAAACCTCTTGGCGGACGAAGTCCAGTTGGTTTTCATCCAGGGCGGTGTCGAAGGTCAACACCCGCAAGACCCTGGCCTCCTCCACCGGCAAACGCAGATACGCCCGCGCCCGCGCGCGCAGCCCCGCGCCCGCCGGGTCCGGCAACTGGGGCCGCAGCCCTATTTCAAGACGGCTTGCCATCGCTCGCAAACTCCGGGTTGGCGCAAATAGAAGTATTGATAGTATCAAGCATCCGGCATCGAGGAAAGCCCGCGCGCGGCTAAAAGCGCTCTTTTTGGTTTTCTTGGGGCCGACGGGCGGCGGGCGGCCGGGTTGGGGCCTGGATTTGCCGGGCCGGTCGCGGTACGATCGATCAAGCGGCCCAATGTCACGGCGGGAGGAGCCATGAGCCGGCCCGACAAACCAAAAAAGCTAGGCCAGGCCCTGGCCGGCGCGCTGCCCGGCGGGGTGGCGGCGCGTCTGCCCGGCCCTGGGCTGCTGGCGGCCTGGCGCGCGGCGGTGGGGCCGTTGGTGGCCTCGCGCGGGCGGCCGGTGCGCCTGGACCCGGATGGCGCGCTGGTGGTGGCCGTGCGCGGCGCGGCCTTCCGGCAGGAGCTGGCCCTGGCCGCGCCGGGCCTGGTGGCGGCGCTGGCCGGGCTGGGCGTGCGTTCGTTGAAGCTGATCAAGGCGCGGGCGGCCCCGCCCCCGCCGCCGCCCGAACCCGAGCCGCCGCCGCTGAGCGCGGGCGAACTGGCCGAGCTGGAGGCCATGGTGGCCGGCGTGCGCGACGAAAAGGTGCGCCAAGCCCTGTTGGCGGCCATGAGCGCACAGTTCAGAACAGGCCCAGATCGCCATAGATAGCCGAAACCTCGGGCGTATACTCTTGGCCTGGGCCGTGGACGATCAGCGGCGGGTGGACGCTCAGTTGCTGGCCGCCGTCCTTGACCGCCTCGATCAGCGCCGTTTTGGCCGGGGCGTCCAGGCGGCCGTGGATCAGGCGCAGACGTTTGGGCGTCAGGCGGTGTTGGCCCAGCTCGGCCAGGGCCTGGGGCAGGCGGCTGGCCGGCCAGCAGAAGGCCAGGCGATCGCCGCGTTTGAGCAGGCGCGCGGCCTGCCGCCAGAGGTCATGGGGTTGCAGGGCCAGCTCGGTTCGGGCCTTGGCCCTGGCGGGATCGGGCGAGGCGCGGCCCCGTCCGGCCTGGCTGAAGGGCGGATTGCAGACCACCAGCTTGTAGCCGCCGGGTTGCAGGGCGGGATGGTCTTGGCTCAGGTCGGCCCGGATGGTTTGTCCGTCCAGGCCGGCGTGGGCCTGGTTGAGCTGGCAGCAGTGGGCGGCCAGGGGGTCGATCTCCACGGCCAGAAACGGCCCGGCCAGGCCACGGGCGGCCAGCAGTAGGCCCACCACCCCGCAGCCGGCGCAGAGGTCGGCCACCGGCCCGGCCGTGGGCGTGGCGAAGGCGGCCAGCAGGACGCTGTCGATGGAAAAGCGATAGCCGGACTTGGGCTGGTAAAAGACGTGGCGGCCCAGCGCGTCGCGGGTGATCTCGCCCGCGCCGGGCCGGCCGCCGTTTTCGCCCATGGCCCTTCAGCAGGCCGCGATATCCTCGTCGGGCAGGACGAGGTTGAGGGTCAGGCCGGTGAGCGCCTTGGGATAGAAATAGGTGGACTTGCGCGGCATGATCAAGCCGGCCTCGGCCACGGCCTTGACCTGCTCTACCTTGGTGGGGTTGAGCAAAAAGGCCACCCGCGCCTGGCCGCTCTGCACCTGGGCCAGGGTGTCCCTGGTGTCGGAGTTGTAGCTGATGAGGTGGGCCATGTCGCGGGCGTTGTTGTCCAGGCCCAGGATCTTTTCCAGGATCATGCGCGTGAGCACGGCCACGTCGAGCTGGCGCAGGGGCCCGAAGACGTCGGGGCCTTCTTCTTGATCCATGGCGCCGGGCTTGAGCGAGAGGATGTGCAGCTTGTCGCTGTCGTGACAGGCCATGCCGATGCTGGGGCGTTGCCGGCCGGCCTGGGCCAGGGCCTCGACCAGCACGGGCGCGTTGGCGGCCAGGCCGCCGGGGGCCTCGATGATCAGCTCGTCAAAGTCTTGGCGGGCGTGGCGCATGAAGTCCACGGCCGAAAAGCCGTCGAGCCGGGGCACGGCGCGGTGACAGGCAAAGACGGTCAGGCCGGGGTCGCTCATCGAGCAGAGATAGACCATGACGTAGTTGAACGAGGCCAGCAGCCCGGCCTCGGGGCATTGGCCGCGCATGTGGTTGCGATAATTGAGGGCCGTCTCGTAGCGGTGGTGGCCGTCGGCGATGAAAATGACCTTGTCGGCCATGAGTTTTCGCACGCTGGCGCAGGCTGCGGGGTCGCTGACGGCGTGGAGCTGCTGACGCAGACCCATGGGGTCGATGAAGTCGTAGTCGGGCGCTTGGGCCTGGGCGCTTTGCAGGGCGCCCATGACGGCGTTTTGGTCGTCGGGAAAAAGGGCGAAGATCGGCGAGATGTTGGCCCGGGTTTTTTTGATCAGGGCCAGGCGGTCTTCCTTGTGTTCGGTGAAGGTGCGCTCGTGGGGCAGCACCACGCCGGCGTCGAAGTCTTCCAGGCGCAGCAGGGTGAAAAAGCCGGTGCGCACGCGCTCATTGCCGTCGGGGTCTTGGTAGGTGGTGCGCGAAACATAAAAGGCCGGCTTTTCGTCGCGCTTGAGCACGCCGCTTTGCATCCAGCGCTGGAGGTGTTCGGCGGCGCGGGTGTAGCGATTGTCGGCGGCGCTGTCGCTGTCGCGCTTGCGGTTTAGCTCCAGGCGGATGATGTTGTGGGGGTCGGCGTTGTAAAAGCCGTCCTGCTGGCTGGCGTTGATCACGTCGTATGGCGGGGTGACGACCTGTTCCATGCCGGCGATTTTGTCAAGGTTGTAGCGCAGGGCCCGGAAGGGCGCGACCACGGCCATGAGGCACCTCCAAAAAAACTGATAGTGACCCGGTGGACGATCCGGGGCAGTTTTTCCTACACCAAACCAGGCAATCTTGCAAGGCGTTAGCCGGCTTTGCCGGGGCGGATTTTGCCGCCGGCCAAGGCTTGACGAGGCCGGGCCGAGGCGCGCACAATTTAATATGTAGGAAAAAAGCGAGAGCATCGCCGCCCGCGCGTCGGCCGGGCGGCCCAACCTGCCTGAAAAGGAGTAGCGCAGTGGCTGATGAGCTGACCACCCCCAAACATTGCCCCGGTTTCGAGGCCAACAAGGGCCTGAAGGTCTTTTCGTGCAAGTGCCCCAACTGCGGCCACGCCAACGAGATTTTCTCGGATGAGTTCGACAAGCCGCGCAAGTGCTCCAACTGTGGGACGCAGATCGACTTCACCAAGTGCGTCCTCGACGTCTGAGGTCGCGCCCACCCGCGCTCCGAGGCCGCGCCTTCCGCGCGGCTTCGGCCGTTTTGGGCCTCGGCCGGCCAAAAAAATGCCGCCCGGCGCGCCGGGGGTCTTTGCGAATCGCCCAAAAGCGGGTAGCTTAGTGCCAGTTCCGGCAAAAGCCGGCCCAAGGCCCATCCGACAACCCGAGAGAGATTGCCATGTTCAAGGTAGACAGCCAACTGGACCGTCAGGCCGTCAGCGCCATCAGCATGCTGGCCGCCGACATGGTCGAAAAGGCCAACTCCGGCCACCCCGGCATGCCCATGGGCGCCGCGGCCATGGCCCACGTGCTCTGGAGCCGCTTTTTGCGCCACAATCCGGCCGATCCCAGTTGGCCCAACCGCGATCGCTTCGTGCTTTCGGCCGGTCACGGCTCGGCGCTGCTCTACGCCCTGTTGCACCTGCATGGCTATGATCTATCGCTGGACGAGCTGAAAAACTTCCGCCAGTGGGAGAGCAAGACCCCCGGTCACCCCGAATACGGCCAGACCCCCGGCGTGGAATGCACCACAGGCCCCCTGGGCATGGGCCTTTCCATGGGCGTGGGCATGGCCCTGGCCGAGCGCTTCTTGGCCGGCCAGTTCAACCGGCCCGGCCACGCGGTGGTCGATCACCACGTCTACGCCATCGTCAGCGACGGCGATCTGATGGAAGGCGTGGCCTCCGAGGCGGCCTCGCTGGCCGGAACGCTGGGCCTGGGCAAGCTGGTTTATCTCTACGACGACAACCACATTTCCATCGAGGGCGGCACGGACCTGGCCTTCACCGAAGACGCCATGGCCCGGTTCGCGGCCTATGGCTGGCACGTGCAGCGCGTGGCCGACGGCGCGGACCTGGAGGCCATCGCCCAGGCCATCCAGGCGGCCAAGGACGAGACCGGCCGCCCCAGCATCATCGCCGTGCGCACCCACATCGGCCTGGGCAGCCCCAAGCAAGACCAGGCCAGCGCCCACGGCGAGCCCCTGGGCCCCGAGGCCATGGCCGTCACGCGGCAAAAGCTGGGTTGGTCGGCCGAACCCTTCGCCGTCTCCGACCAGGCGCGGGCCTATCTGGGCCAGTCCAAGGCCGCCGGTCAGGCCCTGCAAGCCCAGTGGCAAGAGGCCTTCCGGGCCTTTGCCCAGGCCCAACCCGATCTGGCCGCCCAGTTCGAGGCCCAGATCGCCGGCCGCCTGCCCCTGGGCTTTGGCGGCGAGGTGCCCACCCTGGGCCCGGCCGACGGCAAGATGGCCACCCGCGCCGCCAGCGGCAAGGTGCTAAACGCCCTGGCCAAACGCGTGCCCAACCTGGTGGGTGGTTCGGCCGACCTGGCCCCCAGCACCAAGACGATCATCGCCGGCTCGGGCGACATGCGCCCCGGCCAGCCGCCGGCCGGCCGTAATATTCACTTTGGCGTGCGCGAGCACGGCATGGCGGCCATCGTCAACGGCATGGCCCTGCACGGTGGGGTGATCCCCTACGGCGCGACGTTTTTCGTTTTCAGCGACTTTTGCCGGCCGGCCCTGCGCCTGGCCGCCCTGCAAGGCTGCAAGAGCATCTTTGTCTTCACCCACGATAGCATCGGCGTGGGCGAGGACGGCCCGACCCACCAGCCGGTGGAGCACTTGATGTCGTTGCGGGTCATGCCGGGCCTGCGCCTGATCCGCCCGGCCGACTACGGCGAGACGGTGGGGGCCTGGGCCTGCGCGCTGCAAGGCGAGGGCCCCACGGTCATCGTGCTCACCCGCCAGGGTCTGCCCATCCTCGATCCGGCCCTGGGCGCGGCCGAGGGCGTGGCCAGGGGCGCTTACGTGGTGGGCAATTGCGACGACGAGCCCCGGCTGATCCTCATCGGCACCGGCTCCGAGCTGCACCTGTGCCTGGCCGCGCAAAAAGAGCTGGCCCAACGGGGCGTGGCCGCGCGGGTGGTTTCCATGCCCAGTTGGGACATCTTCGCCGCCCAGGAAAAGGCCTACCGCGACCACGTGCTGCCGCCGACGGTGCGGGCCCGCCTGGCCGTGGAGATGGGCGCGACCCTGGGCTGGGAGCGCTGGGTCGGCGACGGCGGCGCGGTGATCGGCCTGGACCGTTTCGGCGCTTCGGCCCCGGGCGGGGTGTTGCAGGCCAAGTTTGGCTTCACGGTGGAAAACGTCGTGGCCAAGGCGCTGGAGCTGCTCAACTGACGGCCTGAAAAGGCGAAATTGCCGCATGGGGCGCGTCGCTGGCCGACGCGCCTCTTGTTTTTGGGCCGCGAAATGAGGACAATGGCATAACGCCGACCATGCGTCGGCTGGTTTTTCAACAAGCGCGCCGCCGGCTGGCACGGCCGCGAGCGCGGGCCGGGAGCGAGCCTTGACCACTAGTGCGCCGCCATGGGCGGGCCAAATCATCCAAGATGGCGTCGGCTGCCATCTGGAGGGCGCGCCGGACCCTTGCGTGGTCGTCATCTTCGGCGCCTCGGGCGACCTGTGCCACCGCAAGCTGATGCCGGCGCTCTACGACCTGTTCGTCAATCACGGCCTGCAAGAGAGCCTGGCCGTGGTGGGTTGCGCCCGCACCGCCTACGACGACGACCAATTTCGCGAGCTGATGGCCCAGGCCGTGGCCGAGGCCGGCCTGGACCTGGCCCGGTGGGACGCCTTTGCCCGGCGGTTGTTCTACCAGCCCCTGACCTACGACGACCCGGCCAGCTTCGCGCCCCTGCGCCACCGGCTGGAGGTCATCGACCGCGACTGCGGCGGCTGCGGCAACCGCATCTACAACCTGGCCATCCCGCCCCAGCTCTACGCCGACGTGGCCCGCAGCCTGAGCGCCGCCGGCATGAACCAAAGCGACGGCCCCGGCTGGCTGCGCCTGGTGGTCGAAAAGCCCTTTGGCGACGACCTGCAAAGCGCTCGCCAGTTGAACGCGGCCCTGGCCGAGGGCTTCGCCGAGGAGCAGATCTTTCGCATCGACCATTACCTGGCCAAGGACACGGTGCAGAACCTAATGCTCTTTCGTTTCGCCAACGCCGTGTTCGAGCCGCTGTGGGACCGCAAGTACGTTGATTTCGTGGCCATCACCGCCGCCGAGACCCTGGGCGTGGAGCATCGGGCCGGCTATTATGAACAAGCCGGCGTGCTGCGCGACATGTTCCAGAACCACATGCTCCAGCTTTTGGCCCTGGTGGCCGGCGAGGCCCCGCCCAACATGGACGCCGAGCGGGTTCGTGACGAGAAAATCCGGCTTTTCCGCTGTTTGCGGCCACTACCCGCCGATAATCTGGACGGGACGCTGGTGTTGGGCCAATACGCCGCCGGCCGGGTGGCGGGCCAGGAAGTCGTGGCCTACCGCGACGAGCCGGGCGTGGCGCCTGGGTCGCTCACGCCCACGTTCGCGGCGTTGCGCGTTTTCGTGGACAACTGGCGCTGGCAGGGCGTGCCGTTTTATCTGTGCTCGGGCAAGCGCCTGGCCAAGAAGCGCACCAGCATCGACATCCAGTTCAAGCAGGTGCCCCACTCGCTGTTCCGTCAGGCCCTGGGCGAGCACATCACCAGCAATCGCCTGAGCTTGGGCATCCAGCCCGAGGAAACGATAACCCTTAGCATCCAGACCAAAAAGCCCGGCCCCAAGCTGTGCCTGCGCACGGTGGGCATGGGCTTCGACTTCCGGGCCGGTGGCGAGCCCATGCACGACGCCTACGAAAAAGTGCTGCTGGACGCCATGTTGGGCGATCATACATTGTTTTGGCGGCAAGACGGCGTGGAGCTGTGCTGGCAGTGGCTGGAGCCGCTGTTGCGGGCCTGCGAGGCCTGCGCCGACCGCGGCAAGCGGCTGCATTTCTATCCGGCCGGCGGCTGGGGGCCGCCCCAGGCGCGGGACGTGGCCCCGTTGCTGGCCGACCGGAACGAGGACTGATTTTGGGTGAATGGATCTTCGACACTCCCGAGGCGGTGATCAGGGTGTCGGCCTCTCGGGTTGTTCAGGTGGTGCGCCAGGCGACGCAGGCGCGGGGCGTCTGCACGGTGGCCCTGCCCGGCGGCGGCTCGCCGCTTTCACTGTTCGCCAGGCTGGTTCAACCGCCCCAGGTGGGCGAGATACCCTGGGAGCAGGTGCACCTTTTCTGGGGCGACGAGCGCTGCGTGCCCCTGGATGACCCCCGCAGCAACGCCGGCCAGGCCAAGCGCCTGTGCGAGGGCGGCTTCACGCCGCCGGCGGCCAACGTCCACCGCATCCAGGGTGAATTGGGCCCCGACGAGGCCGCCCGGCAATACGACGCGCTGTTGCGCGAATTTTTTCAGGCCAGCGGCGACGAGCCGCCGGTGTTCGACCTGGTGATCCTGGGCATGGGCGCCGACGGCCACACGGCCAGCCTCTATCCCGGCGACGCGGCCCTGAACGAAACCAGGCGTTGGGCCGTGGGCGTCTGCCCGCCGCCCCAGGCCGACCCGCCGGTGGCGCGGGTGAGCTTGACGCTGCCGGTGTTCAACGCCGCCCGTCAGGCGCTGTTTTTCGTCATGGGCCAGGGCAAGCGCCAGGCCCTGCAACGGGTCCGCGCCGGCGACAAAAGCCTGCCCGCCGCCCTGGTCCAGCCGGTCAAGGAGCCGGTGTGGATCCTGGACGAGGCCATCGCCAAGCAATAAACCAGTCGCGTTCCGCCAAAAAACTGATTTACTTGTAGACAAAATCAGCTCGCCCCACGTCTGCGCGAATAAAGGCCATAGCCCGCGCGAGGCTGGCGAGGAGGCCACAACCAAGAGGCGACCTTCGGACGTGAATCCACAATCCGACAACGCGCAGTCGCTGGACCTGGCCGTCGCGCTGGCCCAAAAGGCCAAAGGCGGCGACGAGTTCGCCTTCGACAAGCTGGTGGACATGTTTTGGGGCGATATCTACCGCATGGTTTATTATCGCACCCAGTCGGACATGGACGCCGAGGACATCGCCCAGGAGGCCTTTATCAAGGCTTTCGACGGGTTGGCCCAGTTGCGCGACGCCTCTTGCTTCAAGGCCTGGCTCTACAGCATCGCCGTCAACCTGGTGCGCGACCATCACCGCCGCCAGGGCGCGCGACGCTTGCTGCGGCCGTTGGAAGAACATGACGAGCAGACGCCGGCCCCGGCCGGCCGCGCCGGCGGCCCGGTGTTGGAAGACGAAGTGGCCAGCAAGGAGCTGTGGCGGATGATCGCCGCTTTCTGCCGGGGGCTGCCCGGCGGCGAGCGCGAGGCGTTCACGCTGCATTTTCTGGATGGCCTGGGCATAAAAGAAGTGGCGCAGGCGTTGGGCAAAAGTGAAAGCGCCGTTAAAACACAGCTTTATCGCGCGGTAGCCAAGCTGCGCGGCAAGCCGGAGCTGCTGAAGGCGTTGCGAGGCGAGGCATGAGAGCGACCGAACACATCGGCGAGGCCGAGATCATTCGGGCGGCCGTGGACCAAGACGGCTCGTCGCAGATCGTGCGGGCCCATCTGGCGGCCTGCGGTTACTGCCGGGCCCAGGTGGAGGCCCTGGCGGCCGATTTGGCCGCGCTGGCCCCGGCGGCCGCGCGCGTGGTCAAGGCGCCGCCTCGGCCGCCCCGCCTGGCCCTGGCCCGGCGCAAACGTCAGGCCGAGCGCTGGTTGTGGCCCTTGCGCGGCCTGGCCGCCGCCGCCGTGGCCGCCGCCGTGGCCCTCAACCTGGCCACGCCGCTCCAGCCGCCCAGCCAGCCCGCGCCCGTGGCCCCGCTGGCCGTGGCCGCGCCGCCGGCGCAAGCCCCGGCCCCGTTGGCCCAGGCCGCGCCGCCGATGGAGCCGACCCAGGCCCCGGCCCGGCCCGCGCCAGCGGCCCCGGCCACACTGGCCCAGGCCGCGCCGCCGGCCGACGATCTGGACGAGCCGCTGGACTTGGTCGGCCTGGCCGGCCAGTGGACCCGCTCGGCCCCCACCGAAATGTATTGGCAGCCCGAGGAGCCCTTTGATCGTTTCAAACGCTTTGTCATCAGCGGGGGCATGCGTCAGGCCGACCAGGAGTTTTTCGAGGCCGCCGTCTCGGATGTCGACGAGCCACGGAGCTAGCAACATATCGCGGAGGGAAGCGCCATGCCGCAAAAATTCATTGTCACGCTGGCCGCGGCCTTGCTGACGCTGGCCGTCGCCGCCCCGGCCGCGGCCCAGGGCGGGGTCGACATGTACAAGCTCTACAAATGGTGGCAGTCGCCCGAGATCATCGCCCAGCTCAGCCTCAGCCCCGAGGAGATCGACTCGTTGGAAAACCTCAACCTGGAGCTGCGGCGCAAGATCATCAGCCAGCGCAACCAGATCCAGCAGGCCAGGGTCACCCTCGACAGCTACTTCGACCAAGACCCCCTGGACGAGGAGGCCATCCGCCAGCAGTTTACCCAACTGGCCCAGGCCCAGTCGGAGGTGACGCTGGACAAGTCGCGCTTTTTGCTGGAGGCGCGCAAGATCCTGGGCCGCGACCGTTTCATCGAGCTGCGCAACATCTATGGCGGCGCCCAGCCCGGCCAGCCCGGACCGCCGGCCAAGCCCGAACCAAGTCCACCGACCAGCGGCTTCAACCAACCCGGCGACGGCTACGGCCAGCCGGCCGGCAACTTCAACCAACCGGCCAATTGACGCGCCCGGCGCGCTTTTGGCCATCGTCTGGAGCGTGTGTCATGCCCAAGATCCTGTGGTGCTGCGCCTTGGCCGTCGTGACGGCGCTGTGCGCGGCCGCGCCGGCCCAGGCCCATCGCCCGCCCGTGATCATCGGCGGAGGCTGGGGCTTTTCGGTGGTGTTGCCCGGGCCCTACGTTCCGCCGCCGCCGGTTTACTACGTGCCGGCCCCGCCGCCTTGCCCGCCGCCGGGCTATTACGCGCCCTACCCGCCACCGGCCTACTACGTGCCGGTCCCGCCGCCCCGGCGCCCCTATTATTATCGCCCGTGGGGCCCGCCGGGCTATTATCACCGCCCCGGCCCCCACCATCATCCGGGGCCCTATGGCCGCGCCCGCTACTGAGGCGCGGCAAACGGCCAACGCGCGGCCTTCCCCTTGGCGGGGGAAGGCCGCCGTTGTTTGGGGCCCGGCCCTTGACGGCCGGCCGCCAGTGGCCTATACCAAAAAAAGCCGCTGATTGACGCGGCCTTGACGCTCATTCCCAACAAAAGGCTTGAAGCATGATCAAACCAGGAAGGCACAACGCCATCACCGACGTGGCGGGCCTGTTGGTGGGCCATCATCACGACCTGTCCGCGGCCAGCGGCGTCAGCGTGGTGATCTGCCCCCAAGGCGCGGTGGGCGGCGTGGACGTGCGGGGCTCGGCCCCCGGCACCCGCGAGACCGACCTGCTCCAGCCGGAAAATCTGGTGCGCGTGGTCAACGCCGTGGCCCTATGCGGCGGCTCGGTCTATGGCCTGGCCGCCGCCGACGGCGTGGTGCGCTGGCTGGCCGAAAAAGGCTGGGGCTTTCCGTTGGAGGGCGGCCAGGTCGCGCCCATCGTGCCGGCGGCGGCGCTTTACGACCTGGGTCGCGGGGCGTCGTTCGTCCCGCCCACCGGCGCGGACTGGGGCCGGGCGGCCTGCCAGGCGGCCGGCGATGGCCCGGTGGCCATGGGCGCGGTGGGCGCGGGCTGTGGGGCCATGTCGGGCGGGATCAAGGGCGGGCTGGGCACGGCCAGCGCCGTGTTGGCTTCGGGCCTGACCGTGGGCGCGCTGGTGGCGGTCAACTCCCTGGGCGGGGTGATCGACCCGGCCAGCGGCCGGCCCTGGGAGATCGGCCGGGAGCTCGACGGCGAGTTCGGCCCCCAAGGCCGCCGCGCCGTGCAATTGCCGCAGGCCCCGCCGGGTCAACCCGGCCAGAACACCACCATCGGCGTGGTGGCCACCGACGCGGCCATCGACAAGGCCCAGGCCAAAAAACTGGCCCAGATGGCCCAGGACGGCCTGGCCAGGGCCATCCGGCCGGCCCACACCATGTACGACGGCGACACGATTTTTTGCCTGGGCACCGGCCAAAAGGAGCTACCCCGCCAGGAGGGCTTTTTCGCCTCGCCCCAGGCCCTGGCCATCACCGAGCTGGGCCAGGCCATGGCCGATTGCCTGGCCCGGGCCATTGTCCAGGCCGTGCTGCGCGCCCAGCCCCTGGCCGGCATGGTCGCCTTCGCCCAGTTGGCCGAGCGCTGAGCGCGGAAGCGCGCGCGCAAAAAAACCGGCCCGACGTCACGGCGGGCAAGCCGCGGACGTCGGGCCGAAAGTCGGTCTTATCTGGCGATCAGCGCAGGCCGGTGCGGGCCGAGGCGGCCACCGAGACCGTCCAGGGGTCGGGCTGCTCGGCCACGGCCTTGTGCTCCTCGGTCAGGCCCCTGGTCAGCCAACTGGAGCGATGGGGCGTGACCAGGGCGTAGAGGCTGATCCAGCTCAGGGTCAGCACCCAGAACAGGCAGTAGGGGAAGCCCCAAAGGCAGTTGCTGTTGCGGTGACGCAGCAGGTAGAACAGCGCCGGCACCGTGCCGCCCATGGCCGCGCCCACCAGGAAGTTGCCGCCCATGATCAGCGGATAGGCCACCAAGGTGCAGACGGCGCTGATCTTGAGCACCTCGCCCACGGTCATGGCGAAGACTTGCAGCAGGAAGTTGATCCGGCCGCCCAGCTTGCCGCCCTTGCGGAAGTTGGTGAACACGAAGCGGCCCATGACCAGCGACTCGCGCACGTTGCTGCGCGCCCAGCGCAGCAGCATGCGGCACAGACCCTTGTAGCCCAGGGGCACCTCGGTGTAGACCACGGCCTTGCGCGCGAAACGCACGAAGTAGCCGGCCTTGAGCACCAGGTTGGTCAGGGCGCGGTCCTCGCCGATGTTGGCCGGCCGGCCGCAGAAGGTCTGGTTGAGCCAGCCCTCCAGATCGGGCCGCACCACGCTGTCGCGGTAGGCCGACAGGGCGCCGGGGGTGGTCAGGACGGTATTGACCTGGCTCTGGCTGGCGCGGATGAAATCGAAGCTGAAGGTGAAGCTGACGTCCATCATCTTGGGGATCATGCCCCGATGGGCGTTGAGCACGCGCACGTTGCCGGCCACCGAGCCCACCTGGGCCTCGCGCACGAAGGGGGTGATCAGGTGGCGCAGGGTGTCGGGGGCGATCTCGGAGTCGCTGTCGATGGTGACGAGGATCTCGCCGGTGCTGTTCATGAAGCCTTCGTACAGGGCCCGGCGCTTGCCGCTGTTGCGGTCGAGGCGGCGCAGGTCCAGGCGCTCGCCCAGCTCGCGGGAGGCCCGTTTCATCCACAGCCAGGTGTCGTCCTTGGAGCCGTCGTCAACGGCGATCAGCTGCATCTTGGCGGCCGGATAATCGCTGGCGGCGATGCTGCGCAGGGTCTTGAGCACCTGGGAGCCCTCGTTGTAGGCCGGCACCACGATGGTGATGGTGGGCAGCTCGTCGTCGGAACACGGGGCCTCGGACTTGTACATCAGCGTCAGGACCACCCGCCAGATCAGCGAGAACAGGCCCACCGCGCCGGAAACGTTGGCCAGGATGAAAAAGACGCCGCCCAGATCGGTGGAGACGAAGCCTTTCATGTGCAGCATGATGTCGTCCCACAACACCACGCCGCCGGTGAGCATGCCGATCAGGGCCGTGACGATGACGCCCTTTAGCAGCAAGACCTTGGCGCGCGATTTTCGATCGGTCACCTCTTTGGCGGCCTCGTCGGCCATCAAATCCATAGTATCAGTCGCATCCGCATCCGGAAGGCTGACGTTCAGCTTTTCCTGCATCGGTCGTAATCCCTTCAACGCAGCGTATATGGCTCACTGTGTAGATTCGCGTCCATGGGGGGCGACGCGCCGCGAATATTACCCGACGGCCGTCCGCAACGCCAGGCCAGTCAGGCAAAAGCCATGCCTATATGCAACCACGCGAAAATACGGACAAAAAAATCCGCACCCTCGCAAAGTGAAATCGAACTTCCTCAAAAAAATCGTGAAAAGCGCCCGCCGGGGTGTAACCGGATGACAAATAGCGGGGCAATCAATTGATATCAGTAGCCAATAAAAAAGTGAAGTCAAAATTCACCCGCCACGATTGTTCTGGCGGCCATGGCGATTTTGTTATATTTTTTTGGCATTTGGCGTCAAGCGCCCCTGGAGGCGGCTTTTGAAAACCGTTTTGGTTGGCACCAACGACAAAAACGCCCAGGCCAGCATCCACGCCTGCCTGTCGGCGGTCTATTCGGTGGCCGTGACCGACACCGGCCCCGCCTGTCTGGAAGCCATCGGCAAGCGCGCTTTCGATATTTATTTCATTGACATAGACTTTATCCGCCAGTGCCTGCCGCCCGAGAATCAGCGCGATTTCGCCGCGGGGCTGCGCCATTTTCGCAACGGCCACCGCAATGTCCCCGTGGTCATCCTGGCCCCGCCGGAAGCCATCCGCCAGGCGGTGGAGGCGGTCAAGGCCGGGGCCGAGGACTATCTGATCTATCCGGTGGACGTCCACGAGGTCGAGCTGGTGCTGGACAACCTGCGGCAAAGCCACAAGATTCAGGCCGAGCTGCAATTTTTGCGCGACAGTTTCTGGCGGGTGGAGTCCCGCGATCTGGTGCGCACCCGCTCGCCGCTGATGAAGGCCGTCTACGAGCGCATCGAGTCGGTGGCCTCGACCAAGGCCACGGTCTTGCTCACCGGCGAGACCGGCACCGGCAAGAGCCTCATCGCCAAGCTGATCCACAGCCACAGCAAGCGAGGCTCCGGCCCGTTCATCTCCGTTCACTGTGGGGCCATCCCCGAAAATCTGGTGGAAAGCGAGTTGTTCGGCCACGAAAAGGGCTCGTTCACCGGGGCCGAACGCCGCAAGCTGGGCAAGTTCGAGCTGGCCGATCGCGGCACGATCTTCCTCGACGAGATCGGCACCGTCTCGCCCAACGCCCAGATCAAGCTGCTTCAGGTGTTGCAGGACGGCACATTCTCGCGGGTCGGCGGCGAGCGCACCATCGCCGTGGACGTGCGCGTGGTGGCCGCCAGCAACGTCAACCTGCAAGAGCTGATGGAGGCCGGGGCCTTTCGTGGCGACCTGTTCTATCGGCTCAACGTCTTCCAGATCGAACTGCCGCCTCTGCGCCAACGCCGCGAGGACGTGGGTATTCTGGCCCGCACCTTTCTAGAGCGCCTCAACGCCGAATACGGCAAGAACATCGGGGCCATCGACGCCACGGTCATGGAGGCGCTGCGCAATTACGCCTGGCCCGGCAACATCCGCGAGCTGGAAAACCTGCTGGAGCGCGCCTATATCCTCGAAAAGACCGACACCCTCTGCGCCACCAGCTTCCCCGCCGACCTGCTGGCCCTCAGCTCCCCCGCGCCCGGCGAGGAGGAGGCCTTTGAGCTGCGCCTGGCCGAGGCCCGCCAGCGGGCGGTCAACGAGGTCGAACAGCGCTACCTGATCAAGCAGCTCACGCAAAAGAAAGGCCGCGTGGACCGCTGCGCGGCCCAGGCCGGCGTGACCACCCGCCAATATCGCTACCTGATGGCCAAGTACGGCCTGCGCGCCAAGGATTTTCGCTGAGCGCGCCGTAACCACGGGACGACGGATTCCGATTATTCCCTGCGAGGCAAGCCGGCAAGCGGCGAAATTCCACGCGGCTTGCCCTGCCGTGAACCATTCGTGCAACGCGGGTCGGGCCGAGCAATGGGAGTATTCGGATCATTTAAAAAGCTTCGAGGGCCACGGGCCGCCGCGCCGCAGCCCGCGCCGCGGGTGGAGCTGATCAGCGTGCACGTGCCCAAGGCGGCGGGCGCCAGCTTCCGCCGGGCCTTGGCCGAGCACTATGGCCCAGAGGCGGGTTTTGGCGATTACGCCGAGTTCATGGAAGACCCCCGTTCGCTTTGCCACCTGGACCCGGAGCTGGCCCAGCGGCGGGCGGTGGGCCTGGTGGCCGGCCTGCCGCCGCGAACCACAGTGATCCATGGTCACTTTCCGGCCGACAAGTATCTGTTGGCCTGCCCGGAGGCCAAGCGCGTCATCTGGTTGCGTCATCCGGTGGCTCGGCTGGTCAGCCACTATTATTTCTGGCTGACCAGCGACCGCCACGGCAACTTGATCCACGATCACATGCTGGAGCACGAATTGGATCTGCCACGGTTTGCCCGCCTGCCCGTCATGCGCGATTTTGTCAGCAACAACATACTTAAATCAATGACGATTGACGATTTTGACTTCGTGGGGCTGCAAGAGCGCTATCCTTCCGACCTGGCGCGGTTGGCCACGGCCTTGGGTTGGCCGGAGCGCCCCGCCGCCCGCGCCGACAACAAGGGCCGCCTGCCGGGCTACGCCCAACGCCTGGCCCGATTGGCGAGCGACGATGACCTGATCAAACAGTTGGCCCGGTTGAACCAGCGCGACATGGAATTGTACGGTCGCCTGGCCCGGTCCCGGAACTTGCCGGCGCCGCTGAACCCTTTCAAATGACTTCAGCGCGGGTGGCGCGAGCCAAGGATTGCGGTCGGCCGCGCCGCCCATACCTGGGCTTGAGTGAAATTTCACTTCACCCCAATCGCTTGTAACATTAAAACAATTCGTAATTTCAAAGCGATATCCGTTGGCACATGGCTTGAAAGAGCGCCCGGCGGCGATGTACGCCAGGAGACGCCAGCAATGAACTGCGCCTGCCGCACCAAAGAAACCGAGTTGACCGGCCTTTTGATCCCCGTGGAGTGGGACCGCGCCGGCAACGTCGAAGTCTTTGCCATCGCCAGCTACGACGAGACGGTTCACCGGCTGCTGCCCGGCGAACTGCGCAAGGAAATGATGACCCTTCTGCGCCGCGAGGTCACCGTCTGGGGCGACTTGACCGAAAGCGGCGGCGAGCCGGCGCTGAAGGTCAAGCGTTTCGCCCAAACCAACCTGGCTCGAGGGCGTATCTTCCCGGTCGACGGCGGCCCGCGCTAACGGTCGTCGGGCCGTCAACCGATCGGGCCGGCCGCCCGGAATCATCCACCAAAAAAACGCAACGGAATTATTTGGGGCAGGAGCTTCAGAATGAGCCAAATCGCCGCCAACAGCAACCAGTGCGAAGCCTCCACCGAAGACCTGGACCCTCCAGGCCGAAAATCCGTCCCTTGCCCGCTACCCGCCACGCCCGCGGTCGATTGGTCGACCGAGGCGGGCCATGGTTTCAATCCTCATCAATCCAGCGCCAGCGCCGCCTTTCGCCGCCGCTTTTTTCCCGGCGTCTGCGCGGCCCAGTGGAATGACTGGCGCTGGCAGGTGCGCAACCGCCTGACCAACCCCCAGGCGTTGGAGCGCTTTTTTCCCCTGGCGCAAGAAGAACGCCGCGCCTTCGAGGCCGTGGCCGGCCGTCTGCCCATGGCCATCACGCCCTATTATCTCAGCTTGATCGACCGCCAAAATCCGGCCGACCCCCTGCGCCGGGCCGTGGTGCCCACCTGGATGGAGGCCGTGGTCAGCCCCGGCGAAAGCCACGACCCCCTGGCCGAGGACGCCGACATGGCCGCGCCCGGCCTGGTCCACCGCTACCCCGACCGGGTGTTGCTGTTGGCCACCGGCTTTTGCTCGACCTATTGCCGCTATTGCACGCGCTCGCGCCTGGTGGGCGGCGGCGGCATGCACACGGGCAAGCGCGCCCTGGAGCGGGCCCTGGCCTACATTGAGGCCACGCCCGCCGTGCGCGACGTGCTGATCTCGGGCGGCGACCCGCTGACCATGGCCGACGACCGCCTGGAGTGGCTGCTTTCGCGCCTGCGGGCCATGCGTCACGTGGAGATCATCCGCATCGGCAGCAAGGTTCCGGCCGTGTTGCCCCAGCGGGTGACCCCGGCCTTGACCCGCATGCTGAAAAAATACCACCCGCTGTTCATCAGCCTGCACTTCATGCACCCGGCCGAGCTGACCGTCGAGGCGGCCAAGGCCTGCGCCCGCCTGGCCGACGCCGGCGTCCCCCTGGGCAGCCAGACGGTGCTGCTGGCCGGCATCAACGATGATGTCGCCACCATGCGCGCGCTGATGCAGGGTTTGCTGCGCCTGCGCGTGCGGCCCTATTACCTCTATCAATGCGACCCCATCTGCGGCTCGGCCCATTTTCGCACGCCCGTGGCCAAGGGCCTGGAGATCGTCGCCGGCCTGCGCGGCCACACCACCGGCTACGCCGTGCCCACCTACGTCATCGACGCCCCGGGCGGCGGCGGCAAGGTGGCCCTCTACCCCGAGTCGGTGATCGGTCGCCAAGATGAAGCGCTGTTGCTGCGCAATTACGAGGGCGGTCAATACGCCTACCCCGACAACGCCCACGGCCCCGGCCGGGCCCTGTGCTGACAAGGCGACGCGATGCTTATCGGCCTGACCTATGATCTGCGCCAAGACTATCTGGCCCGGGGCTTCGAGCCCGAGGCCGTGGCCGAGTTCGACAGCCCCGAGACGATCGCGGCCATCGAGGCGGCCCTGACCCGGCTGGGGCATCAGCCCCGCCGGGTGGGCGGCTTGCCGGAGCTGATGGCGGCGCTCTTGGCCGGCCAGCGCTGGGACTTGGTCTTCAACATCGCCGAGGGCCTGGGCGGCTTCGGCCGCGAGGCCCAGGTTCCGGCGGTGCTGGATTACCACGGCCAGGCCTATGTGTTTTCCGATCCGCTGACCCTGAGCCTGACCCTGCACAAGGCCATGGCCAAGCGGGTCGTGCGCGACTTGGGCCTGGCCACGCCGGATTTCGCCGTCATCGACGACGTGGCTCAACTGGCCGAGGTGTCGCTGGCCTATCCGTTGTTCGCCAAGCCGGTGGCCGAGGGCACCGGCCGGGGCGTGGAGGCGGCCGGCAAGGTGGGTGACGCGGCGGCGCTGGCGGCGGTCTGCCAGCGGCTGCTGGCGCGCTACGGCCAGCCGGTGCTGGTCGAGCACTTTTTGCCCGGCCGCGAGTTCACCGTGGGCGTGCTGGGCACGGGGTCGGCGGCCAGGGCCGTGGCGGTGATGGAGGTGATCTTGCTGGCCAGGGCCGAGGCCGAGGTATATTCTTATCACAACAAGGAAAACTGCGAGGGCCTGGTGCGCTACGAGCTGGCCGACGGCCCCCTGGCCCAGGCCTGCGCCGCCTTGGCCGTGGCCGCCCATCGCGGCCTGGGCTGCCGCGACGCCAGCCGGGTGGATCTGCGCTGCGACGAAACGGGCCGGCCCCATTTCATGGAGATCAACCCCCTGGCCGGCCTGTGCCCCGGCCACTCGGACCTGCCCATCCTCTGCGGCCTGGCCGGCATGGGCTATGATGAACTGATCGAGGCCATCGTCGCCTCGGCCCTGGCCCGCCGGGCCACGGTCGCGGCCTGAACAACCGGGAGCGCGCCATGAAAGTGGTGGTTTTGCACGACATGGCGTCTCCCGACGCCGCGCCCGATCTGGCCGACAACGTCGTCCAGGCCAGCCAGGTGCTGGCGGCGCTGGGCCGCCTGGGTCATCGCGCCCAGGGCCTGGCCTTTGGCCCCGAGGTCGATCAGACCCGTCAGGCCCTGGAGGAGCTGCGGCCGGATGTGGTCTTCAACCTGGTCGAGACGCCCCTGGGCATGGCCCGCATGATCCACCTGGCCCCGCTGCTGCTGGAGCGCCTGCGCCTGCGCTACACCGGGGCCGGGGCCAGGGGCATGCTGCTGACATCGCAGAAGCTCCTGGCCAAAAAGGCCATGCGCGAGAGCAACCTGCCCACGCCCGACTGGTGCGGCCCCCGCGATGACGGCCTGCCATTTTCGCCACTGAGGCGCTATATCGTCAAATCCGTCTGGGAGCACGGCTCGGTGGGCCTGGACGACCACTCGATCATCAAGCCCCTGGGCCGGGCGGCCATGCGCGCGGCCATCGCCCAGCGGGGCAAGGCCCTGGGCGGCGACTGTTTCGCCGAGGCTTACATCGATGGCCGCGAGTTCAACATCGCCATCCTGGCCGGCTCGCGGGGGCCCGAGGTGTTGCCGCCGGCCGAGATCACCTTCGAGGGCTTCCAGCCCGGCAAACCCCACATCGTGGGCTATCGGGCCAAGTGGGTGGAGGATTCCCACGAATACAACCACACCCCGCGACGCTTTGACTTCGAGCCCCGCGACGCCGAACTGCTGGCCCGTCTCAAGGCCATGAGCCTGCGCTGTTGGCGGCTGTTTGGCCTGCGGGGCTGGGCCAGGGTCGATTTTCGCGTCGATCGCAAGGGCCGGCCGTTCATCCTCGAGGTCAACGCCAACCCCTGCCTGGCCGACGACGCCGGCTTCATGGCCGCCGCCCGCCGGGCCGGGCTGGATCAGACCATCGTGGTCTGGCGCATTCTGGGTTCGGCCAGCCGGGGCCGGCGGCGGGGTTGCGCGGTCGAAAAGACGGGGCTGGCCTGATGGCGTTCGCCGCGCCTTGGCGCGAGGAGCTGGCCCGCGGCGACGAAGAGTTGGTGCGCGGCCTGTGCCTGGCCGCCGGCAATTTTTCGGCCGAGGAGGTGCTGGTGGCCGTGGAGCTGGTGCAAGAGCGCCGGGCCAAGGGCCTGGCCAGCGGCTATCATTTTGTTTTTGCTGCCGAAAACGACCAATGCCCCGGCTACGCCTGCTTCGGGCCCATTGCCTGCACCGACGCCTGTTGGGATTTATATTGGATCGTCGTCGATCCGGCGCGCCAGGGCCGGGGCCTGGGTCGGGCGCTGATGGCCCAGGTGGAGCGTCGCGTGGCCGAGTTGGGCGGGCGGCGCGTCTATGTCGAGACGTCCTCGCGCCAGCCTTACGCGGCCACGCGGCGTTTCTACGCCGGCCTGGGCTACCGCCTCGCCGCGCGCATGGACGACTTTTACGCACCCGGCGACGCCAAGATGGTCTATTGCCGCGACATCGCGCGGGCCTGAGCCTATTCCCTGCCCTCCAGGCCGGCGATGGACTTGAGGCTCACGTCGCCGTGGCGGACAATCCTGACGCGGCCGGGGCCGGTGCTCAGGCGCAACGCGCCGTCTGGCTCGAAGCCGGCCACCTGGCCGCCCACCAGCGCGCCACCGTCGTCGATCGTCACCTGGCGGCCCAGCAAGAGGCTCTGGCGTTGATATTCATCGCGCAGCGCCTCCAGTTGGCCGGCCAGCAGCGAGGCGTAGAGGGCGTCGGCCTGGCGCAGAATGGCCGCCAGGAGCACGGCGCGGTCCCAGCGGCGGCCGCTGGCGGCCAGCAGCGAGGCGGCCGGCGCGGGTAGCATGGCCAGATCTTCGGGGCTCCAGTTGACATTCAGCCCCGCGCCGACCACCACGTGGTCGATCCGGTCGGCCCGGCAGGTGAACTCGGTCAGCACGCCCACCAGCTTGCGCCCGTCGAGAAAAACATCATTGGGCCACTTGACCATGGCCCGCAATCCGCAAAGCCCTTCCACCGCCCGGCACACGGCCAGGCTGACCACGTTGTTCAGCAGAAAAACCAGATCGACCGGCAGATCGACCGGCCGCAGCAACAGCGAAAACAGCAGACTGGCCCCCACCGGCGCCTGCCAGGCCCGGCCCAGCCGACCCCGGCCGGCGCTCTGGTGCTCGGCGCAGAGGCAAGCCCCGTGGGCCGCGCCGGCCTCGGCCAGGCGGCGGGCCTCCAGGTTGGTCGAGTCGATGGTCTGGTAGTGCAAAAGCGGCCGGCCCAGGCAGCCCTCGGGCAGGCGGGCCTCCACGCGTTCGGCCAAGACGGCCTCGGGCTCGGCCACCAGCAGATAGCCCGCCCGGGGCCTGGCCTCGATGGCAAACCCCCGCTGGCGCAAATTCGCCACCGCCTTGCCCACCGCCGCCCGGCTGCAACCCAGCAGCCGGCCCATCTCCTGACCCGAACGGGGGCCTTGGGCCTCCAGCAAAAGTTTCAGCACCCGGCTGGTGGGCGTGCTCATGGGGCCAGTTCCTCCAGCGCCGCCAACACGGCGCGGTTCCAGCCACGGGGGCCGGGCAGGGGTTGCAACGCGAGGCCCGGCGCGTCCACGGCGGCGTGGGAGCCGTCGGGCCGGGCCAGCAACACGGGCCAGTCCACCGCCCGCAGCATGGAGGCGTCGTTGGGCGCGTCGCCCAGGGCCATGGTGCGGATTTCCTCGGCGCCGCCCTTATAATAATCGATGAGCCTGGCCACGGCCGCGCCCTTGTCGCCGCCGCCCAGCAGATGAAAAAACCGCCCGCCCCGCGTCACGGCCAGGCCGTGGGCCCGGGCCGCGGCGATGAAGCTTTCGGCCTGCTCCTCGGGCCGGGGCAGGATCAGCGGCTCGTTGAAGCGCCGCCGCCGGGCCAGGGCCGCCCGCGCCGGGCTCAGGCCGGTGAGGCCGGCCACCTCGGCGTCGCTCATCTGGCCAAAGCCCCTGGCCCCGAATGGCCCGTTGAAGCGGGCCAGGCGGGCGCGCACCTCGTCTATGCCCAGGCCCAGGGCAAGCACGCGCCAGCCCGCTTCGGCCGGCCGCCAGCCCGGCCCGGCGGCCAGGGGGTGAGCTTCGGGCGCGAAGATCCCGCCGCCGTTTTCGGCCACCAACGGCTCGCTCAGGCCCATCTCGCCGTGCAGGGCGATCATCTCGGCGCTGGTCTTGCTGCTGCACAGCACCAGCGCCCCGCCGGCGGCCCGCAGCGCGCTCAGGGCCGGCCGGGCCGCGCTCCAGGCATAATCGTGATGATCGAGGAGCGTGCCGTCGAGGTCGCTGAAGACCACCAGGCGCACGGCCTCAGACCTTTTTGCGCTCGGGGTGCAGATAGTCGCGCATCAGGCGCACGGCGCAGAACTTGCCGCACATGGTGCAGACCTCGTCCTCTTGGGGCCGGCTGCCCTCGCGCATGGCCCGGGCGGTTTTGGGGTCCAGGCACAGGCTCATCATGGTCTCCCAGTCCATGGCCGCGCGGGCCTGGGCCATTTGACGATCGCGCGCCACGCTCTGGGCGCGGCCCCGGGCCACGTCGGCGGCGTGGGCGGCGATGCGCGTGGTGATCACGCCCTCGTAGACGTCCTTTGGTCCGGGCAGGGCCAGGTGCTCGGTGGGCGTGACGTAGCAGAGGAAATCGGCCCCGGCCGTGGCGGCGATGGCCCCGCCGATGGCGCAGGCCACGTGATCCCAGCCGGCGGCCACGTCGGTGACCAGGGGGCCCAGCACGTAAAAGGGCGCGTCGTGGCAGAGGCGTTTTTGTAGCTGGATGTTGGTGACTATCTGGTTGAGCGGCACGTGGCCTGGCCCCTCGATCATCACCTGGACGCCGGCGTCCCAGGCCCGCTGGGTCAGCTCGCCCAGGGTGATCAGCTCGGTGATCTGGGCGCGGTCGGTGGCGTCGGCCAGGCAGCCGGGCCGCAGGCCGTCGCCCAGCGAGAGGGTCACGTCGTGGCGGCGGCAGATGTCGAGCAGGCGGTCGTATTGGGCGAAAAGCGGGTTTTCGGCCTGGTTTTTGATGATCCAGCAGGCCATGAAGGCCCCGCCCCGGCTGACCACGTCGGTGACGCGGCCCTCCAGGCGCAGGCGCTCCAGGGCGGCCATGTTCACCCCGCAGTGGACGGTCATGAAGTCCACGCCCTCGACGGCCTGCTGCTCGATGACGCGGAACAGGTCGTCGGCGCTCAGATCGACCACGCCCTTGCCCTGGCCCGTGATCTCCACCGCCGCTTGATAGATCGGCACCGTGCCCACGGGCACGGGGCAGGCGGCGATGATCTGGCGGCGCATGGCGACAAGGTCGCCGCCGGTGCTCAGGTCCATCACCGCGTCGGCCCCGGCCTCCAGGGCCGCTTGCAGCTTCTGGCGCTCCTCGGCCGGATCGCAGCGGTCGGGGCTGGTGCCGATGTTGGCGTTGACCTTGACCGCAAGCCCCTGGCCCACGCCGCGCGGTTGCAGGCAGGCGTGGGCCGGGTTGCAGGGGATGGCGATGACGCCACGGGCCAGGCCCTGGCGGATGATTTCGGCGTCGAGGCCCTCGCTCTGGGCCACGGCGGCCATGGCCGGGGTGATCTGGCCCTTGCGGGCGGCGGTCAGTTGGGTGTCGATCATCTTCAGGCTTCCTTTCCAGCGCGGGCCAGGCGCTCGGCCAGCTCTTGGGGGCTGGCGGCGCGCAGGCGCGCGGCCTGGTCGGCGGGCAACAGTTGCAGGGCGGAATCAAGGGTCTGGCCCAAGCTCAGCAGCGGGTCCAGGTCGGCCCGGGCCACCACCGGGCCGTGGCCGGCGCCCAGGGGTTGGGACGCGGCGATGCCCCGGCGCACCAACAGCCGGGCCCGCTCCACGGCCGGGACCAGGGCTTGGCCCTGGGCCAAAAGGGTGGCGATGGCCGTGGCCAGGGTGCAGCCGGTGCCGTGGGTGTGGGGTGTGTGCAGGCGCGGGGCGCTGAAAAAATAGGCTTGCCGGCCGTCAAAAAGGGCGTCGCCAGGGTCGCCGGCCAGGTGGCCGCCCTTGACCAGGGCCGCCTGGGCCCCCAATTCCACCAACTGGCGGGCGGCCCACTCCATGGCCGGCCGATCGCGCACGGTCCGGCCCAGGATGGCCTCGGCCTCGTCGAGATTGGGCGTGACCAGGGCGGCCAGGGGCAACAACCGGCGGCGCAGGGCCTCGATGGCCTCGATGGCCAGCAGGCGGTCGCCGCCCTTGGCCACCATCACCGGGTCGACCACCAGCGGCGCGGCCAGCGGGGCCGCCAACTCGGCCACCAGCTCGACCAGCTCGGCCGAATGCAGCATGCCCGTCTTGAGCGCGTCGGCGCCGATGTCGCCCACCACGGCGTGGAACTGGGCGCGCACGAAATCCAGCGGCGCGGCGTGGACGGCGCTGACGCCCAGGCTGTTCTGGGCGGTGAGGGCGGTGACCACGGTCATGGCGTGGCCGCCCAGGACCGTGGCGGCCTTGACGTCGGCCTGGATCCCCGCGCCGCCGCCCGAGTCGCTGCCGGCGATGATCAACACCCTGGCCGTGGGCATGGCTGGCCTCCGCTGCCACAAAAGAAAAACCGGCGGGAAAAAAGCGAAAGGCCGCTGACCCGCGGCCCAAGGACAAACGCGCTAACGGTTTGCGACAGGACGGGCCGTTCCCTCCGCCGGCATGATCCGGATCAGGTTCAAGGGGTCGCGCCTTTGGCGGCGGCGCTCTCAGTCCTCGTGGACACCCCCCAGCATGACAAAAATTATCAACCAGCGGGGCAAACGTCAATAATGTAATGAAATCGGCCCGGAGCTTCCTTGACCAAGCGGCGCGGCAAAACTATAGTGTAAGAATGCCGCCCGGCCGCGACGTCACGTGGCCGAGCGAGGCTCGCCAACGGCCCATTCCGATGAAAGCGCGCGCGATTGTTTAGCAGATTTTTCGAATTCATCGGCCGCAAGACCATGGGCGGCCTGAGCGAGGCCGGCGAGATCGTCCTGCTGCTGGCCCAGGCGGCGCTGTGGCTGCTGCGGCCGCCGTGGCGCATGCGGTTGGTGCTCAAGCAGATGGAGTTCGTGGGCAACAAGAGCATCAACGTGGTCATGCTCACCGGCGCCTTCACCGGCGGCGTCTTCGCCCTGCAAAGCTATTACGGCTTTTCGCTGTTCGGGGCCGAGAGCCTGGTCGGCTCGACGGTGGCCCTGGCCCTGACCCGCGAGCTGGGCCCGGTGCTGACTTCGCTGATGGTCACCGGCCGGG
Organism: Desulfarculus baarsii DSM 2075; assembly: GCF_000143965.1. Classification (GTDB taxonomy): domain Bacteria; phylum Desulfobacterota; class Desulfarculia; order Desulfarculales; family Desulfarculaceae; genus Desulfarculus; species Desulfarculus baarsii. Next base: position 226,272 of record NC_014365.1, on the reverse strand, counting down.
CCGGCAGCGCCATGGCCGCCGAGATCGGCACCATGCGCGTCACCGAGCAGATCGACGCCCTCTACGTCATGGCCGTCAATCCCGTGCAATATCTGGTGCTGCCCCGGGTGCTGGCGGCGGTGATCATGCTGCCGGCGCTGACGATCGTGGCCAACTTCATCGGCATCCTGGGCGGCTACGCGGTGGGCGTGGGGATGCTGGGCATCAACGAGGGCGTTTTCGTGGCCAAGATCATCGAATACGTCGAGTTCGACGACATCGGCATGGGCCTGGTCAAGTCGGCCATCTTCGGGCTGATCCTCTCGCTGATCGGCTGCTACAAGGGCTTTTACACCTCTGGCGGGGCCGAGGGCGTGGGCCGGGCCACCACCGAGGCCGTCGTGCTGGCCAGCGTGCTGATCCTGGCCGCCGACTACGCCCTGACGGCGATAATGTTTTGAGGGCGGATGTGGCGGCTGCGGAAAACATCATCGAACTGCGCGATCTGGTCAAGAACTTCGGCCGCCAGCGGGTGCTCGACGGGCTGAACCTGACCATCCCCCGCGGCCGGATCACCGTGATCATCGGCCGTTCGGGCGGCGGCAAGAGCGTGCTGCTCAAGCACATGATCGGCCTGATCAAGCCCGACGCCGGCCAGGTGCTGGTGGGCGGCCAGGACATCGGCCACCTCGATGACCGCCAGCTCAATCAAATCCGCCGGCGTTTCGGCATGCTTTTCCAGGATGCGGCGCTTTTCGATTCGATGAGCGTTTTCGACAACGTGGCCTTTCCCCTGCGCGAGCACACCAGCCACTCGGCCGCCGAGATCGCCCGCATCGTCGCCGACAAGCTGCGCATGGTGGGCCTGCCCGGCGTCGAGGCCAAGATGCCCAGCCAGCTAAGCGGCGGCATGCGCAAGCGCGTGGGCCTGGCCCGGGCCATCGCCCTGGAGCCCGAGATCGTGCTCTACGACGAGCCCACCACCGGCCTGGACCCGTTGATGACCGAGGCCATCAACCGGCTCATCGCCGACACCCAGGAGCGCCTGGGCATCACCAGCGTGGTCATCAGCCACGACATCGCCGGGGCGCTCAAGATCGCCCACCAGATCGCCATGCTCTATCAGGGCCGGATCATCGCCAGCGGCTCGCCCGAACAGATCGGCGACAGCGACGACCCGGTGGTGCGACAGTTCATCAGCGGCAGCGTCGAGGGGCCCATCGAGGTATTGTAATTCGCGGCCGCGCCGATAATATGTTTTAATGGCTTGAGAGGCGAAAGGGCGGAGGGTTCATGGCCGGGGTATCCACGGAAGCAAAAGTCGGCGTCTTCGTGATGGTGGCCATCGCCCTGTTGGGTTACATGACGCTGCGGCTGGGCGATTTCCAGATCGGCGAGCCGGCTGGCTACGAGGTCTGGGCGCTGTTCGATTCGGCCAGCGGCCTGAAGCTCAACGCCCCGGTGGAAATGGCCGGCATCACCATCGGCAAGGTGGCCGGGGTGAGCCTGGACCAGGGCCGGGCGCGGATTACGCTACGCATCAACGAGGACGTGCATCTGCCGGCCGACGTGCAGGCCCTGATCCGCACCCGTGGCGTTCTGGGCGACAAGTTCGTCTCCATCGAGGGCGGCAGCCCCGCCGCGCCGCCGCTGGAAAACGGCCAGCGCCTGGCCCGGGCCAGCGTGCCCACCGACCTGGATCAGGTCATGAGCCGCATCGGCCAGGTGGCCGAGGACATCGGGGCCATCACCTCGTCGCTGAAGATGAGCATCGCCTCGCCCGAGAGCCAACGCAACATCGCCCAGTCGCTTTCCAACATCAAGGAGCTGACCGACACGCTCAAGGTGGTCATCGGCGACAACCAGGCCCGGCTGGACAACATCATCGCCAACCTGGACAATTTTTCCGAAAACATCAGCCAGCTCAGCGACGAAAACCGCTCGGCCCTGACCAGCACCATCCAGAACTTCGCCAAGGCCAGCGCCAACATGGAACAGACCATGCACAGCCTCAACTCCGTGCTGGCCAAGATCGACGACGGCAAGGGCACCATCGGCCAACTGGTCAACAACGACCAGACCGTGCGCGACCTCAACTCCACCCTGGCCTCCCTGCGCCAGGTCAGCGACAAGATCAACCAGGGCAAGGGCACCCTGGGCCGCCTGGTCAACGACGACGCCACCATCGACAAGATCGACCAGGCCCTCACCGGCATCAACGACTACATCGGCCAGGGCGACGCCTGGCGCCTGAAGGTGGATTACCGCGGCGAGTACCTGTTCCAGCACGAGGCCCTGCGCAGCGAGGTCAACGTGCTCTTGCAGCCGCGCATGGACAAGTTCTACCTGCTGGGCGTGGTCTCCGACCCGGTGGGCCGCCGCCGCGAGACGCTCACCGACACCACCACCAACACCGACGGCGAGATTTCCCACGTCCGGGTCAAGCAGTTCACCACCGACAAGGACGACCTGACCTTCAACGCCCAGATCGGCAAGCGCTTCTACGACGCCGTGATTCGCGCCGGCCTGTTCCAGTCCACCGGCGGCTTCGCCCTGGACTACATGCTCATGGACGACGACCTGCGCCTGACCATGGAGCTCTTCGACTTCAGCACCGACGAAAAGCCCCACCTCAAGCTGCGTTCCGACTATCGGTTCATGAAATACTTTTATGTCACCGCCGGCGTTGACGACGTGCTCAGCGACCAGGGCAACAGCACGTTCTTCATGGGCGGCGGGTTTTACTTCGACGACAACGACCTGAAGTTCTTGTTGACCAAGGCGCCCACGCCCTAGCGGGCCGGGCCAAAGCCGCCAACGGCCCGCCGTCGGGGCGGGCGCGGAAGGCATCGAAGCCCACCGCCATGCTCGATTTTATCAAAGGCTGGTCTCGGCGGGCCGCCCTGCCGCCCGGGTCGCTGGTCCACGTGGGCCGGCGGCGCGTCCAGACGCCTTCGGCCACGGTGACCTACTACAACGGCCAGGGCCGGCGCGTGGTCGAAAACGCCGGGCCGGGCGACGTGGCCCCGGTCGCCGACGAGGTCTGCTGGCTGCGCGTGCGCGGCCTGCACGACCTGGAGCTGATCCGCGGCCTGGGCCAACGCCTGAACCTGCACCCGATGCTGCTGGAGGATGTGGTCGAGGCCACCCAGCGGCCCAAGGTCGAGGAGTTCGCCGACTATCTCTTCGTGGTGCTGAGGCTCCTGCGCTTCGATCAACAAACCGCCGTCATCAGCGAGGAGCAGCTCAGCCTGGTCTTGGGCCGGGGTTGGGTGGCCACCTTCGAGGAGAGCGACGACACGCCCCTGGATTTGGTGGCCCAGCGCATCGCCCAGCGGCGCGGCCGCATCGCCGAAATGGGGGCCGACTACCTGGCCTACGCCATCATCGATGTGATGATCGACAGCAATTTCGGCGTGTTGGAAGCCTTCGGCGAGAGCCTCGACGCCATCGAGGACCAGGTCTTGGCCAACCCCTCCGAGGCCTCGGCCAAGGCGCTCTATCACTTCAAGGGCCAGATAATCCACCTGCGGCGGGTGCTGTGGCCCCTGCGCGAGGTGGTCAATTTCATCGCCAGGGGCGATTCGGGCTTTTTCAGCCAGCCGGTGTGGCCATTTTTGCGCGATGTGGCCGACCACGCCCTGCACGTGCTCGACGCCGCCGACGCCATCCGCGAGCAGGCCACCGGCCTGATGGAGCTGCACCTGGGGGCCTTGGGCAACCGCACCAACGAGGTGATGAAGGTGCTGACGATCATGGCCTCGATCTTTATCCCGCTGACGTTCATCGCCGGGGTTTATGGCATGAATTTCGAATACATGCCCGAGCTGCGCCTGCACTATGGCTATCCGGCGGTCTTGGCCGCGATGGCCGCGGTGGCCGCGGGGCTGATCATCTATTTCCGCCACAAAAAGTGGCTCTGAGCGGGCCATGCCTGATTTCACCTGGTCGATGCTTTTGGATTTCAGCACCATTCCCGGGGCGCTGAGCCTGGCCGTGGTCATCGCCGCCGTGGCCACGGTTTCCTCGCGGGTGCTGACCAAGATCATGGAAAACCAGGCCAAATGGGTCATCGGCCACCTGCGGCGCAAGGTCGACGAGACGATCGTGCGCTACATGGTGCGGTTGAAGACGCTGCTGGTGGCCCTGGCCGGGGTGATGCTCTTCGTCAGCCTGGTGCCCCAGTTGCGCGCGCTGATGAGCACGATGCTGGCCGGCGCGGGCATCACGGCGCTGGTGGTGGGCCTGGCGGCCAAGCCCACGCTCTCCAACCTGGTCTCGGGCGTGGCCATCGCGGCGTATCGGCCTTTCCGCATCGGCGACAAGCTGTTGATCGAGGGCGAATCGTGCACGGTCGAGGACATCACCCTGCGCCACACCATCGTCAAGACCTGGCAGAACCGCCGCCTGATCATCCCCAACGAAAAGATCGACGGCATGGTCATCTCCAACTACACCATCGTCGAGGAGCGCATGCTCTGCACCGTGGAGGTGGGCGTCAGCTACGACACCGACATCGACCTGGCCCGCCAGCTGATGCTGGATGAGGCCGGCCGCTGCCCCCACCGCCAAGCCGACGGCCCCGAGCCGTGGGTCCGCGTGGTGGAGTTGGGCGAATACGCCGTGGTCGTGCGGATTTATCTGTGGACGGAAAATATCGACGAGGCCTGGCTGGCCAGGTTCTGGCTGCTGGAGCATGTCAAGAAGCGCTTTGACGCGGCCGGCGTGGAGATTCCTTTTCCCTATCGCACGGTCGTCTACAAAAAAGACCTGCCCCCGGCCAAGGTCGGAGCGCCCGCGCCGCCGTCATCGGAGACTTGATTCACCCCCGAAAGGAGGTCAACCCATGCCCTACAACACCGCCCTGCGCGGCTACACGGCCAAGCGCATCGAGGAGATCGGCTCGGCCGACATCCTCATGGGCATACCCTGCTTCAACAACGAACAAACCATCGTCCACGTCATCCAGATGCTGACCCACGGCCTGGCCAAGCACTTTGGCGACAAACGCAGCGTCATCCTTATCGCCGACGGCGGCTCCACCGACGACACCCGCGAGATGGCCCGCGATTTCGAGATCAAGCCCTGGCAAGAGAAAATCGTATCGATCTATCGCGGCCCCGGCGGCAAGGGCAGCGCCCTGCGCTCGATCTTCGAGGCGGCCGCGCGCCTGAAGGTCAAGGCCTGCGGCATGGTCGACAGCGACCTGCGCTCGATCACCAGCGATTGGGTCAAGTACCTGCTGGACCCGGTGCTGGAGAAAGACTATCAGTTCGTGGCCCCGGTCTATCAGCGCCACAAGTACGACGGCACCATCACCAACAACATCGTCTACAACATGACCCGGGCCCTCTACGGCAAGCGCGTGCGCCAGCCCATCGGCGGCGACTTCGCCATCAGCCGCGACGTGGCCAACTATTACGTCGATCAGGACGTCTGGGGCAGCGACGTGGCGCGCTACGGCATCGACATCTGGATGACCACCAGCGCCATCACCCAGGGCTTCCGCGTCTGCCAGTCCAACCTGGGCGTCAAGATCCACGACGCCAAGGATCCGGCCCAGCACCTGGCCCCGATGTTCCGCCAGGTGGTCTGGACGCTGTTTTCGCTGATGGAGCGCTACGAGGATCATTGGCGCACGCAGCGGGGCAGCCAGCCGGTGGAGACCTTCGACTTCGGCGTGGCCGGCGACCCCGAGCCGGTCAAGGTCAACATCGAGGCCATGCTGGAACATTTCCGCGCCGGCTTCAAGCAGTTCGGCGCGTTGTGGAAAGACGTCCTGCCGCCGGCCACCTTCCAGGCCGTGGAGGAGGCCGCCGGCCAGGAGGCCAGCCAGTTTCACCTGCCCACCAGCGTGTGGATCGAGATCATGTACGAACTGGCGGCCAAGTTCCACGCCTGGGAGAAATTCCGCATGCGCCTGGTCGAGCTGTGCACGCCGCTCTACTTCGCCCGCGTGGCCTCGTTCGTGCGTGAAAGCTGGGACATGACCTCCCAGGAGGCCGAAGCCCTGGTCGAGGAGCAGGCCCGCCAGTTCGAGGAGGCCAAGGACTATCTGGTCGAGGCCTGGGCGCGGGCCGAGCAAAGCCCGGAGCAGTGAGCCCGGGCAAAGCTTGGTTGGCCCGGGCGAGCTTTTTTTTGCTATGCTGATCTTGCGCGCCAGCCCAAAAGTCGCGACGCGCCATGCCGGGAGGAGGCATCCATGATCGAGGGGCCCATCATCGCCGCCACCGATTTCTCCAAGGCCGCCGAGCAGGCCGTGGCCCAGGCGGCGCGTTTGGCCGCCCAGCGCGGAGTCAAGCTGGTTTTGGCCCATGTCATCCCGCCGCTGATCACCCCCACGCCGCTGCTGGACGAGATCCAGGTCAGCCAGGTGACGGCCGATCTGCGCCGCGAGATGCGCCAGGCCGCCGAGCGTGAGATGCAGCGCCTGCGCCAGATCGAAAGCGCCCTGACCGAGGTGGAGACCGTCATCGCCGAGGGCGAGCCCACCCGCGAGCTGGCCGCCCTGTGCCAAAGCCAGAACGCGGCGCTTTTGGTGGTGGGCGCCGCGGGCGCGGGCAATATTGTCGAGGCCGTTTTTGGCTCGGTGGCCCGCAAGATGGTGCGCCGCGCGCCGTGCTCGGTGCTGGTGGTGCGCCCGGAGGAGGCCGACTAACCGCGGCCCGTGGCGAGAAATATCGGCCCCGCTCCTGTCGGGGCGGAGTGGCTGGTGTATATTTCTGCCAAGCGCCCGCGCGGCGCGGAAAACGGTTTTTGAACGGCCGCGGCCACGCATCCGCCGGGCCGCAACGAAATGACGCCGCCGCCACGAGGTGGTGTGGCGCAAATGCGAGGTATGACCATGGGTAAATTGGGCGTTGCGTTGGTTCTGTTGCTGGCGCTGGCGGCCGGGGGCTGCGCCCCTGGGGCCAAGGCCAATCTGTCCAAGATTCAAAACGGCATGTCCGAGGACCAGGTGGCCGAGGAACTGGGCCCGCCCGAGTCGGTCAAGCTGGTGCAGTTCCCCCAGCAAAAGGGCAAGTTTGTGGTCTGGGAATACAACATGGTGCCCGAGACGCCAAACTGCCCCAGCAAGATGCTGGGCCGCAGCCTGGCCGCCGTCTGCACGGTGGGCTTCTCCGAGGTGGCCATCTCCCACGCCGAGGCCGAGCCCCACTGGGTCTATTTCGAGGATGGCAAGCTGGCCTTCGCCTCGCGGGCGGTGGACTGCGCGCAATACGACTGCCGCGTCTGGCCGGTGGAAGTCAGCCAGGTCAAGGTGGATAAATAGCCGGCGCGACTTGCCGCCGACGGCCGGGCAAGGTATCATAAAATGTTATGGATGATACACACATAACACCGCAAGACGACACCACGCAAAAAAGCGGGGCGCCCCTGGCTCAGGGCGCGCCCTTTGCCGATTTCAACCTGCCCGAGCCCCTGCTGCGGGGCCTGGCCGACTCTGGCTACACCCATTGCACGCCGATCCAGGAGCGGACCATCCCCCTGGGTCTGGCCGGCAAGGACGTGGCCGGCGAGGCCCAGACCGGGACAGGCAAGACCGCCGCTTTTCTGGTGCCCATTTTTTATCACATGCTGCGCGACCAGCGGACAGATCGCCAATTCCCCGCCGCGCTGATCATCGCCCCCACCCGCGAGCTGGCCGTGCAGATCTACGACGACGCCCAGCAGATCGGCCGACACACCGATCTGCGCATGGTCGCCGTCTTCGGCGGGGTCGACTATCTCAAGCAGGCCAGGGCCTTGCGCGAAGGCGTGGATATCGTCGTGGCCACGCCGGGGCGGGCCATCGACTATATCAAGCAGCGCGCCCTGGATCTGCGCGCCGTCAAGCACCTGGTCATCGACGAGGCCGACCGCCTGTTCGACATGGGCTTCATCGCCGACCTGCGCTGGATCATGCGCCGCCTGCCGCCCTACGACCGGCGGCAATCCATGCTCTTTTCGGCCACGCTGGGCTACCGCGTGCTGGAGCTGACCTACGAGTTCATGAACATGCCGGCCAAGGTCTCGGTGGCCCCGCGCCAGCGCACGGTCGAGCAGGTCGACCAGGAGCTCTACCACTGCTCGGCCCCCGAGAAAATGAGCTTGCTGCTGGGCCTCCTGCGCCGCGAGGGCGTCGACCGAGTGATGATTTTCGCCAACACCAAGCGCGCCGTCGACGCCATCGCCTACAAGCTGCGCGGCAACGGCCTGCCCGCCGAAGGCATCAGCGGCGATCTGACCCAGCGGCGGCGCATGCAGCTTTTGGAGCAATTCAAAAGCGGCGAACTGAAGATCCTGGTGGCCACCAACGTGGCCGCCCGTGGCCTGCACGTCGAAAACATCAGCCATGTCATCAACTACGACGTGCCCGCCGATCCCGAAGACTACGTCCACCGCATCGGCCGCACGGCCCGGGCCGGCGCCGTGGGCAAGGCCATCACCCTGTGCTGCGACCGCTACGCCACCCACCTGCCCTACGTCGAGGAATACCTGGGCGAGAAAATTCCCGTCTGCTGGGCCGATGACTCGCTTTTCGTGCCCGACCAGGCCGGACCGGCCCCGCGCATGCCACGGCCGGCCTTTGGCCCCCGCGAGGGCGGGCGTGGCCGTGACCGCGATGGCGACGGCGCTCGCGGCGGACGGGGCGGACGGCGCACCAGCTCCGCCCCAGCCGCGCCAACCACGACGGTCGCCAGCGGCGATGGCGAAAAAGTCGCCGATGGGCAAGGGCAAAAACGCCGCCGCCGCCGCCGCAAACCGGCCGGCCAACCGAAAACGACAAACTCGGCCGGCGATGGCGAATAGACCTTGTCAAGCGCCGCGCTTTTGTTATAATCCTCACTCGCGTATGCAAGCGCTCGTAGCTCAGTGGATAGAGCGCCGGACTACGAATCCGTAGGCCGCAAGTTCGAATCTTGCCGGGCGCACCATTTTCAGGTGGCTGGATGATTTTTCATCCGGCCACCTTTTTTTGTGGGGATGCGGGCCTTGACGGCGCGCGGCCCGCGTCGGCGGCGCGGTTTTTGTTTTGACGTGAGCCCGAGGCTTATTTTACGATTACGCCATATCGTAAAATAAACTTGCGGCATAATTTAAATTCGGCGCGTAAAATGAAACGAAAACTTCAGGGGCGCTACACGCCAATTTCCACGGTGAGCGAGCCGGCAAAAGCATTCATCCCCAATGCCCTTCCCCCACGTCCTCCCATAGAATGGACGCCGGAGCTGCGCTCCAAGTTCGACCAGGCGCTGGTCGCCCTTGGGCGGCTGGATAGCCTATCGGTTTTGCTCCCGGAGTCATCTCTTTTTTTATACATGTACGTGCGCAAAGAGGCCGTTCTGTCTTCCATGATCGAGGGCACGCAGTCTTCCTTGTCCGATCTGCTGTTATTTGAATTGGATCAGCAACCGGGCGCGCCGCTGGGCGATGTGCAAGAAGTCAGCAGCTATGTGGCGGCATTGGAGCATGGCCTGAAGCGCCTTCGGGAAGGGTTTCCTCTTTCGCTGAGGCTGATCAAGGAAATCCACGAGATATTGTTGGCCAAGGGACGCGACGGCCATAAAACGCCAGGTGAATTTCGCCGCACGCAAAATTGGATTGGCGGGACAAGGCCGGGGAACGCGGCCTTTGTTCCTCCGCCGGCCGAGTATGTCATGGAGTGCATGGGCGCGCTGGAGCTGTTTTTGCATGATCAACCGGAGCCCACGCCGGTTTTGTTGAAAGCGGCCCTGTCCCACGTGCAGTTTGAAACCATCCACCCCTTTCTTGACGACAACGGCCGCCTGGGCCGCCTGCTTATCACCTTGATTCTGTGCGAACAAAAGGTGCTCAGCACGCCTATTCTTTATCTGAGTCTGTATTTTAAAAGTCATCGCGGCTTTTACTATGAGCTGCTAAACAGAGTGCGCCAAACTGGCGACTGGGAAGCATGGTTGGATTTCTTTGCCGACGCCGTGCAAACCACCGCTAGCCAAGCGGTCGAGGCCGCCCGGCAACTCATGGCCCTGGCCAAAGAGGATCGGGACAAGATCAAGAGCCTGGGTCGCACGGCCCTATCCGTCGAGAAAACACACCAAGCGCTGTTGTCAAAGCCCCTGGCGACCTCGGTCGTTCTGGCGCAAAGGACGGGGCTAACGCCGGCCACGGTCAATAAATGCTTGACCCAGTTGATGCGCCTGGGGGTCGTCCGGGAAATCACTGAGCAACGCCGAAATAGAATATTTTGTTATCAGCGCTACTTAGATGTAATGAACCAAGGCACTGAATTGCCGCAATGAGGGCGGGGGCAGCTTCCGCCGCCCCCGCTCGTCTTTTCAATCTCGCTGGTAAGTCTTCCCAGTAGGCCCAGCCGGCGGCGTGGGCCGCGTTGGCGATCGGCCGACGACGACGCCTCAGAAGGCGATGTTCAGACCGGCCGAAACAGCCTGGGAGTTCCAGGTGTTGGCCTGGAGCAACGAGCCTTCCAGGAACACCGAGAACGTCTCGCCGAACGAGGCCGACAGGCCCAGGCCGGTCTCCAGCATGTCGGCCGCCTGGTCGGCCCCATCCACGACAATGGGCACGGAGCCGTATTGGCCAAAAGTGGCCTGGATGGTCCGGGCCTCGGTGTTGAAGGCATGCAGCCAGTTGGCGAAGGCGCTGGGCGTCAGGCGCAGATCGGCCAGGCTCCAGTCGGCCGCGGCCCGCAGGCCCAGGCGCGACGAGGTGTAGTCATGGTCGCGGTCGTCCACCCGCAGGCCCAAGTAGCCCGCGCCGCCCTCGCTGAAGCCGTCCTCGCTCAGCCGGACATATTCCAGCGAGACGACGGGGCCGAACCGGAACGCGTCGGCCTTGCAGTCGTAACCGCCACCCAGGCGGGCCAGCATGGTGTTGCCGTCAAAGTCGGCGTTGGTCCGGCCGCTGTTGTCGGCAAAGCTCACGTTGCGCTTGGCGCTGTTGTCGTATGAGCCGTAGCTGACCGCCGCGTCCAGGTGGAAATCATCCAGGACGGCCGTGGCGTAGAGGCCAAGATTGATCTGGCGCTGCTCGCCCTCGTTGCCGGCCATGCTCCATTCGATATCGGCCACCGAGTTGGAGATGGCCACGCCGGTGCGCAGCCAGGGCAGCAGCAGGCCGTCGGCCCCCACCACCGCGCCGCCCGCGCCGATGCGATAGCCCATATGCCCGCTGTCGCCGCTTTGGTTGGCCCAATCGCCCAGGGCGCGGCCCCACAGCGACCACCTGCCGCCGGCCAGCGGCTGCTCGCCGGGCTTGGCCTGCTTGGCGGCCGCCTGGCTCGGGCCGGCCGGCTGGGCCGCGCCACCGCCAGCCTGCAGCACCCGCCAGGCCAGCAGGCGATCGAAGGTCCTGGCCGCCTCCAGGCTGGCCGCGCTGAAGGCGTCGTACATCTCGGGGCTGGCCGCCTCCAGAACCTGCCTGATTTGCTCCAGGTCATAGTTCCAGTCCATGTTCAGCAGCAGGCCGTACATCTGGTCCTGGTTTTGGAGCGCCAGCGGCAAGATGGCGTCCAGGGCCGCGCCCACGCCCTTTTGGCCGGGAGTCGCGCCCAGCGAGGCGAAGGGCGTGCGCACCACCTCCAGCGAGACGCCGTCGGCTCGGCCCACCGCCCGCAGGGCCACGGTCAGCGAATCAGGCTGGTTGTAGATTCCGGCGAAGGCGCCCGAGACCGCGCCGGCGCTGAGCACGTTCCAGCTCTGGCCGTTGACGTAGAGGTCGTGCGGCAGGCTGACGGCCAGGTAGCCGCCATTCAGGTAGGCCGTGCCGCTGACCCAAAGCAGGTCGGATGCGCCGCCGGGCTCCACCTCGACCCACAGCACGCTGCCGGCGGTTTGGGTGTAGTCGCCCAGAATGCGCATGGTTCCGATGCTGTTGCCGGGGATGATCCAGCCCTGGTTGATCACGTTGCCGATGATGGTTCCCGTGCCCCAGGAATTGGAACCGGCGCCCAAGATCACTGCGGGGCTGTAAAGACTGCCGTTGAGATGCAGCCCGCCGAAAATCGTCGTGGACGAACCGATGACGGCCAGACCGCCGATGTCGGCAAAGCCGCCATTGGCCACGTTGAAAGTCGAAGCGCCCAGGTAGCCGTTGATCTGGGCCGTGCCACCGCCGGCGATGGTCAGCGTCGAGACGCCCAGCGCGCCCTGCACGTTCAACTCGCCGCCCGAACCCACCGTCACCAAGGGACTGTTCAGGCTGCCATACACGTTCAGCCCGCCGTTGACGGTGGTGAACGAATCCACCGTGGCCTGGCCGTTGATCTGGGCCGTCGCGCCGTCGCCGATGCTGAAGAACGGCGTTTGCAACGTGCTGCCGCTGGGCAGGGTCAGGCTGCCGTCCAACACCGAGACGCCCAGGTTGAAGTTCCAGTCACCCTGCAGGGTCGCCACGCCGTAACCCTGGTAGCCCATGTTTTCGAAGTTGAGCAAATCGGCCGAGTTGTACGAGCCATCGCCCAGGAACAGGCTGTCGATGCCGGCCTGGCCGTCGACCACCCCTCCCACCGAGGAGTTGCCCAGCAGATAGACAAAGTCGTCGCCGTCGCCGGCCAGGATGTCGCCGCCCACCGCGCCATAGTTGTAGATGACGTTGCCCACGCCGCCCGAAGAGCCGCTGCTGCCGTAAATGCTGCCACTCACCGCGCCATAGTTGTAGATGATGTTGCCGCCGCCGTAGCTGTGGTCGCCGTGGTTGTCGCTACCGTAGACGTCGCCAAGCACCGTGCCATAGTTGTAGATGGTGTTGTAGCCGCCATAGGCTCCGTCGCCGCCGTTGAGAGAGCCAGCAATCTGCGTCACTCGACCAGAGTTGTTGATTGTATTGTCGCCGCCATAGGCCCCGTCGAGGATGTTGACGGAGCCATAGAGAAACAACATTTCACCCGAGTTGGTGATTGTATTGAAGCCGCCATAGCTGCCAACGCCATTGTTGAAGCTGCCGACGATGTAGGAGCCATCACCCGAGTTGGTGATTATATTGAAGCCGCCATAGCTGCCAACGCCCGTGTTATGGCTGCCAAACAACATGTACGCCGTGCCGGAGTTGCCGAGGGTGTTGTAGCCGCCATAGCTGCCATCGCCATCGTTGTTGCTGCCGGAAACCGTGAACGAGGTGCCGGAATTGCTGATGGTGTTGTCGCCGCCATAGCTGCCATCGCCATCGTTGTTGCTGCCGAATATGGCCATCGATGTGCCGCTGTTGGTGATGGTGTTGCCGCCGCCACTGGAGCCATCGCCGATGTTGAAGGAGCCGTAGGTGGAGTTGGTGCTTCCCTCGTTGACAATGCTGTTGGAGCCGCCGCTGGTGTGATCGCCCTCGTTGTGGCTGCCCACCAACCCACCGGCCGTGCCGGTGTTGACGAGGTGGTTGAAGCCTCCGCCGCTGCCTTCGCCGACGTTATAGCTGCCCTGAATGATGCTGTGCGCCTGGCCGTGGTTGAAGATGTAGTTGTAGCCGCCGCTGGAGCCAGCGCCTTCGTTGCCGCTGCCGATGATGGCGTTGTTCACCTCGCCGCCGCTGGCGTTGGTGATGGTGTTGTAGCCGCCCGCGGAGCCATCGCTGACGTTGTAGCTGCCGTAGATGAAGTCCTCGGCCGCGCCGCCGTTGGTGATGGTGTTGTCGCCGCCGGAGCTGCCCTCTCCAGCGTTATAACTGCCGTAGATCGAGCCTTCCACCGTGCCGCTGTTGCTGACGGTGTTGCCGCCGCCGCTGGAGCTCGCGCCCTCGTTGCTGCTGCCGTAGACCGAGCCTTCCACCGTGCCGCCGGCGCCCACCGTGATGGTGTTGTCGCCGCCGTTGGAGCCAGCGCCAGTGTTCAGGCTGCCGTAGATGTCGCCTTCCACCGTGCCGCTGGCGCTCACCGAGATGTTGTTGTCGCCGCCGCTGGCGCCCACGCCGTCGTTGTTGCTGCCGGTGACGTCGCCGGTGGTCAGGCCATCAATCACGATGACGTTGTCGCCGCCGCTGGCGCCAGCGCTCATGTTGTAGCTGCCGTAGACGCCGCTGTCCACCGTGCCGCCGGCGCTCACCGTGATGTTGTTGTCGCCGCCGCTGGAGCCAGCGCCAAAGTTGAAGCTGCCCATAATGAAGCCGACCACGTCGCCCTCGCTGCTTATGACGTTGCCGCCGCCGCTGGAGCCCGTGTTCATGTTGTAGCTGCCGATTATGTTGCCGCCCACGTCGCTGTCGTTGTTTATGACGTTGGAACCGCCGAAGCTGTAAGAGCCGTAATTCCAGCTGCCGAAAATATTGCCTTGGGCGTCTCCGCTGTTGGAGATGGTGTTGGAGCCGCCAAAGCTGTAAGCGCCGACGTTTTCGCTGCCGGTCATATTCCAGGCAGCTGAGCCTGAGTTGGTGATGGCGTTATAGCCGCCGCTGCTGCCTTCGCCGCTGTTGTAGCTGCCGCGCAGGCTGTCGTCGATCATGCCGGAGTTGGTGATGGTGTTGTAACCGCCGCTGGAGCCTGCGCCGGAATTGTAACCACCCCAGATGGTGTCGCTGACCGCGCCGCTGTTGGTGACGGTGTTGTGGCCCGAGCCGCTCATCCAAATCCCGCCGATGACGCCCCCGGAGTTGGTGACCGTGTCGCTGCCGCCCTGGCGCATGTCCACGTCGCCGCCGACCGTGGCCCCGACGCTGTTGGTGTATTGGTCGCTCTCGGTGGTGCCCAGCCAGTCGCCCACGCCGGAATAGTCGTGGGGATTGCCGGCGCCGGGGTTGGTTCCCACCGCGGCCATAGCGAAGCCGTGGCAGACGATGAACAGAATTCCGGCCAGCATGAACGCAATCAGCTTCGATCTCATCGTGCTACCCCCCCGGCTCGGCCTTGGCGCGGCGGCGCCGAATCGTCAAACGACCCGGCGCCCGTCCAACCGGCGACAATTATGTGTCTTGGCGCTTAAAAGCGATAACTCACGCTCACGGTAACGACCGGATAGAACTTGAAGTCGGTCAAATCGTCCTGGACTTTGCTTTCTACCCGCTTGAGCGAATCGGCCAGGCTTGGCGCCAAATTCTGGTTGGACGAATGCAGCGAGATATCGAGCGGGCTCACTATATCACGCCAAGATCAAAGGCGAAAACACAATGACCGCCATCGCTGAACACGTTGCTGAAGCCCAAGCCGCCGTAGGGGGCCAGGGTGTTGAACGAGGCGTCGGTTTCCACGCGGCCCAACTGGGCCCCGGTGTAGCTCGTGCCGCCGATGTTGTAGATCTTGCTGGCGCTGGGGCTGGCGCTGCCCGAAAAATCATGGCTGTTGATGATCACGCCGCCGCTGAGGCGGAAGCCGTTGGCGAACGGATGCGCATTCAAAAGTAGGCCGGCGGTGTGGAGCTTCGCGTCGAATTCGTAATTGACGTCATCCACGCTCAGGTCGTAGTTGAATGGCAACGCGCCCAACGACAGCGTCCCCTGAGCAACGGGCTGGAATCGGCCGCGATGTCGAGGCACTGAGCGATGAAGGTTTTCCCTGTGTCGGATGGGCCCGTGATCACGTTTAGACCGGGCGCAAAGCCCAGTTCCGCGTCCGTAACCCCCTGGCCAGTCAGTGTCAATTTCCGGAGCGTGAAACCGAAGCTCACGGCATCTCCTCTGCCCAAAGGACGGACTCCAATACAAACTCAGCTTCTCATTTGCCGATCCGCTCGCGCACCATCGCTTGAAGGTCATCTTCAGCGAGGCCGCTGCACGGTGAAACATAACAAATGTTGTCAAAACCGATAATAACCTGTGAAACATGAATTTTTCCGTGCAGCAGCCGAAGCGCGCTAGGGACGGCACTCTCGTTTAGCCAATTATTACAACAAATTAAAGATCGTTATCAGAGAAAATGTCGCGCAATGGTCTCGGGTGGCTGGATGATTTTTTCATCCGGCCGCCTTTTTTTTGTGGGGCCGCGCGCGACGAGGCTTTAATTTTGACTTGAGCCCGAGGCTTATTTTAACTTGGGCGCGGAAGGGCGGACGATGAGGCGCAAGACCAAGGAAGGCCAACATTGCTGATACGACAAGAAAAGCCAGAAGACTTCCCCACGATTCACGATCTGGTCAAAATAGCCTTTCAGACGGCCAAGGTCTCCAACGGCGACGAGCAGAACTTTGTCGAGCGCCTGCGCGCCGGCGGCAATTATATCCCCGAACTGGCCCTGGTGGCCGAGGAAGAGGGCCGGATCATCGGCCACATCATGCTCACGGCCACCGCCATCGCCACCGCCGGCGGGCCGCGCGCCGTGTTGCTGCTGGGGCCGCTGGCGGTGATGCTGGAGCGGCGCGGCCGCGGCGTGGGCGCGCGCCTGGTCGAGGAGGCCTGCGCCAAGGCCCGGGCCCTGGGTCATGGCGCGGTGGTTTTGGCTGGCGATCCGGCTTATTACGCCCGCTTCGGCTTCAGGCCCACGGCCGATTTCGGCGTTGGCAACACCAACGGCATCCCCGAGGCCTACGTCATGGCCCGCGAACTTTGGCCAGGGGCGCTCCAAGGCGTCGGCGGCCTCATCACCCTGGAAACCTAGGACGCTCCGGCGGAAACGCGGCGGGCGCGGCGGCCGGGCGGCTCGTCGCGCCCGATTTGTTCAGGCGACCGCTTGACGCGATATATTTTACGGAGTATAACGTGAAAAGCAGGCGGCAATATTTTTTTGGGCCGCGCTGTCTTTAGTAAAAGATATCGATGCGCTGGCAGATGTCAAGCCGCGCCGTCAAACGTCAGCGGAGCAAGCAGATGAAGACCAACGCCAAGGAGTTCGACGAGATAGCCCGCACAATCTTTTGGCCGCTCTATCCGGTGGTGGCCGGGCAGATGCTGGCGCGCTGCGGGCGCAGCGCCGGGGCCTGCCTGGATATCGGCTGTGGCGGCGGGTATTTGGGGCTGGAGCTGGCCCGCCGGAGCCTGTTTCACCTGCGCATGCTCGATCAATCCAGCCAGATGCTCGAAATCGCCCAGGCCAACCTGACGGCCAGCGGCCTGAGCGGCCGGGGTGAGGTGATTCTGGCCGGCGTGGAGGCCATGCCCTTGCCGGAGGCGTCCATCGACCTGGCCATCAGCCGGGGGTCGATCTTTTTCTGGCCGGACCTGGCGACGGCGTTCAAGGAGATCTGGCGGGTGCTGGCCCCCGGCGGCCTGGCCCAGGTCGGCGGCGGGTTCGGCTCGGCGGCCATCCGCGAGGCCATCGGCGACAAGATGCGCGCGCGCAATGGTGGCGACGACAAGTGGCGGGCCATGGTGCGGCGCAATCTGGGCCCCGAGACGCGGCAAAAGTTCACGGAGGCCCTTGACGAGGCGGGCGTGGCCGGGGCGGAGATCATCGACAGCGAGGAGGAAGGCCTGTGGGTGGTGTTGCGCAAGCCGGCCTGAGGGCGATCCGCTGCGACATCTGCGAGCGCGGCTGCCTGCTGGGCCCGGGCCGGAGCGGGGCCTGCGGGCTTTACGAGGCGCGGGACGGCCAAGTGGTCGAGATCGTCGCCGACCGCTATCTGGCCGTGGGCCCGCTGTCCATCGAGACGATGCCGCTGTTGCACCATAACCCCGGGGCCAAATATCTACAGATCAGCACCACGGGATGCAATTTCGATTGCCCAGGCTGCATTTCCACGGTGATCGCCCGCCAGACGCCCCGTCACGGCAAGGCCCTGACCCGCCTGACGCCCGAGCTGGTCGTCGAAAAGGCCATCGCCGCCAATTGCCTGGGCGTGGCTTTTTTGATGAACGACCCGCTGGCCTCGTTGCCCACCTTCCTGCGCGTGGCGGCCCTGGCCAAGGCGCGGGGGCTGGAGGTGGGCTGTTCGACCAACTGCTATTTCACGGCCCAATCCCTGGAGCGGCTGCTGCCGCTATTGGATTTCATCAACATCGGCCTGAAGGGCTTTTCCGAGGCGGCCTACCACGCCTGCGGCGGTTCGGCGGGCCTGGGGCCGGTGTGGCGCAATCTGCGGGCGCTGGTGGCGGCCGGGGTCCACGTGGAGCTTTCGGTGATCTACGCCCGCGACAAGGAGCCCGAGCTTGTGGCCCTGGCCCGGGCCGTGGCCGCTATCTCGCCGCGTATCCCCTTGCAGTTGATGCGTTTTATTCCCTTCGAGGGGGCCGCGGCCAACCAGGAGCCGGCCGTGCGCCAGGCCGAGGCCTTTTGCGCGCGCCTACGCGATGAATTGGCCCACGTCTATTTGTTCAACACGCCGGGCACGCGCTTTCTCGACACCGTCTGCCCGGCCTGCGGCCACGTGGCCCTGCGCCGCGAGTTCTACGGCCCCATGGGGGCCAAGCTGCTGGGCGAGCCGCCGGCGCGGCCGCTGGAGCCACGTTGCCCGGCCTGCGGCGCGGGGCTCGACATCGTGGGCCAGCGGGCCGCCGGCGCGCACCAAGAGGAAGACTTTCAGGGCGGCTATCCCTTCACGCGGGCGTTGGAGATGGTCGAGGCCATGGTCATCGCCATGGGCTCGCGCGAGCAATCCGACGTGGTGCGGGCCTGGGAGCGCCTGCTGGCGCCGGGCGGCCTCAAGCGCCTGCACCAGTGCGCCCAAGAGCCACGCCAATACATCGACGCCGTGCGCTGGTTTGGCGCGGCCGTGGATTTGCGCGAGGGGGCCGAGGCCCTGGCCGCTTATCTGGAGGCCAAACTGGACGATATGGCCCAGGCCCTGGCCGGGCTGGAGCGGCGGCCCACGGTCTATTACGCCATGGCCAAGCCGCTGTTTTATCTCTCGGGCGGGCGGCTGGAAAACCGGCTGGTGGAGCTGGCCGGCGGGGTGAGCCTCAACAAGCTCTTGCCGCCGGGCGGCCGGCCCGGCCGGAGCCTGAGCGTGGATCGGCTCAACGAGCTGGGCCCGGAGGTGATATTCATCTCGGCGTTTTTGTCCAACACCGTCGAGGATTTCTTGGCCGAGTGCCGCGAACTTGGCGTGGAGGCGCGGGCCGTGCGCCAGGGGCGGGTCTACGCCCACCCCGCGCCGGGCTGGGATTTTGGCAGCCCGCGCTGGGTGCTGGGCCTGATGCACATCGCCCGGACACTACACCCCGAGCTTGTTTCCCTCGATGTCATGGCCCAGGCCCAGGCCTTTTATCGGCGCTTTTACGGCCTGGATTTTTCGCCGGGCCAGGTAAATCGATCGTTCGCCAAACCCGCCGGCAACTGGCGCTGGCCGGCCGATGGAGAGCGGATCGCGCCAGCGGCGACGGAGGCCCCGCAACGCTAGAATCACGATCACCAAGGCCAACGGAGAGGAACCATGAAGAGGGAGCTTGCCACGATCATCATGCTGCTGGGCCTGGCCCTGGCCCTGGCGGCCCCGGCCCCGGCGCGGGCCGAGGAAACCCACCGGATCGAGCCCGTCGACGTTTCGGCCAGCGCCGAGCAAGAGCGGCCCAACAGCCCCTATCGCCTGCCCGAGAGCGCCCGCGCCGCCACCTGGAGCATCGACCAGGCGGGCATCGAAGCGCTGGAGCCCCGCGACGTCTTTGACGTGCTCAGCTATGCTCCCGGCCTGCAAACGTCATTCCAGGGCCGCAAGGGCATGAACTTCATCAGCGGCCGCGGCGGCGGCAACTTCATCGGCGGCGGCGGTTACGCCATCCTCGTCGACGGCGTCTACGTGCCCTGGACCCAGTCCAGCCGCGTGATGGCCAGCTTCCCGGTGGAGACGATCGAGTCGATCCGCGTCGTCCGCGACGCCACCACCCTGACCCTGGCCCCCCTGTCGGGCCTGGGATCGATCGGCACGGCCATCCAGGGCGTGATCCTCATCAAGACCATCAAGCCCGCCAAGCAACAGAGCCAGGTCAAGGCCGGCGTCGGCAACCTGGGCCGCTACAAGGCCTTTCTCAGCCACGGCGACCGCGTGGGCGACGGCTATTATTCGCTGAACTACAACAAGCAGCACGACCAGGGCCGCGAAAACTGGAACAACGGCAGCGACTCCGACACCTTGCTGCTAAAGGGCGGCTACGACAACCAAAACAGCTTCAAGGCCGACGCCTCTTTTTATTATGACGCGGCCTCGCGGCAGATCCAGCGCTCCACCGCCGTCAGCAAGACCAGCGACGCCAAGTGGCGCTATCAGCCCCTGGACACGCTGATGGCCACCGCCAGCGCGGCCAAGCAGTGGACCGCCAGCCAGACCACCAACCTGGGCCTCTACACCGGCCTGGTCGACGGCCAGACCGAATATCGCTCCTGGTCCAAGCCCAAGGCCTACTCCGAGCACGATTGGCAAGACAACGTCGTCCAGGCCGACCTGAGCCACATCATCGCCAGCGGGGCCAACAACCTTCGCGTCGGCGGCCAGGCCATCTTCTGGCATTGTCCCAACGGCCAGCTCTTTTACGAGGGCGTCTCGCGCGATGAAGAGTTGTATTCGCTCTATCTGCACGATGAATACGCCCTCGGCCAGGCCCTCAGCCTCGACGCCGGCGCGCGCGTCGATCACAAGCACATCACCAAGGGCCTCAACATGTATTCGGCCACCGACGCCAAGCCCAGCGACCTCATCGACGACGTCTGGGCCGAGCCCAGCTACGGCGTGGCCGGTGGCGCGGCCTATCAGATCAACAAGATGCTGGAGGCCACCCTGCGCCTGAGCTACACCGAGCAAGGCGCCGACGAGTTTCTGCTGACCAAGAGCGGCCAGACCCTCAAGCCCGAAAAGCAACTGCGCTACGAACTGGGCCTGGTGGCCCAACCGCTGCCGGCCCTGCGGGTCACGGCCACGGCCTTCGCCTACGACCTGACCGACATGAAGCAGGCCGTGGGCAGCGTCACCAAGGGCGACGACGTGATCAACATCTACGACAACGCCGACGCCGTGCGTAGCGGCTGCGAGCTGGACCTGGGCGGCTGGCTGTTCACCCCCGACTTGACCTACGGCCTGACCTACGGCTATCAGCGCTCCAACAACGACATCGACGACAAGTCCATCCCCCATCATCTGGCCACCCTGCGCCTGGGCTATCGCTTCGCGCCCTTCCAGGGCAACCTGCTCATGCGCTACGTCAGCGATTTCGAATCCAACCAGTTCGCCATCGACAACCGCTACCACGAGATGGACCAATATTCGCGCATCGACGCCAACGTGTCCTACGACTTCAGCCTGGACAAGGCCCAGATGCGGGCCACCGTTTTCGCCCAGAACCTCACCGACGAAAGATACCAAACCCGCCTGGGCTGGGAGGACGTGGGCCTGACCTACGGCCTGGAGCTGGCGGCCAAGTTCTAGCATTCTCGCGCCGCGCCGCTGGTCGATCCGGCGGCGCGGCATGGGGCGAAAAGATGGCCCGCGCAACACGTTTGATCGTCATCCTGGCCCTGGCGGCCCTGCTCTGGCCGGCGGCCGGCCCGGCCCAGGCCCGGCTGATCACCGACATGGCCGGCCGCCAGGTGGATGTGCCGGCGGTGGTGAGCAAGGTCTACGCAACCGCGCCGCCGGCGGCCTACATGGTCCTGGCCCTGTCGCCAAAGCTGCTGGTGGGCCTCAACGCGCCGCCGCCCGAGAGCGCCCGGGGCTATCTGAGCCCGCGCCTGTGGGATCTGCCCGTGCTGGGCGGCTGGTTTGGCCAGGGCCGGGGGGCCAATCTGGAAAGCCTGCTGGCGGCGCGGCCCGACGTGGTGCTGGCCTTTGGCTGGCGCAATCAGCCCGCCCAGTGGAAGATCGAACAGACTCTGGCCCCGCTGGGCCTGCCGGTGCTGCGGGTGGAGTTGGGCGGTCTGGCCGATTTTCCACGCTTTTTTTTGTTTTTGGGCGAACTGTGCAATCAACCGGAGCGCGGCCGGGCCCTGGCCGCCCACGCCCAGGGCGTCCTTGACGACATGGCCCGCCTGCGCGCCGCCGTGCCGCCGCCAAAGCGCCCCCGCGTCTATTACGCCGAGGGACCGCGCGGCCTGCACACCGAGTGCGATCAATCCTTTCACGCCGAGCTGATCGAGCTTTGCGGCGGGCAGAACGTGCGCAAATGTCGGGCCGGCGGCATCTATGGCATGGAGAGCGTGTCCATGGAGCAGGTGCTGGCTTATGATCCGCAGGTGATCCTCAGCCACGAGCCGCTGTTTTTGGGCCAGGAGCTCAAGCAGGGGCTCTGGCGCGGGCTGCCGGCCGTGCGGGAAGGCCGGGCGTACGCCATCCCCACCCGGCCGCTGAACTGGTTTGACCGGCCGCCCAGCTTCATGCGCCTGCTGGGGGCCCACTGGCTGGCCCACAAGCTGCACCCCCAGCTATACCCGGTGGACATGGCGGCCAAGACGATGGAGTTTTTCCGGCTGTTTTTGGGCGTGGAGCTGAGCCGCCAGGCCGCCGAGGAGCTGCTGGGCCCATGAAGAACGCCCTGACGCCGACGCTGTTGGCCCTGGGCCTGGCCGCGCTGATGGCCCTGTCGCTGGCCCTGGGCCGCTATCCCGTGGCGCCGGCCGACCTGGCCCGGCTGGCGGCCAGCCTGTTGGGCGGCGACGGCGGGGCCGCCGATCCTGGCCTGACCACGGTTTACAACGTCGTCATCAACATCCGCCTGCCCCGGGTGCTGGCGGCGGTGTTGATCGGCGCGGCGCTGGCGGCCTCGGGCGCGGCCTTTCAGGCGATGTTCGTCAACCCCCTGGTTTCGCCGGACCTACTGGGCGTGTTGGCCGGGGCCTCGTTTGGCGCGGCGCTGGGCATGACGCTGGGCCAGAGCTGGCCGGTGGTGCAGCTTTGCGCGGTGGGCTGCGGGCTGCTGGCGGTGGCGGCGGCGGTGGGCCTGGCCGCGCTATACCGGGGCGAGCGGCTGCTGATGCTGATTCTGGGCGGGGTGGTCAGCAGCGCCATGTTCACGGCGCTGTTGACGCTGGTCAAGTACGTGGCCGACCCCTACGATCAACTGCCGGCCATTGTCCACTGGCTGATGGGCGGGCTGACGTTGGCCGACGGCCCCACGGTCTGGGCCATGGCCGGGCCGCTGGCGGCGGCGGTGCTGCTGCTGGCGCTGCTGGCCGGCCGGCTGAACGTGCTGAGCATGGGCGACGAGGAGGCCCGGGCCCTGGGCGTCAACGTGGGCCGCTTGCGGCTGCTGCTAATCGTGGCGGCCACGGTGGCCGGAGCGCTGACCGTGGCCCTGGCCGGGGTCATCGGCTGGGTGGGGCTGGTGATCCCCCACATCGCCCGCATGGTGGTGGGGCCCGACAACCGACGGTTGATGCCGGCGGCGATCCTCATGGGCGGGGCCTATCTGCTTTTGGTCGACGACCTGGCCCGGCTGCTTTTGGCCACCGAGACGCCCCTGGGCATTCTCACGGCGCTGGTGGGCATTCCGTTTTTCGCGGCGGCCCTGGGCCAGGCCAGGCGGGGCTGGCAATGACGGCGCTACTGGCGGCCGAAAACCTGGGCCACGCTTATGGCCGGCGGGTGGCGCTGGGCGATGTGAGCCTGGGCGTCGCGCCGGGCCAGGTGCTGTCGATTTTGGGGCCCAACGGCGGCGGCAAGACGACGCTTTTGAAGCTGCTGCTGGGCCTGGCGCGGCCCCAAAGCGGCCGGGTGCTGCTGGATGGCCAGGACATGGCCGGGCTGTCGGCCAAGAACGTCGCCCGCCGCCTGGCCTACGTGCCGCAAAACCACCGCCCGGCCTTTGCCTATGCCGTGCTGGAGGTGGTCTTGATGGGCCGCCTGCCCCACAAGCCCTTTTGGTTCCGCTTCGGCAAGGCCGACGAGGCCCTGGCCCTGGCCGCCCTGGAGCGTCTGGGCATCGGCCATCTGGCCCGGCGGCCCTACACCGACCTCAGCGGCGGCGAGCGCCAACTGACGCTCATCGCCCGGGCCCTGGCCCAGGACGCGGCCGTGCTGATCCTCGACGAACCAGCCAGCGGCCTGGACTACGGCGCGCAACTGCGTCTGCTGGAGCGCCTGCGCGCCCTGGCCGACGAGGGCCGGGCCATCGTGCAGTCGACCCACTTTCCCGATCACGCCCTGTGGATCGGCGGCCGGGCGGCCTTGTTGCGGCGCGGGCGGATCATCGCCGAAGGGCCGGCGGACCAGGTCATCAATGAAAAAAACCTGCAAAGGCTCTATGATTGCCCCATCGGCGTGGAAAGCCTGCCCGGCGGCGGCAGGATTTGCGCGCCGCGCAACCTGGGCCGGCCCGCCCCGGCGGAAGATTCGGCCCCCATCAGCGCGATAAGCGCCGGAAGGGACAAGCGCCAATGAACGACAGCACCATCCAGGCCCTGCGGGGCGAACTGACCAGCCTGGCCCAACGGCGCGGCCTGCTGGCCGAGCAGGTGGCCGTGCGCATCAAGCCCCTGAGCGTCAAACAGGCCATCGGCACGCCCGAGCGCGATGACTTCCCCCTGCAAAAAGGCAAGGAGCGCATCATCGAGGCCAGCTTCAAGGGCGGCGTGGGCCAGGCCTTCACCGACGCCTTCAGGGATTTCGAAAGCGACGTGGCCGGCCTGCTGGCCCTGGACCTGACCGACCCCTTCAACGCCGCCGCCTTCGTGGCCGCCGCCAACGCCATCGCCGCCCATCTGGGCCTGGCCCGCCAAACCATCCACTGCCGCGACAAGGAGCCCACCCTCTGCGCGCCCAAGCTGGTGGAGTATCTGCGCCGGCGTCACCCCGGCGCCCGCCGCGTGACCCTGGTCGGCCTGCAACCGGCCATGGCCGCGGCCCTGGCCCCCCACTACGAGCTGGCCATATTGGACATGGACCCCGACAACATCGGCCGCACGGTGGCCGGCGCGACGGTCGGCCACGGCGGCCGCGACCTGGAGCGCCTGGCGGCCTGGGCCGACGTGCTGGCCGCCACCGGCTCGACCCTGGCCAACAACAGCATCGAGGCCGTCCGCGCCGCCGCCGGCCCCCGGCCGGTGATTTTCTTTGGCGTGACCATCGCCGGGGCGGCGGAGCTACTTGGCCTGGAGCGCTTCTGCCCGCTGGGCCACTGAAGCCGGAGGCGGCGGCTCAGCGCTTGACCAGCTCGACGCGACGGTTTTTGGCCCTGCCCTCCTCGCTGTCGTTGCTGGCCGTGGGCGCGGCCATGCCGGCCCCGAAGGGCGTCAGGCGGCCCGGGGCCACGCCGAAATCGCCCGTCAGGGCCTTGACCACCGCCTGGGCCCGCCGCTGGCTCAGCTCCACGTTGTAGGCGAATCCGCCCTGGTTGTCGGTGTGGCCCACCACCAGGATTTCGAGGGCGGGGTCGGCGGCGAGCAGGGCGGCTATTTCTTGCAGCGTGGGCCGGGACTCTGGCTTGACCACGGCCTTGTCGAAATCGAAATGGACGCCGTAGAGGGCGATGCGGCCCTGGCTGTCCAGGTTGGAGGCCATTTCCGCGGCCTTGACCGTGACCATCTTTTGTTCGCGGGCCTTGGGTTCGATCAGCACGGCCAGGGTGAAGGCGCGGTCGTTGAAGGCCCGGCACGAGCCGCTGCTGGTCGAGACCCAGGTCATGAGCGCCAGATAGGCGTCGCCGCCGTCGGCGGGGATGCGCGCGGCGAAATAGCGTTGATCGCGGATGCGCGATTGCAGGGCGCAGCCGCCGGGCGAAAAATAGTCGTCGGTGACCCGTTCGGGGGCCACCAGCTTCATCATCAGGCTTTGCTCGCCGCCGCCGCCGGCGGCGCCGCGCGCCGGGTCGCCGCCGCAGGCCTCGCCCTTGCATTGGTAGAGGATCTCGCCGCCCTTGGCCGCCACTTCGTCTTGATAATTACGCAACACCTCCAGGCTGGAGCGCCCCGGCGGGTTGAGGTAGACCAGGCGGGTGTAGGCGCCCTCCAGGTCGCTGACGATTTTTGGCTGGAAGACGCGGTTGTTCTTGGCGTCGCGGGCCTTGGGGTCGGGGCATTCCAGCGGGCCCAGCGGCAGGGCCAGCTCATCGAAGGCCCGTTTGTCGCTGGAGATGATGATGGAGCCTTCGTAGCGTTTGAGCAGGGGGCTGTCGGAAGCGCCCGCCAAGTCGGCGCTGGGCGGGGCGGTGGCGGCCTGGGCCAGAGCGGCCCCCATGCCGAGGGCGATGATCAGGGCCAGGCACGAACGGCGTATCGGAAACATCACGGAGCCTTCTCTTGCTTGGCCAAGCGTGGCCGCCTCTTTCGGCGTCTTGGCCGGCCCGCGCGAGAGAGGTCTGGGCTGATGCCGCCGTGGCCCGCCGTCGCCGCGGGCCCGAACTGAAAGCCATTATAAAACGGCGGGATTGACAAGTCCAGAGCGCCGGACCAGCGCGGCGGGCGATCTGGCCTCACGCGGGATGGACAAAAGGCGGCAATGGCGGCATAATGCCCAGGCCTGCCCATGAGCGCCCAATCATGGCCTGGGCCGCCGGCGGCCCATGGCGAACAAAGGAGAAAAGTCCCCATGAAAATAAAAAGGCTGATTATCGCTCTGGCCCTGCTCATGTTGCCCACCAGCGCCCTGGCCGGCTGGGTCTTCACCGAGCAGGCCGACGACGACGGCGAGCAGGAAAAAATCTTCATCCAGGCCGGCAAGCTGGCCGTGGGCCAGTCCGAAAACGCCATCCAGACCGTTTTCGACACCAAAAGCGGCCAGCTTCTGCTGATCAATCACCAGAGCAAGACCTATTGGCAGGGCACGCCCCAAGAGATGAAAAGCGGCATGTCCTCGGCCATGGACGCGGCCATCGCCCAGCAGACCAAGGACATGCCGCCCGAGCAGGCGGCCCAGTACAAGGCCATGATGCAGGCCATGAAAGAGCAGATGACCAACAAGCCGGCCGGCCAGGCCCCCCGGCCCAAGGTCGGCGTGGCCAAGGAGGGCGACGGCGGCAAGGTGGCCGGCTACGACACGGTCAAGTACGCCATCTCGCAGGATGGCCAGGTGGTGGCCTGGTATTGGGTGGCCCCCAATCTGGACCTCAGCGACGAGTTCGACATGGCCAACATGCTCGAGATGATGGACGGCTTCAACCCCGAGCCCGATTATTCCACCGACCCGGCCCTGATCGCGGTGTTCGAAAAGGGCTATCCGCTCAAGGTGGTGGAGCTGGACCAGGGCCAGGAGAACGTCATCGAGCAGAAGGCGGCCGTGGAAGAAAAGAATCTGCCCGCCGCGCTCTTCCAGGCGCCGGCCGGCTACAAGCGCAGCGACTTGGCCGGCGTGGCCGGCGACGGCCAGTAGGCCCGGGGAGCGCCCTCGGCCTGAACGCTCAGGCGCGGGCCGTCCCCCCGGCGGGGGCCGGCCCGTTTTTTTGGCGCGGCTGGCGGCAAGTGGGCTGCAACGGCGGCCGGTTATTGGTTTATACTCTAGTCTGAGAGTGCTGCACGGGGGCGTCCTGCCCCGTGCAGCATCGGCTTGGCAAAAGCGCGGTTTTGCCAAGCCTCGCAAATCGCTCGCCTAATCAGGTTCGCGATTTGGCGCGCCGTCCATGGCGCGCTTCAGCCGCCGCACGGTGGAATTCATGTTTCACAGGTTATTATCTGTTTTTACAACATTTGTTATGTTTCACCGTTCAGCGGCCTCAGTCTATTGACGTTGCAATGCTAACCATGGACCGTGGCGCGGCCGGCGGAAAGGGCTCAACGTGATCGGGCGAAGGATGCTGACTCTGACCAGCCTGCTGGCGGCGGCGCTTTTGATCGCCGCGTGGCGGCCGGCCGCGGCCCTGGCCGATCAGACGTCGATCATGGTCAGCGGCGACGAAGCCTACCCGCCCTACGAATTCAACGACGAGCAAGGCCTGCCCAGCGGCTTCAACGTCGAGGTCATGAGCGCGGCTGCCCGGGTGATGGGCCTGCGCGCCTCCATCCGCCTGGGCCCGTGGGGCCCGGTGCGCGCCCAACTGGAGCGGGGCCAGATCGACGCCCTGTGCGGCATGTATTATTCGCCGGCCCGGGCCGAAAAGGTCTTGTTCTCCAGGCCGCACCTGGTGGTCTCTTTCGCCGTGTTCACGCGCCACGGCTCCGACATCTCTTCCCTCGACGACGCCCGCGGCCGGACGATCATCGTCCAGCAGGGCGACTACGCCGACGACTACGTCAGCGCGGCCAAGCTCGGCGGGCGCGTCATCCGCGTGGACAGCCCGGCCAAGGCCCTGCGCGCCCTGGTCGCCGGCCAGGGCGACTGCGCGCTCGTGGCGCGCCTGCAGGGGCTTTATCTGGCCCGGCGGCTGGGGCTGGGCAACATCGCGCCCGTGGGCCCGCCGGTGCTGCCCCGCCAATACTGCTTCGCCGTGAAAAAAGGCGACGAGCGGCTCTTGGCCGCGCTCAACGAAGGCCTGGGCGTGATCCGCGCCAGCGGCCAATACGATCAGATCTACGACAAGTGGTTTGGCGCGCTGGAGGAAGAAAGCGTCTGGGAGCACATGCTGGGGCACCTTCACTGGATTCTCGGTCCGGCGGCGCTGATCTTTTTGCTGGCCATGGCCTGGGCTTGGTCGCTGAGGCGCAAGGTGGCCCAGCGCACTGGCGAACTGCGTGGTGAACTGGTCGCCCGCCGCAGGGCCGAGGCCGATCTGCAACAGAGCCAGGAGAGCCTGCGGGCCCTGGTCGACAGCTCCAGCGACGCCATCCTCAGCCTGGATCCGGCCCGTCATATCCTGCGCTGCAATCCGGCGTTTCTGCGCATGTTCGGCTATGCCGAAGCCGAGGCCCTGGGCAAAAGCACTCGCATCCTGCACCTCAGCCACGAAAACTTCGAGCGCCTGGGCCGCGAGGCCTACGCGGTGATCGGGGCCAGCGGACACTGGCTGGGCGAGGTCGTCTTGCAAACCAAGGACGGCCGCGAGTTGCCCGTGGAGCTGGCCCTTTCGGCCATCCGCGACCCCGACGGCCGCACCACCGGCCACGTGGCCATCATCCGCGACATCAGCCAGCGCCGCCAGGCCGAGCAGGAAAAGGCCCGCCTGGAAGACCAACTGCGCCACGCCCAGAAGATGGAGGCCATCGGCACCCTGGCCGGCGGCATCGCCCACGATTTCAACAACATCCTTGGGGCGATCATGGGCTACGCCGAGCTTTCGCTGCTCGACGCCCAGGAGGGCAAGACCAGCCCCGAAAAGCTGCGCAACATCCTCACATCGTCCAAGCGGGCCCGCGACCTGGTGCGCCAGATCCTCACCTTCAGCCGCAAGCTCACACCGGACATGCGGCCCCTGCGCCCCCGCGAGGTCATCCTCCACGCCCTGGAGCTGTTGCGCCCGGCGATCCCGCGCATGGTCGAGATTCGCTGTCGCCTGGCCGACGACCTGCCCCTGATCGCCGGCGACGTCACCCAGCTCGAACAGGTGCTGATCAACCTGGCCTCCAACGCCAGCGACGCCATGCCCGACGGCGGCGTGTTGACCATCAAGGCCGCCGCCCGCCAACTGAGCCCCCAGGAGGCGGCCGAGCTGGCCTTGCGGCCGGGGCTCCACGTGGTCATCGCCGTGTCCGACACCGGCCACGGCATGGACAAGCAGACCATGGAGCAGATCTTCGACCCGTTTTTCACCACCAAGGAAGTGGGCAAGGGCACCGGCCTGGGCCTGGCCACGGCCTTTGGCGTGATCAAGGCCCATGCCGGGGCCATCACCTGCCAGAGCGAGCCCGGCCGGGGCACGGTCTTTACGCTCTATTTGCCGGCGGCCGAGCCTAGCCGCTAAAGCGCTCGTCGGCCCGGGCCTGGTCGGCCTGGCTGGCCCGCGTGGCCAACCAGCCCACGCGCACGGGGCCTTGGGGCAGGTCAAAGGCCGGCACCAGGGGCTTGACGTCCAGGATGGGCGTGCCGTCCAAGAGATCCACGTCGAGGATGTCGATCACGTTATCGCGAACGCCGGCCAGGCGCACCACCGAAAGCCCGATGGCGTTGGGCCGGGCCGGGGCCCGGGTGGCGAAGACGCCGTGGGCCGCCTCATCCAGAAAGGGGGTGACCAACAGCCGGGCCGGGCCGCTTTGGTGGCAGTGATAGATGACGATCAGGTGCGAAAAGCCCTCCAGATCGCGCAGGCCCTCGGCCAACTCGGGCCGCAGAATGATATGGCCGGCCTGGCCCCGCGCGCCGCTGGGTTGGATGGGCGCGCCGGCGGCGTCGGCGTGGGGCGAGCGGGCCACGCCAATGGGCGCGTAGCTTACCGGTTCGAGGTTCATGCTTGGCCTCCTGGCGGATGGGCGGGGCTAATTCCCCACGACTCATGCTTTGTTATCATCGCCATTGCCCGGCCCCAAGTTTTTTCGGCCCCCCCGCGCAAGTTTCGCCGCGTGGCGGTGTTTAAGCCAATAAACGCCGATGTTGGGCGATGACTTGGGAGGCGCGCGATGTTGTTTCCGGTTTCCGGCGTGGAGTGTCCGCTGTGGCTGCCGCCGTTGGTGGCCTTCGTGCTTTCGTTTTTCACCTCCATGGGCGGCGTCTCGGGCGCGTTTCTGATTCTGCCGTTCCAGATGAGCTTTTTGGGCTTCACCTCGCCGGCGGTCAGCCCCACCAACCTGGTCTACAACGTGGTGGCCATCCCCAGCGGGGTCTATCGCTACCTGCGCGAGGGCCGCATGGTCTGGCCGCTGACCTGGATCGTGGTCAGCGGGACGCTGCCTGGCGTGGTGGCCGGCGGTTTCATCCGCCTGCACTGGCTGCCCGACGCCAAGCCGTTCAAGGTGTTCGTGGGCTGCGTGCTGCTCTACATCGGCCTGCGCCTGGCCAAGGACGTTTTCGCCTCGCGCCGAACGGCCAAGGCGGCGGGCGGCGCGGCCAACGCCGCCACGACCAGCGACTTCAAGGTGCGCGTCAAGCATTTTTCCTGGCGGCGGCTGACCTACGAGTTCGCGGGCCAGGATTATACGTGCGGCGTGCCGGGCATTTTCGCGCTATCGTTGGCCGTGGGCCTGGTGGGCGGGGTCTACGGCATTGGCGGCGGGGCCATTGTCGCGCCGTTTTTCGTGGCCATCTACGGCCTGCCGGTGCACACGGTGGCCGGCGCGGCGCTGATGGGCACCTTCATCACCTCGGTGGCCGGGGTGGCGTTTTATCAACTGGTGGCCCCGCTCTACGGCCAGATGGCCGTGGCCCCGGATTGGCTGCTGGGCGCGCTGTTTGGCCTGGGCGGTTTTTGCGGCATGTACCTGGGGGCCAGGGCCCAGCGCTTCGTGCCGGCGGTGTGGATCAAGCTGATGCTGACGGGTTTGTTGCTCTATGTCGCCACGCGCTACATCGTGGGCTATTTTCTGTGAGGCCGCGCCTGGGCCGCGCCGTCGGCCGGCCGGCCCGTGAACGCGCCCCTGGCCCGGGCCAGCGACGAAGAATTGATCCGGGCCATGGCCAGCGGCCAGACCCAGGCCCTGGACGAGTTTGTCGGGCGCTATCAGGCCCGGCTGACCGGCTTTGCCCAGCGCTATCTGAACGACTGGGCCGCCGCCGAGGATCTGGCCCAGGAGACGCTGCTGCGCGTCTGGCAGGCCGCGCCCCGTTTCGAGCCCAGGGCCAAGGTCTCGACGTGGGTCTTTGGCGTGGCCTATCGCCTGGCGCTAAACGAATTTCGCCGGCGGGGCCGCCTGGCCCGTCTGCAAGGCCGCCTGGCCGAGCTGCTCGCCGGCCAGCGGGATGAATCGCCCCTGGAGCGCTTGCAGGCCGGCCAACGGCTGGAGCGTCTCAACGCCGAGTTGGCCCGCCTGCCCCAGCGCCAGCGGGCGGCCCTGCTGCTGCGCGTCGATCAGGGCCTGAGCTACGCCCAGATCGCCCAAGTCATGGAGCTGACCACGGCGGCGGTGGAGTCGTTGATCCACCGGGCCCGCCAAAGGCTCAGGCGACGCCTGGGCCAGGAGCAAGCGTGATGAACTGCCGCCGCGCGGCCAAGCTGCTTTCGCCCTTTATCGACCACGAGCTGTCCGACCAGCGGGCCACGGCCCTGGAGAGCCATCTGGCCCAGTGCCCGGCCTGTCGGGCTCGCTTGGCGGCCTTGCGCGCCGGGGATCGGCTCCTGCGCCAGGCCCAAGCGCCGGCCGGCGCGCCGTGGACGGCGGCGGACATCCTGGCCCGCCGCGCGGCCCGGCCATGGCCCAGCGGGCCGTGGCGGGCCTTGGCCGCGCTGCTGAGGCCGCTGGCCCCGCGGCCCAAGACGGCCATTTTGGACGAACTGGCCGACCTGCCGCCCCAACTCATGGCCGGGGCCTACTTGCGCCTGCTCGGCCAGGGCTGAAGGCGCGCGGGGAGGATTAACGCATGACGGCGATATGGTGGGCGGCCGGGGCGCTGGGCGTCTTGGCCCTGGCGGCGGGGCTATTGGCCCTGTGGCGGCGGGGCCGCGCGGGCCGGCCGATTCGGGGCTATCTGGATTTGATCGACGATCTCAGCCCGGCCCAACGGGCCCAGGTCGAGGCGATCCGCCGCGAGTTTTTGCCCCGGGTGGAGGCCATCAGGGCCGGGCTGCGCGGCCGGAGGGCGCTGCTGGCCGAGCTGCTTTTCGCCGAGCCCATCGACCGGCCGGCCATCGACCAGGCCGTGGCCGAGATTTTGGCCGATCAAGCCGCGCTGGAGCGCCAGGTCATCGAGCACATCATCGAGGAGCGCGAGCTCTTGGACCCGGCCCAGCGCCGCCAGTTTCACGACATCATCGTCGGCCAGTTCAGCGGCGGCGGTCTGGGCGTCCACGATGTGCGCGCCGCCGGTCGGCCGCTCAAACGGCGCTGAACAGGCCTTCCTGGCAGACCACCGCGCCCTGGGCCAGCAACTCGTCCAGGTGTTTGCCGATCATCTGGCTTTCAAAATAGCGAAACAGCGGCTGGGCAATGGCCGCCTGGCCATAGATGAGCGCCGCGTCGACGATCATTGGCCAGGTTTTGGGCTGGCGCAGCAGCTCGACCAGCGCCTCCTGGCGGCGGTCGATGACTGCCAGATAGGCGCTCAGGCGCTGGCGGACGTTTTGGCCAAGCGGCGGATTGTGGGCCGGGGCGATGATCTTGGGATCGAGCTCGATGAGCATGCGCACCGCGCGGCGAAACTGATCGATGTCGCTTTCGGGGTTGGCGTACCAGGGCCCAAAGCCGCTGAGGTCGATGTCGCCAGACCAGACCAGGCCCTGCTCGGGCAGATAAAAACAGGTGTGATCGGCGGTGTGGCCGGGGGCGTCCAGGGCGATGACTCTCACCCCGCCGATGGCGATTTCCTCGTTCGGGCGAAAAAAGCCGCTGGGCCGTTGGGGCCGCATGCCCACTTCCTCGCGGGCCAGCTTGCGCCAGCCGGCGGCTTGGCGGTCGGTTTTCATGTAACGCAGGCTCAGCCGCCGCATGTCGCCCGAGTCGGCGAAGGAGTTTCGCGGCACGAGGATCTGGCGGTCGGCAAAGAGCCAGTTGCCCGCGGCGTGATCGGCGTGGGAGTGGCTGTTGAGCACCAGATCGACCTGGGCCGCCCAGGGGGCCAGCACGTCTTGGCCCGCGCCGGTGTCGATGATGGCCACGCTCCCGCGCGACTGGATGATCAAGCCGTGACCGCGCGGGAAACGGCCGCTGTTTTCGCCGACCAGAAAACTGACCGGCCCGCCGAGGGGGATTGTCTCGCCTGGTTTCATGGATGCAGGGCCTCGATCATTTCTTGGGTTTGACGCAAACGTTGACGGGTGGCGGCCACGGCCGCGGCGGGTTCGATCAGCCGGAAGCGCAGGCGCGCGCCGGGCAGGGCCTGGCCCAGCAGATCCAGGTCTGGGCCGATGATCGTGGCGATTTTCGGATACCCGCCCATGGTTTGTTCGCGCAGCAGCACCAGCGCCTGGCCGTCGGGGGTGATCTGCACCACGCCGGGGCGGACGGCGCTCGCTTTTGGCCGCGCCGGCCGACTCGGGCCGGGCGTTGATGGCCGGCCCGCGCAGACGCGCGCCGCGGCGGTCGGCCCGCTCGTCCAGGGTGAACTCGCTTTGGGCCAAGACGGCCAGGGCCGTGGCGGGAAACATCTCTTCGTTGGGCCCGGCCACCGCCCGCAGGGTGATGGCCCCATCGGCGGCGGCGGGGACAAGCTCCGGCGGCAAGGCCCCGCCTTGGCCCTGCCAGCCGCCCGGCCCCACGCGCACGACCTCGCCAACGGCCAACGGCGCGCCGATGCGGCCCAGCGGATAGGCCGCGCGGCTGCCCAGTTCGGGCTCGACGGCCACGCCGCCGGATAGGGCCAGCACGGCCCGCGCGCCGCCCTTGGGCGGGCCAAAGCTCAGCTCTTGATCGGGTAAAAGCAGATGAGCCCGCCACATCGCCAGGGGTTGGCCGTCCAGGCGCGGGCTCGGGCCGGCCCCACAGACCGCCGCCAGCAGCGGCCGCACGACTTTGAATCTGGGGCCCAGCAGGGTCAGCTCCAGGGCCGCGTCGGTGGTGGCGTTGCCGACCAGGGCGTTGGCCACGGCCAGGGCTTGTTGATCCAGCGCGCCGCTCTGGGGCAGGCCCAGGCGGCTTCGGCCGAAACGCCCGGCGTCCTGAACCAGGCAGAGCCCGCCCGAGCGCAAGACGCTCAGGGCCGCCAAGCCGTCTTGGCTCCAGCGATTTCTGGCTGCTGGCGGGGCGGGGAAGTGGCTATCGGCCACGGGGCGGAAGCGGATCATGTCGCCGGGGGCGACCAGGCAGGGCGGATCGCGGCGGGGGTGATAGAACAAAAGCGGCGTGCGGCCGATGATCCGCCAGCCGCCCGGCCCGCCCAGGGGGTAGAGCCCGGTCTGATCGCCGCCCAGGCCCACCGCGCCCGGCGGCAGATCGGGTCGGGGGCTGTCCAGGCGGGGGCAGGCCAGGTCCGGGTCCAGGCCTTCCAAATAGGGAAAGCCGGGCGTGAAGCCCAGGCAGCGACAGGGCAGGGGCCGGGCGCAGTGGCGGGCGATGAACTGGGTTGGCGAAAGGCCGGCGCGCTGGGCCACGAAGGCCAGGTCCGGGCCGTGCTCGCCGCCGTAGACCACCGGAACGTCCAGCAGACGGCCGGGCGGCGGGGGCGCGACGCTGGCGGTGGCCCAGGCTTGTTCGATGGCCCGAGCCATGGCTTGGTGGTCGGTGGTTTGGGGGTCGAAGCAAAGCTGGAGGCTGGCCAGGCCCAGGCTGGTCTCGATCAGGCCCGGCGGGGCCAGTTCGGCCAGGCCCGTGGCCAGGGCGTGCAAGCGCGCTGGCAGATCGGGCGTCCGGGGTGGATAGGCCATGACGGCGGCCTCGCCCTGGGGCTTGCAAGCGACGTGGCCGTTCATCGGGCCAGCTCGGCCAGGGGCCGCAGGGCCACGCCGGCCTGGCGCAGGGCCGGGCCCAGGAGCTTGGCCGTGGCCAGGGCGGCGGGGCCATCGCCATGCAGGCAGATGGTCTGGGCCTCCAAGGCCAGCCACGCGCCATCCAGGCAACGCACTCGGCCGTTGGTCAGCAGCTCCAGGCAGCGCTCCTCGGCCAGCTCGGGCCGGTCGACCAGCGCGCCGGGCGCGTCCCTGGGGGCCAGGCGGCCATCGGACAGATAGCCCCGGTCGGCGAAAAACTCGGCCGCCACCTTCAGTCCGGCTTGGCGGGCCAGGCGGCGGATCATCTGGCCGGCCGGCCCGGCCAGGCAGACGAGAACCAAGCCCGGCCCGCAGGCGGCCACGGCCTCGATCAGCGCGCCGGCCAGGGCTTCATCGACGGCGGCGCGGTTGTAGAGCGCGCCGTGGGGTTTGACGTGGGTCAGGCCGAGACCCCGGGCCTTGGCCAGGGCGGCCAGGGCGCCTATCTGGTAGATCAGGTCGGCGCGGACCTCGGCGGGCGGGGCGGACACGGGCCTGCGGCCAAAGCCGCGCCGATCGGCGTAGCCGGGGTGGGCGCCCACGGCCACGCCGGCCGCCGCGCACAGGGCGATGGTCTGGTCCATGACCAGGGGGTCGCCGGCGTGGAAGCCGCAGGCCAGATTGGCGCTGGTGACGCTGGCGAGCATGGCCTGGTCGTCGCCCAGCCGATAGGGGCCGAAGCCCTCGCCCATGTCGCAGTTCAGGTCGATGAACATGACGTTCGCGCCGTTTGTTTCGTCTGGGCTGGCATCGTTTTTCTGTCTCGACCCGCCGTGGGGGGCCAGGCTCTGGCCATGGTTGCGATGGGAAGCAAGCCTCGCACCGGGAGCCACGAGCGGTTGACGTTATGCTCCCCTTCTCGACCCGCCGTGGGGGGCCAGGCTCTGGCCGTGGTTGCGATGGGAAGCAAGCCTCGCACCGGGAGCCACGGGCGGTTGACGTTATGCTTCCGCCCTCGACCCGCCGTGGGGGGCCAGGCTCTGGCCGTGGTTGCGATGACTGCACGGGCCATCACCGGGAGCCACGGGCGGCAGGTGTTATGCTCCCCTTCTCGACCCGCCGTGGGGGGGCCAGGCTCTGGCCTTAAGTGTAGCGCTTTTGGGGTGGTGGGGCCAAGAGGCTTGGCGTGGTGGGCCTTGACAAGATTTGGTTGATGGGCCATGGTCATTGGCGTGATTTCCCTGGAGGGCCATTGGATGTGTAAGCGCCTGCCGTTGTGGGCCGCTTTGGCGGCGATTTTGTTATGTTGGGCCGCGCCGGCGGCGGCCGCGCAGGCCGTGCGCATCGGGGTGATTTATCCGTTGAGCGGGGCCGAGGCCTCGGTGGGCCGTTCGCTGTTGGCGGCGGCGCGCTTGGCGGTGGAGGTGGCCAACGGGGCCTATCCCGGCCTGCCGATGGTCATGGCTCAGCGCCAGGGCTGGGCGCGGTTGGAGCTGGTGTCGGCCGACAGTGGCGGCGATGGCGTGCGGGCGGCCGAGGCGGCGCGCCGGCTGATACACGAAGAAAAAGTGGCGGGAATATTGGGATGTTACTCCTCTGGCGCGACGGATGCGGTGGCTGATGCGTGCGAGGTGGCGGGCGTGCCGATGTTGAGCGCCTGCGCGACCGATCCGGCCTTGACCAACCAGGGGCGGCAGTGGTTTTGGCGGGTGAGCCCCCACGACGGCCAGTTCATCGGCGAGCTTTTCGATTTTCTCAACGCCATCATCGACGGCAAGGCCCCTGGCGTGCCGGCCCAGGCCAGGTTGAACATGCAGATGCTGGCCAGCGCCTGCCGCGACGACGCCTGGGGCGAGGCCAACAGCCGGATCATTCGTTTGCGGGCCGGGGGGCAGGGTTTTTCGGTGGGGGCCAGCCTGATGTACTCGCCGGAGACGCCCGATCTGCTGACCACCGCGCGCAAGCTGGCCATGGCCCAGCCGGCGGTGATTTTGGCGGCGTCCTACGAGCGGGACGCGGTCAAGCTGATGGAGGCGTTGCGGGCGACCAAGGCGCGGCCCCTGGTGATCTGGGGCCAGGATGCCGGTTTCGAGTCCGAGGGGTTTCGGGCCCAGGGCCGGTTGGTGGAGGGCGTGTGTTCGCGCACGGTGTTTTCGCCGGCGTTGGCGCGGCAAAATCCGCTGGCCAAGGCGGTCAACGAGCTTTATCGCCTGAAGACGGGCCAAGACCTTGACGGCTCGACGGCCAGGGCCTTCACGGCCGTGCAGGTTTGGGCCGAGCTTTTGGACTTGGCCGGCTCGGCCGAGGCCGAGGACATCCGCGCGGCGGCGCAACATTTACATCTCGCCAAGGACCAGCTCATCGTGCCCTGGGAGGGCGTTCGTTTTGGCCAAGACTTGGACAATCCTGGGCAAAACGCCCTGGGCCGCGGGCTGATCGGTCAATATCAAATGAAAGACGGCCGGCTGGCGCTGGAGATCGTCTATCCCTTCGAACTGGCCACCGCGCCGCTGCTGTTTCCGTTCAGGGGTTTTTGAGGCGGCGTTGGGCTCGCGTCGGGAAAGCGAAAAAACATCTCGCGCCGGCAGTGGCCGTAATGAATCATCTGGCACAAGTTCGTGGGGCAGTCGTCGTGGTGCTCCACGCCCAGGGCGTCCAGCCAGGCGTAAATGCGTTCGTAGATGCCGCATTCGTAGCGGTCGGCCACGCCCAGGGCCGTCATGCCCCGCTGGGCGAAACAGCGCTCCATGACCATGCGCATCGACGAAGGGCCCCATTCCCAGCCAAAGCTCATGAAATCGCCCACCGACAGCTCCAGCCCGGCGACCATGAACCGCCGCAGGCCGGCCATGTCGGTCACCCGCTCGACGCCCAGGGCCGCCTTGAGCCGCGTCACTTCCCGGCCGGCCATGGCCCTGATGGCCCCCCTGTTGAGTTTGTTGGCGCGCTCGACGCCCACCTCGGCCAGGCATTGTTGAAACCACATGGCGTCGTGGGTCATCCAGCCTCTGGTCAATAGTTGTTTGAGCTGATTTTTGTCCATCCATTCCGGCGCTTGCTTGCCGTCGAATTTCATGGCCCTCGCTCCTTGCCCGCCCGCCTCGCGCCGACGGGCGAAAAGGTTTGGCGACAAACTATGTTGGCAAAAAAATCAGCTCATATTGTCGTTCATGCGGCCCAGCAGCTCGGCCGCGATGATTTTTTCGCCTTCGGAAAAGCCGTTGAACAATTTTTTCCAAAAGGCTTGCCCGACTTCGATGAACAGCGGCTTCAGGGCCAGGCCGCTTGGCGTGGCCGAAACCAGGGTGACGCGGCTGTCGGCGTGGTCTTTTTGCTTTTGGGCCAGGCCGCGCTCGACCAGCCTGTCGACCAGGGCCGTGAGCGTGGATTTGTCGCGGTCTATGAGCTTGGCCAGGTCTTTCATGGGCAGGGGGCCGTGGCGAAAAAGGGCGACCATCAGGTCTCCGTGGGCCGGGATGAAGCCTTGCACGCCGCGCCGGGCCAGTTGGTCGACCAGGAAGCGGTTGGATTTTTCGCGCAGTCTGGCCGCCAGCGCGAGGATGTTTTCTGGTTTGCGCTCCAATTGGCTTCTCGCTTTCAGGCTTTCAGCATAGCAGCGAATAAAGTTTTGCGTCAAACCAAATTTGCCAGCCGGGGTGCGGCGGGTGGTCGTTTGCCGCGAAAAAATTACCCGCCGGGCCTGATTTGCCCTGGGCTGCCCTTGACTTGGCCGCGCCCGGTCTTAACTTCCATGATCAGAAGGGGCCCTCGCGGCCCCGCTCGCGTGCGATCGATACCAGCCCGCCGCCTTTGCCGGCGGAGCAAATAAACTTCGGGAGGAATAATCTGATGTCTGAAAAGATCATCGGCATCGACCTTGGCACCACCAACAGCGTGGTGGCCATCATGGAGGGCGGCGAGCCCAAGGTGATCACCAACGAGGAAGGGGCGCGCACCACGCCCAGCGTGGTGGCCATCACCGACAAGGGCGAGCGCCTGGTCGGGGCCAGCGCCAAGCGCCAGGCCGTGACCAACCCCACCAACACGGTTTACTCCATCAAGCGCTTCATGGGCCGGCGGCTGTCCGAGTGCGCCGAGGAAGTCAAGCAGGCGCCCTACGCGGTGGAGGACTCTGGCTCGGGCCAGGTCAATGTGGTGGTGCAAGGCAAGAAGTATTCGCCGCCCGAGATCAGCGCCATGGTTTTGGGCAAGCTGAAAAAGGCCGCCGAGGATTATCTGGGCGAGAAGATCACCGCCGCGGTGATCACGGTGCCGGCCTATTTCAACGACGGCCAGCGCCAAGCCACCAAGGACGCCGGCAAGATCGCCGGGCTGGAGGTCAAGCGCATCATCAACGAGCCCACGGCCGCCGCGCTGGCCTATGGCCTGGACAAAAAGACCAACGAGACCATCGCCGTGTTCGACTTCGGCGGCGGCACCTTTGATATTTCCATCCTCGAGGTGGGCGACGGCGTGGTCGAGGTCAAGAGCACCAACGGCGACACCCACCTGGGCGGCGACAACATCGACCAGCGCCTCATCGACTGGCTGGTGGGCGAGTTCAAGAAAGACCAGGGCATTGATCTGTCCAAGGATCCGATGGCCCTGCAACGCCTGCGCGAGGCGGCCGAAAAGGCCAAGATGGAGCTTTCGACGGCTTCGGAGACCGACGTCAACCTGCCCTTCATCACCGCCGACGCCTCGGGGCCCAAGCACCTGAACGTCAAGCTGGGCCGGGCCAAGTTCGAGGCCCTGGTGGAGGACATCCTCAAGCGGACGCTGGAGCCCTGCAAGCGGGCCCTGTCCGACGCCGGGCTGCAATCCTCGCAGATCGACGAGGTCGTGCTGGTGGGCGGCTCGACGCGCATCCCCAAGGTCCAGGAGATGGTCAAGGACTTTTTCGGCAAGGAGCCCCACAAGGGCGTCAACCCCGATGAGGTCGTGGCCGTGGGCGCGGCGATCCAGGGCGGCGTGCTGGCCGGCACGGTGGGCGATGTGCTGCTTTTGGACGTGACTCCGCTGAGCCTGGGCATCGAAACCCTGGGCGGTGTGATGACCAAGCTCATCGAGCGCAACACCACCATCCCCACCCGCAAGAGCGAGACCTTCAGCACCGCCGCCGACAACCAGACGACGGTGGATATCCACGTCTTGCAGGGCGAGCGCGAGTTCGCCAAGGATAACCGCACCCTGGGTCACTTCCAGCTCACGGGCATCCCCCCCGCGCCGCGCGGCGTGCCCCAGGTGGAGGTCACCTTCGACATCGACGCCAACGGCATCGTCCACGTCAGCGCCAAGGACATGGCCACCGGCAAGCAGCAGTCCATCGAGATCAAGGCCAGCAGCGGCATCGACGACAAGGAAGTCGAGCGCATGGTCCAGGACGCCAAGCGCTTCGAGAAGGAAGACGCCGAGCGGCGCAAGGCCGTCGAGGCCCGCAACCAGCTCGACTCGATGGTCTACCAGACCGAAAAGCTCTTGAACGAGAACAAGGAAAAGCTCGACGCCGCCACCATCGGCAGCATGGAAAAAGCCCTGGCCGACGCCAAGGACGCCCTCAAGTCCGAGGATCACGGCCGCATCCAGCAGCAGTTCGAGGCCTTGCAGAGCGCCAGCCACGCCATGGCCCAGGCCCTCTATTCCTCGCAGACCCAGCAACAGGGCCAGCCCGGCGGCGCTCAGCAGGCCGGGCCCCAGGGCGGCGCGGCCAACAAGGCCGACGACGACGTGGTCGACGCCGAGTTTACCGAGCACAACTAAAACCCCCAGCGGGGCTTTTCCTCCACCGCCCGTCGCGGCCGCCCGGCCCTGGCGGGCGGTTTCTTTTGGGGGCGGGCAAGCTGGTCGCCCCCTTGTGCCGGCGGGCCGTCCGTGCTAGAACAGGGCCAAACGCCAAAAACCGCGGAGGAGCACATGAACCGCAAGATCATGCGGGCGCTGATCAGCGTCACCGACAAGGCCGGCGTGGTCGAGTTCGCCCAGGGCCTGGCCCGGATGGGCGTGACGCTCATCAGCACCGGCGGCACGGCCAAGGCCCTGCGCCAGGGCGGGCTCAAGGTCGGCGACGTGGCCGAGGTCACCGGCTTTCCCGAAATGCTTGACGGCCGGGTCAAGACCCTGCACCCGCGCATCCACGGCGGCATCCTGGCCCGGCGCGACGACCAGTCTCACCGCGCCCAACTGGCCGAGCACCACATCGCCCCCATCGACCTGGTCTGCGTCAACCTCTACGCCTTCGAGGCCACCGTGGCCCAGCCTGGCTGCTCCTTCGAGGACGCCATCGAAAACATCGACATCGGCGGACCGTGCCTGATCCGCGCCTCGGCCAAAAACCACCAGGGCGTGGTGGTGGTCACCGACCCGGCCGACTACGACGCCGTGTTGGCCGAGATGGCCGAGCTTGGCGGCGGCGTGGGCGAAAAGACCAGGGCCCGGCTGGCGGCCAAGGCCTTCCGCCTGACCAACCAATACGACGGCGCCATCGCCGACTACATGGAAAAGCGCCTGGCCCGCTGACGGCCGCCCTGGGCGCGGGAGCATCGACTCGATGAAAATCCTGGTGATCGGCGGCGGCGGCCGCGAGCACGCCATTGTTTGGAAGCTGGCCCAGAGCCCCAAGGTCCAGGCCATCTTCTGCGCCCCCGGCAACCCCGGCATGGCCGGCCTGGCCACCTGCCTGACCATCGACCCCGATGATATAGCCGGGCTCAAGGCCTTTGCCCTCGACAACCACATCGACCTGACCGTGGTCGGCCCCGAGGCCCCGCTGGTGGCCGGCCTGACCGACGTTTTCGAACAGGCCGGACTGCTGGTGGCCGGGCCCAGCGCCGCCGCCGCCCGGCTGGAGGGCTCCAAGGCCTTCGCCAAGGAGGTGATGGAGGCCGCCGGCGTGCCCACGGCCCAGTGCCGGATCTTCGACGACGCGGCCCAGGCCAAGGACCATTGCCGCAACCTGGGCGGGCCGGTGGTGGTCAAGGCCGACGGCCTG
This sequence comes from Desulfarculus baarsii DSM 2075, assembly GCF_000143965.1. Taxonomy (GTDB): domain Bacteria; phylum Desulfobacterota; class Desulfarculia; order Desulfarculales; family Desulfarculaceae; genus Desulfarculus; species Desulfarculus baarsii. Next base: position 184,259 of record NC_014365.1, on the reverse strand, counting down.
GCCGCCGGCAAGGGCGTGATCATGTGCCGCACGGCCGGCGAGGCCATGGCCGCCTGCGAGCGGATCATGGAAGAGCGCGCCTTTGGCCAGGCCGGCGAGCGCGTGGTCATCGAGGAGTGGCTGGAGGGCGAGGAGGCCAGCTTCCTGGTCTTCACCGACGGCCAGGCCATCGCGGCCATGCCTTCCAGCCAGGACCACAAGGCCGTGGGCGAGGGCGACACCGGCCCCAACACCGGCGGCATGGGGGCCTATTCGCCCGCGCCGGTGGTGGGCCCCGCATTGGAGTCGGCGGTCATCGAGCGGGTGATCAAACCGACCCTGGCCGAGATGAAGCGTCGCGGCGCGCCGTTCAAGGGCGTGCTCTACGCCGGGCTGATGATCGACAAGGCCGGCGAGCCCAAGGTGCTGGAGTTCAACGTGCGCTTCGGCGACCCGGAGTGCCAGCCGTTGTTGATGCGCCTGGATAGCGATCTGGCCGAGATCCTGCAACTGTTGGCCCAGGGCCGCCTGGCCGAGGCCGAGGTGGAGTGGAAGGCCGATCCGGCCGTCTGCGTGGTGCTGGCCTCGGGCGGCTATCCCGGCGATTACGCCAAGGGTTTCGAGATCAGCGGTGTGGAGGAGGCCAACGCCGTGGAGGGCGCGCGGGTCTTTCACGCCGGCACGGCCCTCAAGGACGGCAAGCTGGTCAACGCCGGCGGCCGGGTCTTGGGCGTGTGCGCCACCGGCGTCGACATCGCCCAGGCCATCGAACGGGCCTACGAGGCCTGCGGCAAGATCTGGTGGCAGGGGATGCTGTTGCGCCGCGACATCGGCCACCGGGCCCTGGCCCGGCTGAAAAACCGGCCGTTGGTGGGCATCGTGATGGGCTCGCCCAACGACTGGGAGGTGATGAAGTCGGCGGCCAAGGCCCTGACCGAACTGGGCGTGCCCCACGAGGCGCGGGTGCTCAGCGCCCACCGCACCCCCGGCCAGGCCGCCCAATACGCCGCCAGCGCCGCCGAACGCGGGCTCAAGGTGATCATCGCCGGGGCCGGCTGGGCCGCCCACTTGGCCGGGGCCATGGCCGCCCAGACGGTGCTGCCCGTCATCGGCGTGCCCATCGGCTCCAGCCAGCTTAACGGCCTGGACGCCCTGCTTTCCACCGTGCAGATGCCGCCGGGCATACCCGTGGCCACGGTGGCCATTGGCGCGGGCGGGGCCAGGAACGCCGGCGTGCTGGCCGCCCAGATTCTGGCCCTGGGCGACGCCGCGCTGGCCCAGGGCCTGGCCCAGCAGCGTCGGGACATGGCCGCCGAGGTGGCCGCGGCCGAGAAAAAGCTCTTTGCCTGAGCCGCTGATCTGGCCCGTCGACGCCGCCGCGCCCGCGCCGGACGTCCTGGCCCGGGCGGCGGCGCTGCTGGCCGAGGGCGCGGTGGTGGCCTTCCCCACCGAGACGCTCTATGGCCTGGCCGTGGACGCGGCCAACCACCGGGCCTTGGCCCGGCTGGCGGCGCTGAAAGAGCGCCCCGACGACAAGCCTTTTCCGCTGATCATCGGCGCGGAGGGGCAGATCGCGCCCTTGGCGGCGACGCTCACGCCCCTGGCCCGGCGGCTGATGGCCGCCCATTGGCCCGGCCCGCTGACGATTGTCCTGGCCGCCGCGCCGGGCCTGCCGCCCGAACTGACCCACCAGGGCGGCGTGGCCCTGCGTCTCAGCTCGCACCCGGTGGCCGCCGGCCTGGCCCTGGCCCTGGGCCGGGCCGTCACCGCCACCAGCGCCAACCTGGCCGGCCGGCCGGCCCAAGCCAGGCCCGAGGCGTTGGACCCGGCCTTGCTGGCCCGGATCGACCTGCTGCTCGACGGCGGCCCCTGCCCCGGCGGCGCGCCCAGCACGATCGTGCTGGCCAGTGGCCGGCGGGCCAAGGTGCTGCGCCAGGGCGCGGTGGCCTTGGCCGAGGAAGAACGCTGAACGCCAAGGCCGGCGCTTGTGGACGGGGCCGCGCTTTGCTACGATTGATGGCGGGAGGCTGGCGATGATCAAAGTCCCGGTCGACAAGCTCAGCGACGGCCAGGTGCTGGCCCAGGACGTGGTGCGCGACGACGGCGTGGTGCTGATGACCAAGGGCCGCCAGATCACCGCCGAGGTGATCAACCTGCTGGGCCGCTTGCAGGTCGAGGCCGTGGTCGTCGAAGGCGACGCCTTCGCCTCCGACGAGGAGCGCCAGGCCTACCAGCAGCTCATGGAGCAGGCCCTGGACCACCGTTTCAGCCGGGTGGCCGACGACCCGGTGCTGAAGGCCATCCGCGAGCTGCTGCGGGCCAAGCTGCGGGCCGGCTGCGTCTTCGGCGGGCCCAAGCCGGGCGCGCCCACCATCGACGACTCGGGCAAGCTGCTCAAAAAAACCGGCCGCCCGGACGGAGGCGCCTAGCCGTGGTCACCGATCGCGTCGCCGCCAAAAAGAAAGTCCAGCTCATCAAAAACCTGCCCACCCTGCCGGGCATGATCGACATGATCAGCCGGGCGGTGGACTCCAAGCGCTTCTCGGCCGCCGATATCGGCAAGCTCATCAGCAAAGACCAGGTGCTCACGGCCAAGGTGCTCAAGCTGGCCAACAGCGCCTTTTTCGGCTTTTCGCGCAAGGTCGGCTCGCTGACCCAGGCCCTGGTGCTGCTGGGCTTCGACGTGGTCAAGGGCCTGATTCTCACCTCCAGCGTCTTCGACTTGATGAAGGACCAATCGGGTGAGCTGTGGCGGCACTCCATGGGCGTGGCCACCGTCAGCAACATCATCGCCAGCGAGATCGGCATGGCCGACGTGGAGGAGGTTGGCCTGGCCGGCTTGCTGCACGACCTGGGCAAGGTGGTGCTGCGGGCCCACATGCCCGAGGATCACGCCTCGATCAGCGAGTTGGTGGAGGTGGAGGAAATGCCCGTGCGCCAGGCCGAGCGCGAGGTGCTGGGCTTTGACCACACCCACGTGGGCCTGTGGCTGGCCGAGGCCTGGAAGCTGCCCGAGCAGCTCACCGAGCCCTTGCGCTGGCATCATCAGCCCGAGGCCTCGCGCAAGGCCCCCCTGGCCACGGCCGTGGTCCACTTCGCCGACATCCTGGCCCGGGGCTATGGCTACGGCGACGGCGGCGACCCCTGGGTGCCGCCCCTGGACCGCGCGGCCCTCAAGGCCCTGGGCCTCGACAGCCAAAAGCTGCGCAACATCATCGACGCCATGTGTGAAAAGCTCGTCGACCAGCCTGGTTCGTTGAGCATCTGAGGCCCCGCGCGGCCTGCCCCTCGGCGTAACAAATTTGTTACAAGCTCAATACTTTTTTGGCAACCGCTGGCCGTCGCGGCAAAATAATCATAAACTTGGTTTATGATTGAAAAACAGCGTCATCCTCGTGGAGAACAGCATGGGTCTGTCTTTCGGCAAAAAAATGGCCGTCGTCCTGACGGCGCTAGCCCTGGCGGCCATCGCGCCGTTGATCGTCCTGGCCGTGACGGCCGTGGACGCCGCCCGCGATTCGTTCGTTCAGCAAAAATTCGAGCAACTGCGCTCCATCCGCCAGATCAAGGCCAACCAGATCATTGATTATCTGGGCCAGCGCCAGCGCGACATGGAAGTGCTGGCGGCCAACCCCCAGGCCCTGGCGGCGTTGGCGGCCTTTGGCCGGGCCTTTGCCGAGGAGGGCGGCCGGGTGGGCGGTCCGCTCTGGCAAGAAGCCCAGCGCCAGTATGGCCCGTGGCTGAGCCGTTATCAAAAGGCCTATGGCTATTATGATATCTTTTTGATCAATCAAAACGGCGACATCGTCTACAGCGTCGCCCAAGAGCCGGACCTGGGCCAAAACCTGCGCGGCGGGCCCCTGGCCGGCTCCAGCCTGGCCCAGGCCCTGGCCGCGGCCTCGGCCGAAAAAGCGACCATCGCCGATTTCGCGCCCTACGCGCCGTCCAAGGGCGAGCCGGCGGCCTTTCTGGCCTGCCGGGCCGGGGCGGGCGCGGTGGCCGCGCAGATATCCATCGAGCAGGTCAACAAGATCATGCAGGAACGCTCGGGCATGGGCCAGACCGGCGAGAGCTATCTGGTGGGGCCGGACAAGCTGATGCGCTCGGATTCGTTCCTCGACGCCACGGGTCATTCCGTGCGGGCCTCGTTCGCCGATCCGGTCAAGGGCGCGGTGGACACCCAGGCCAGCCGGGCGGCCCTGGCCGGCCAAGGCGGCGAGGAGATCATCGCCGACTACAACGGCAACCAGGTTCTTTCGGCCTATGCGCCGCTGGATTTCGGCGGGTTGCGCTGGGCCATTTTGGCCGAGATCGACCTGGCCGAGGTGGTCAGCGAATCAAAGGCGGCCCAGGAGCTGCTGACCACGGTGATGCTGGTCGGCGCGGCGGCCGGCGCGGCCATCCTGGCGGCGCTTTTGGCCAGCGGCCTGGTGGTGCGCCGGGCCATTGGCTCTTTGCGTCAACTGGCGCGCACGCTGGGTGACAGCGCCAGGCAGATTGCCGTGGCCTCCGGGCAGGTGGCCGGCTCCAGCCAAGGCCTGGCCCAGGGCTCCAGCGAGCAGGCGGCTTCGCTGGAGGAGACCAGCGCCTCGCTGGAGCAGTTGGCGGCCATGGCCCAGGCCAACTCCCAGCACGCCCAGGACGCCGACGGCCTGATGATCGAGGCCAAGCGCGTGGTCGGCCAGGCCGGCCAGACCCTGGAGAGCCTGGAGCAGGCGGTGACGACCATCACCGCCAACAGCGCCAAGATGGCCAAGATCATCAAGACCATCGACGAGATCGCCTTCCAGACCAATCTGCTGGCCCTGAACGCCGCCGTGGAGGCGGCCCGGGCCGGCGAGGCCGGGGCGGGCTTTGCCGTGGTGGCCGAGGAGGTGCGCTCGCTGGCCCTGCGCGCGGCGGCGGCGGCCAGGGAAACCACGGGCATGATCGAGGACAGCGGCGGCCGAATCGCCTCGCTTTCCAGCCTGACCGCCCAGATGGACCAGATTTTCGCCGAGGTGCGGCAAAGCGCCTCGCGGGTGGCCGAGTTGGTGGCGCTCATTGCCGGGGCCTCCCACGAGCAGTCCCAGGGCGTGGAGCAGATCAACCAGGCCGTGGGCCAGATGGACCGGATCACGCAAAGTTCGGCCGCCACCGCCGAGGAAATGGCCGCCTCCGCCGAGGAGATGGCCGCCCAGACCGGCAGTCTGCGCGAGGTGGTCGGAGAGTTGGAGGGCTTGGTCAACGGCGCGCGCCAGGCCGCCCCGCCCGCGCAACCGCGCAAGGCCCTGGAGTCGCCGCGTTTACAACTGCTTGGCAATACAAAATAAATCTCTGACAGCCTTCCTTGACACCCCCCCGCGGGCGACTTATATTTAGCAATAGCCCGTCCCAGGCCGCTTACACGGGCGGCCGGGGGGGTATTTCAGGCAATGCAGGAGGAAAGCCGCCCCGCCGGGCGTGCGAATGGACGGACATGGCCAAAGACTACTACAAAGTTCTGGGCTTGGAAAAAGGCGCCTCGGTCGAGGACATCAAAAAGGCCTACCGCAAGCTGGCCATGAAGTATCACCCCGACCGCAACCAGGACGACAAGGCGGCGGAGGAGCGCTTCAAGGAAGTCAGCGAGGCCTATTCCGTCTTGTCCGACCCCGAAAAGCGCAAGCAATACGACACCTTCGGCAGCGCCGGCTTCAAGCAGCGCTATAGCCAGGAAGACATCTACCGCGGATCGGACATCAACGACATCCTGCGCGACATGGGCCTGGGCGGTGATTTCTTTTCGCGCATCTTCGGCGGGCGAGGCGGCGGCTACCGCGCCTACACCGTCAACAACGGCGGCATGGGCGGTTTTGGCCCCACCGGGGCCGCGCCGGGCATGGGCGGGTTCGATTTCGGCGCGGCCGGGGCCGGGCCCAACAAGGGCGCGGACTTGGTCTACGAACTGCCCGTCAGCCTGGCCGAGGTCTTTCACGGCGCGGAAAAGATGGTTTCCTACCGCCGTAGCGGCCGCATGGAGCGGGTCAGCGTCAAGGTGCCGCCGGGCATCGCCACGGGCCAGAAGCTGCGTTTGGCCGGCAAGGGCGACGACGCCCCGGGCCACGGCGGCCAGCCCGGCGACCTGTTCATCAAAATCCGCGTGCTCGACGACGAGCGCTTCACGCGTCACGGCGACGACCTGGAGGTGATCGCGCCGATCAGCTTTTCCACCGCCGCCCTGGGCGGCAACGTGGAGCTGACGGCCATCGACGGCAAGACCCTCAAGGTCAAGGCGCCCAGGGGCTCGCAAAACGGCGCGCGCCTGCGCGTCAAGGGCAAGGGCTTGCCCCTGTTCCGGGGCGGCGGCCACGGCGATCTTTACGTGCGGTTGCAGGTCGAGGTGCCCGGGCGGCTGACCTCGCGCCAGAAAGAACTGCTGGAGCAACTGGCCCAGGAAGGCCTCTAGGATGAAGTTTTCGATCAAAACGACGGCGTCGCTGGTTTTGGCGGCGCTGTTTGTGTTTTTGCTGGCCGGCGTGGCCCCGGCGACCGAGCAATGGCCTCGGCCCAAGGGCCCGGTGGCCGATTTTGCCGGCGTGCTTTCGCCCCAGGCCCAGCGGGCCATCACCGGGCTTTCCACCGAGCTGTGGCAAAAAACCGGCGCGGCCATCGTGGTGGCCACCGTGCCCGAACTGCCCCCGGACCAGACCATCGAGAGCCTGGCCGTGGAGCTGATGCAAAGCTGGGGCGTGGGCCAAAAGGGCAAGGACGAGGGTCTGCTGTTTCTGGTGGCGGTCAAGGATCGCCGCCTGCGCATCGAGGTGGGCTACGGCCTGGAGGGCTTGATCCCAGACGCCATCGCCGCGCGCATCCGCGACCAGGCCATGCGGCCCCACCTCAAGCAAAACGACTACGACCAGGGCCTGCTGGCCGGCGTGGCCGCTGCGGCCGGCGTCATCGCCAAGGACAAAGGGGTCACGCTCACCGGCCTGCCCGAACGGCCGGACAAATCATCGGGCGGCAAGGCCTTTGGCCTGATCCCGCTGATTCTGATGATCGTGGCCTTCATTGTTTTGGGCCGGCTGGGCCGGCGGGGCGGCGGCGGGCGTGGCGGTGGCGGCGGCGCGCTGCTGACGGGCATGCTGCTGGGCTCGATGCTGGGCGGCGGCCGTCACGGCGGCGGCGGTTTCGACAGCTTCGGCGGCGGCGGCTTTGGCGGCTTCGGTGGCGGCTTCAGTGGCGGCGGCGGGGCCTCGGGCGATTTCTAGCAACCATCACACGGATCGGTCATGGCCAAAAAAGCACCCGACAAACCGGAAGACATCTTCCCGGAACTGATCACCGACCTCTCCAACGCCCTGGGCACCGACCTGCACGGCGTCTGCCTCTTTGGCTCGGCGGCCAGGGGGGCCTACGTCAAGGGCCGCAGCGACATCAACCTGCTGGTGGTCGTGGCCGAGGAGGCCAAGGCCACGGCCTCGCGCCTGAGCGGCTTTTATCGCAAATGGGCTCCGGCCGGCCTGGCCGCGCCCCTGGTCATGAACAAGGCCTACATCGCCACCAGCCTGGACGTGTTTCCGCTGGAGCTGATGACCATGGCCGCCGCCCACAAATGCATCCACGGCGAAGACCCGCTGGAAGGCCTGGTCATCGACGATCGGCGGCTGCGCCTGCAACTGGAGCGCGAGGTCAAGGCCAAGCTGATGGCCCTGCAAGGACGGCTGATCGCCTGCGGCGGCGACGAAAAAGAGCTGCGCCACAGTGTGATCGAGGCCGCGCCGGCCATGACGGCCATCCTGCAAGGCTGCCTGAAGCTCTTCACCGGCGCTTATCCCCTCGACCGCCAGGAAGTGCTGGAGCGCGCCGAAACGGCCGGCCTGCCGGTGGAGTCGTTCCGGCGCATGGCCGCCGTGCGCGCCGGCCGGCTCTCGCCCAAGGCCAAGGAGCTGACCGAACTGCTGGAATGGGCCGTGGAGCAACTGGGCCAACTGGGCCAGCGCCTGGATCAAATGTAACCAAACGAGCTTTTTTTCGAGGTCTAACATAATTTGTCTGGAGGAATGGGGCGCATGAGCAAGGGAGCAAAAATCGCCATCGGAGTGGGCCTGGTCGCGCTGTTGGGTTTTCTGTGGCTGTTCGTCAGCCCCTACAACACCCTCAAGGCCCAGCGCGAAAACGTGCGCGAGGCCCAGGCCAACGTGGAAACCGACCTGCAACGGCGTTACGACCTGATCCCCAACCTGGTCGAGACGGTCAAGGGCTACGCCGCCCATGAAAAAGAGACACTGCAAGGGGTCATCGAGGCCCGGCGGCAGTTCACCCAGGCCGGCGACATCGGCGGCAAGCTGGCCGCCGATCAGGCCATGCAAAGCGCCCTGGGCCGGCTGATGGTGGTGGTCGAACGCTACCCCGAGTTGAAGGCCAACCAAAACTTCCGCGACCTGCAAGCCCAACTCGAAGGCACCGAAAATCGCATCACCGTGGCCCGCACGCGCTACAACGCGGCGGTCAAGGAATACAACCTGGCGGTGGAAACCCTGCCGACGATGATCCTGGCCCGGCTGATGGGCTTCGAACGCATCGAGCCGTTCCAGGCGGCGGCCCAGGCCCAGCAAGCGCCTCAGGTCAAGTTCTGACGGCAAACGCCGCCGGCGGGGTGGCCGACGCCCCGCCGGCGGCGTGGCCAAGCAAAAAAGGGGGGCCCATGGTCTATCTAGATGAAACAACAATGGTCGCCCGCATCGCCATGGCCGGGGCCTTGGGCATGATCATCGGCTTGGAGCGTGAACGCCACAGCAAGGCCGCAGGCCTGCGCTCGTGCATCCTGGTGTGCATGGCCGGCGCCCTGCTGATGAGCCTGTCGCTCTACCTCACCCAACTTTTCGCCTCCAACGCCAACGACAGCATGATCCGCATGGATCCCGGCCGCCTGCCGTCATACGCCATCGCCGGCATGGGCTTTTTGGGCGCTGGCGCGATCATCCAGGGCCGGCGTTCGGCCTGGGGCGTCACCACCGGCGCGGCCATGTGGGTGCTGACCGGCGTGGGCCTGTCGGTGGGCGCGGGGCTCTATCTGCCAGCCTTCGTGGTGGTGGCGCTGACGTTTGTCGCGCTGGCCTTCTTCCCCACGCTGGCGCGCCTGCTGCCCAAGGAACAACTGGTCGTGCTCAGCCTCGAGGCCGATTCACGCAAGGCCGTCGATGGCGTGCGCGATCTGCTCAAACACTACGGCGCGCATCTGATCTTTTTGGGCAAAAATCGTTGCCTGGAAAGCGACACCGTCTCGGCCACCTTCCGGCTGCGCATCATCTCGGGCGCCAAGTGGGCGACGATGCTGGATGAACTGGAACAAGTGCCGGACGTGACCTGCTATTCCTGGCACGAGGCCGACGTGCCCTGAGGCCGGGCTACGGCCAGCGCAAGACGCGGGGGGGAGCTTTTTCTTTTGCGCCCAAAGAAAAAGAGGCCGGCGCCCGGTCAGGCAGAGCGGGCCGACCATGCCAGATTGGCGCCTACCCTCGATGGCCCCTGGGCGGGGGCTCCGCCGCCGCGAGGCAAAAGAGCCCCCGCCTCGTCCCGCAGGCCGATTCCCTCTTCTCTTTTCCGTGCCTTCCCCAGCCCGGCGCTCATTGCAAAACCACCTCATCCAACACCTCGCGCCGCGGGGCGCTTTGCGTTATCATGAACCAAGCGCCCGACCCTGGGGACCGATCATCCAGCCAGAGCCCCGCGCTGTCGGTCATCATGGCGCAATGTATCCAACAGCAGGCAAGCGAGGGTGGTCATCGACGATGCCCACTGATCATGACAGAGGCGATTTGTCCGGCAGGCGCATAACCTGGTTGGGGCTTTGGGTCAATGTGGCGTTGATCGCGCTGAAGGTTTTGGGCGGCGTGTTGGGCCGCAGCCAGGCGCTTATCGCCGACGCGGTGCATTCCATCAGCGATTTATTCAGTGATGTGGTGGTGTTGTGGGGCCTACGCATGCGCGGCAAGGGCCCCGACAGCAATCACCATTTTGGCCACGCCCGTTTGGAGACGATGTCGGCGGCGGTGGTGGGGCTGACGTTGGCGGCGGTGGCGGCGTTATTGGGTTATGACGCCGTGCTTTCGCTGGGCCGGCCGGCGGCCGGCGCGCCGACTGGCTTGGCCTTGGCGGTGGCCGCGGTTTCGATCCTAGCCAAAGAAATGCTTTTTCAGGTGACGATGGCGGTGGGTCGGCGGATTCACAGCGCCTCGGTGCGGGCCAACGCCTGGCATCATCGTTCGGACGCGTTGTCTTCGGTGGCGGTGCTGGCGGGGGTGGGCGTGGCGATGATCTGGCCTGGGCTGGACTGGGCCGACGCGCTGGCCACGCTGGTGGTGGCGCTGATGATCCTGGCGGCGGGCTGGCGGGTGTTGTGGGCGGCGTTGCGCGAGCTTTCCGACGCCGCGCCCCCGGCGGAGATCACCAGCCGCATCGAGGAGTGCGTGCGCACGGTGCCTGGCGTGCGTGGCTTTCACGATCTGCGCGTGCGCAGCTCGGGCGGGCTGCACCAGGCCCAGGTGCACGTGGTGGTGCCGGCGGAGATGACCGTGGCCGAGGGCCACGCCATCGCCAAGACAGTTGAGCTTTGTTTGCTGCGTGATATCGAAGGCTTGGATCAGGTAATCGTGCACATGGATCCCGAAATCCGGCGGGAGTGAGCCACGGGGTCCGGCGAGAGGAGCGGAGAGCAATGGGCAAAGGTAGCTTGTTGGGCAAGATCTGTGGCGCGGCGCTGATGTGCCTGGCGTTGGGCCTGGGTTCGGCTTGGGCGGCCGATGACGGGCGCAGCTGCGACGAGCGCGAGATCAAAGCGGTGGTGCACGCCTTGGCCCAGGGTTTGGCGCCGTTGCTGAAGGATCAGCCCAACGATGAGGCGCGGGTGGCGTTGCTGCGCAAATTCATCGCGCCGATCCGCTTTTTATCCGATAATTCCGGCTATTTGTTTGTTTACGACTCCAACTGCGTCAACATCGCCCACGCGGCCCAACCGCAGATGGTGGGCAAGCAGCTTGCCGACCTTGTCGACGATAAGGGCAATCATCCGGTGCGCCAGACGGTGGAGGCCGGCAAAAAGGGTGGGGGGTATTATCATTTCTGGTGGCCGCGCCCCGACACCAAGGAGATCACGCCCAAGGTCGGCTATGCCGAGCCTATCGCGGGCACGGATTATTTCATCGGCTCGGGCGTATATCGCGCCGTTAAATAGCGCGGCCCGGCGGCGTTGGCAGGTGGTCGAGCACTGATTGGTTTTGGCGGCGTTTACCGCGCCGTCGTTCATAAGATGGGAGAAGGGGCGGCCAATGATGGCGAGAAGTGGCGCGAGGGGTGGCGTGTTCGGCGCGGGCCTGGTCGCGGGGCTGATGGTTTTTGGCGTGGTGTTGGGCCCGTGGTCTGGCCCGGCGGCGGCTTCGTCGGCGCTTGACTGCGCCGAGCGCGAGGTCAGGGCGGTGGTGCACGCGGCGGCGTTGGGGTTGGCGGCCCTGTTGGAGGGCCAGCCCGACGAGCGGGCGCGGATGGCCTTGATCCGCAACTTCATCGCGCCGATCCGTTTTTATGATGACGGCTCGGGCTATCTTTATGTTTACGACATGAATTGCCGCAACATCGCCCACGCGGCCCAGCCAGAGCTGGTGGGCGTCAATCTGCGAGATTTGAAGGACGCCAAGGGCAAATACGCCGTGCGCGAGGCGGTGGCCGTGGCCAAAAAGGGCGGCGGGTTTTTCGATTTTTATTGGGCGCGGCCGGGCATGGGCGGCGCGCACCTCAAGCGGGGCTACGTGGAGCCCGTCCCGGGCACGGATTATTTCATTGGCTCTGGGGTCTACGTCGAGAAATAGCGCCTGTGGCAAAAACAACGCCCCGGCCAGTGATGGCGAGGGGCGTTGTTTTTTGGCGGGCCAAGCGCCTTAGGCGCGGGTCTGCTCTTCTTTTTGCGGTTTGGGCTCGTCGAAGCGGCAGACGAGGATCAAGGTGTCGTCGGCCAGGCGGCTGGTGACCTTGAAGGGCAGCTTTTCAAACAAGGCGATCATGCTCTTGTTGTGGGGGAAGGTGAAGGCCTCGAAGCCGGCGATGCCGTGTTCGCGGGCGGCGACGGCCAGTTTTTCCTGGATGACCGAGCTGATGCCCTTGCCTTGCCATTCCTTGCTGACGCTGTAGGCCACTTCGGCCACGTTGGTGGCTGGGTTGAGGAAATAACCGCCCACGGCGATGACCTTTTCGAAGCCCAGTTCGCCGGTGGAGGCGACCATGGTCATGTCGTGGATGTAGTCGACCTGATACATGCCGGCCAGATCCTCGCGCAGGAAGGAGCTTTTTTCGGCCATGAAGCGGCGCACGACGTCGCGGTGGTCGAGGTTGTAGAAGTGCTCTTGGATGCTGCGTTCGTCGGTGGGCCGGGCCGGGCGGAAGAAGATCTCCTGGCCGCCGATGATGCGTTTTTCCTCCAGCTTGAGGGGATAGACGCTGCGGATGGTGTCGGCGAAGGTGCGCTCCGGGGCCAGCAGGCCGATATCCTTGGCTTTTTCGTATAGTTCGTCGCGGAAGTCCGGGTGGGCCACGCTGATCAGGGCGATGGCCCTTTCCTGCAAGGTCTTGCCGAAGAGGTTGACCACGCCGTATTCGGTGACCACGTATTGCACCTCGGCCCTGGGCACGACGACGGGGATGCCATCGAGGGAGGGCGTGATGCGGCTGGCCTGGCCGTCGAGGGTGGTGCTGGGCAGCATGAGGATGCTTTTGCCGCCGGGCGAATTTTGCGCGCCGCGGATGAAGTCCATGGTTCCGTTGACGCCGGAGTAGTGGTTGTAGGGCAGGGCGTCGGCGGCGGCCTGGCCGGTGAGGTCCATGGCCATGGCCACGTTGACCGAGACCATCTTGTTGTGACGGGCGATGATGGCCGGGTCGTTGACGTAGTCGGAGGGGTGGAACTCCACGGCCGGGTTGTCGTTGATGAACTCGTAGAGGTTGCGCGAGCCCAGGGCGGCGCTGGCGACCATGCGGTCGTTGTTGAAGCCTTTGTTTTTGTTGTTGATCACGCCCTGGGCAAAGAGCTTCATCACGCCGTCGGTGAGAAACTGGGTGTGCACGCCCAGGTCGTTTTTGCTGGAGACGCCCAGCCAGATGGCCTGGGGCGTGGCGCCCAGGCTCATTTGCAGGGTCGAACCGTCGTCGATGAGCTTGGCCACGTGTTTGGCGATGAGGTTGGCCGACTCGAAGTTGGGCGATTGCTCGAGGTAGATCAGTTCTTCCTCGCGCTCGACGATGATGTCGACGTCGTTGACGTGGACGAAGCCGTGGCCCAGGACGCGGGGCATCTTGGGGTTGACCTGGGCGATGACCATGTCGGCGGCCTGGACGGCGGCCAGGGTCACGTCGACGCTGACGCCCAGGCTCATCCAGCCGAAGTCGTCTGGCTCGGAGCACTGGATCAGGGCCACGTGGATGGGCAGTTGGCGCGTTTTGAACAGGCGCGGCACGGCCGAGAGGTTGATCGGCGTGAAAAAGCGCTTGGAGGCGGCCAGGGTCTGGGTCTTGGCCGAGCCCAGGTAGAAATAGCGCACGTTGAGGCTGTGGCCGGAGGTGCGCATGGCGATGGGGGCCAGGGGCGAGCTTTCCAGGCCCAACAGGCGCACGATCTCCACGTCGGTGAAATGGCTGGAGCTTTTGGAAAGCTCGCGCACCAGGGCCTGGGGCTCTCCGGCGCCCGAGCCGATGAACACGCGCTGGCCAGGCCGGATGCGGCTGATGGCCTGGGTGACATTGTACTTCTTGTACTGGTAGTCATCGGGCCAGTAGGTGTTTTTGTGGCTGCGCATCAAGTCTTCTCCGGCGGAAGCGGTCGGTGGTCGGTTGCTGCGTAATGATGGCGTGGGTGGGCCGCCGCATATTCCTTAGATTATTGCCAGAGCCGGGGCCGGCGGCCAAGGATAAAATGGCCGATCGATCGAGCCGCGCGGCTGTTGGCGCCCCGGCGTTGGTTGTGTTTGACATTGCCGGCGTTTGCTGTAAAAATCGCCTTCGACGCCTCGTGCCAAGGAGTTATGCGATGGAAGTCACGTCTGTCCGCGAAGGCGGCGCGCTTATCTGCAAGTTGGTCGGGCGGCTCGACGCCAGCTCCAGCCCGATGGTCGATCAAGCCATGCAGGGCCAGTTGACCGAGGACGACAAACTCTTGCTGTGCGACATGAGCGAGCTGGAATACATCAGCAGCGCGGGGCTGCGCATATTGCTGATGCGGGCCAAGGAGATGGCCGCGCGCAAGGGCAAGCTGGCCCTGTTCGCGCCGCGTCCCGAGGTCAAGCAGGTCTTTGAGATCGCCGGCTTCACCAAGATCATTCCCCTCTTCGCCACCAAGGAAGAGGCCCTGAAGGCCTGCTAGGCCCGTGGGCCGAGGGGGTCGCGGTCGGGGGCCGTGGAACGTCGCGCTGGCGCGTGGCTGGGGCGCTTGGCGTGGCCCGGCCAGTTGGCGCGCGGCGCTACTTGGCCCCGGCCGGCACGAGGTCGATGATCACCACCTCGGGCGGGGCCAGGATGCGTAGCGGCGGGCCCCACAGGCCCGAACCCCGGCTGACGAAGACCTTTTCGCCGCCGGGCAGTTGGTGCAGGCCCTCCAGCATGGGGAAGACCCGCCGCACGATCAACCCAAAAGGAAACATCTGCCCACCGTGGGTGTGGCCGCAGAGCATCAGGTCGAAGCGCCCCCGGCTTTCGTCGGTGACGTCGGGCCGATGTTTCAGAAACACCACCGGCATGTCCTGGGGCAGGGCCTGGAGCATGGCCCGTTCGGCCGGGCCGTCGGACTGGGGCCGGTCGTCGACGCCGGCCAGGCTCAGCGCGCCGGGCAGCGCGCGGCCCTGGCCGCGCAGCAGCTCGAAGCCGGCCATGCGGTGATACTCCAAGGCCGCGTTCAAATCCATGTAAAACTCGTGATTGCCCAGCACGGCCCACTTGCCCAGGGGCGGGTCCAGGCGGCGCAGGGGCTCCAGCACGGCGGCGGGGTCGGCCATGGTGTTTTCCAGCAGATCGCCGGTGCTGACGACGATGTCGGGCTTTTGGCTGGCCACCAGGCGGCAGACGTTGGCCAGGCGGTCGGAGTTGATGGTGTAGCCCAGGTGCTGATCGGCGATCTGGGCGATGCGGATGCGTTTGACGCCCGGCGGCAGTTTGGCTTCGACCGTGACAAAGCTCAGGCCCGGATTGGCCGCCTCGTAATAGCCATAGGCAAAGGCCGCCGCCGTGGCCAAAAGGCCCAGCCACACGGCCGTCTTGGGGCCGATGGGCAACAGCCAGCCGGCCAGCTTGGCCAGGCCCAGCAAGAAGATGCCCACGAAAACCAGGCCCATCCAATAATAGCCCACCACGTCGAAGACCGCCGCCGGCCGCAGCCAGCCCCACGACTCCAGGTTGCGACTGATCACCGGCGAAAGCACCATCAGGCCAAACCACAGCATCAGCCCCAACCGCCACGGGCCGGCCGCCGGCAGCACCGGCCGCAGCCAGCGGAAGATCAGCGCGTTGGCCCCGCCGTAGATGGCGAAAAACGTCGAGATGAAAAGCAGAAACCGCCAGCTCATCGTTCGCTCCTGCCGGCCCGGCCGGCGGCCAGGCGCAAGGGGATCAGCACCAAAAAGTAGGGCGCGGTGTAGGCCGCGCACAACAGGGCTTCCAAGGGGCCGAAAAAGCGCTCGGCAAAGACCAGCGCCAGGATATTGTTGCAAAAAGCCAGGCCCGCCGCGCCGGTCAGGCCGTCCAGCCGCCCATTGCTCAGCCGGCCCAGGCCCAGGCCGATCCCGGCGTAGGCCAGGGCCAGCAAACAGGCCAAGCCCAGGGCGGCCAGCAGCTCCAGCGGTCGGCCGCGCAGATATTGGCCGTATTTGGCCATCACCCCGGCGTTGGCGCAAAAGATGATGGCCAGATTCAGCGGTAGGCCGCGCGCGGCCACGGCCAGGGCAGCCCGGGGCCACAAGAGGCGACAGACCCTGGCCAGCAGCAGCGGCGAGAGGATCACCGCCGCCAGCATGGCGGCCATGTCGGTCAAGGAGGCGCTCATGTGGCGGCCGGCCAAAAGCTCCACCAGCGCCGGCAGACTCAGCGGGGCCAAAAGCGAGCTGGCCATCACCAGGCGCAGGGCCCCGGCCATGTCGGCCCCCAGCAGCCCGGCAAAAAACGGCGAGGTCACCCCGGCGCTGACGCCGCTGAGCACCAACGCCGCCAAGGCCCAGCGCGGGGCCAGAATCGCCGTCACGGCCCAGGCCGCCAGCGGCAGCAAGATCAGCTTGAGCGTCGTCCAGGTGGCCAGGCCGCCCAGGGAGGCCCGGTCCACGCGCGTGAGCGCCGCGAAATCCAGCCGCAAAAAGGCCAGGAACAACACCCCGGCCATGCACCAGGCCAGGTATGGGGCGATGATGATCCCCGCCCTGGGCCACAGCCAGCCCGCGGCCAAGCCGCCCATGGCCGCCAGAAGCAGGGCCCAGTCGGCCGGTCGCGGGCCGGCGCTCACAGCGAGTAGGTGATCCCTCTGGACACGGCCATCAGCTTGCCGTCGGGGTCTTTGATCTCCACGTCCCAGGTGGTCAGCTTGCGTTTGACGTCCCTGGCCCTGGCCTCGGCGCACAGCCGCACGCCGGGCTTGCCGGCGTTGAGGATGTTCAGGTTGGCCTCGATGAGCACGGCCGGGCTGGGCGCGGTGTTGGAGGCCACGGCGTAGGCCTGGTCGGCCAGGGCGTAGAATACCGCGCCGTGGACCATGCCCAGGGCGTTCAAGTGCCGAGCCTCGGGCAGGATGCTGACCTTGGCGTAGCGCTCCTCGACTTCATCGATGCGGATGTCGATGAATTTGGCCCAGGGATCGCCGCCGACGGTGTGGCGGGCGTGGTCCAGGCGTTGTTGCAGGGATTTTTCTTCCACGGGGCAAGGCTCCGGCCGATGGTGACGGTGACATGAACCGGCCTCAATTATGCACGAGCGCTGGCCTCCGCGCAAGCAGAGGCCCCGGAGCCTGGGCCGGCTCCGGGGCGGGGTGGGTTTTTCCGCGGGCGTGGGCGCGATCAGCCCAGGATGGCCTTCAAGTCCTCGTCGGCGCTGGCGGAGATGGGCTTGATGTCAAAGTTGTCCACCAGCACCTTGAGCACGTTGGGGCTGATGAAGGCCGGCAGCGAGGGCCCCAGGCGGATGCCCTTGATGCCCAGGTGCAAGAGGGTCAACAAAATGGCGCAGGCCTTCTGTTCGTACCAGCTCAGGACCATCGACAGCGGCAGGTCGTTAACCCCGCAGTTGAAGGCCCCGGCCAAGGCCACGGCGATCTGGATGGCCGAATAGGCGTCGTTGCATTGGCCCACGTCCAGCAGGCGCGGGATGCCGCCGATGTCGCCCAGGTTCTTATCGAAGAAGCGGAACTTGCCGCAGGCCAGCGTCAGCACCACCGTGTCGGCCGGAGTCTTCTCGACGAACTCGGTGTAGTAGTTGCGGCCGGGCTTGGCCCCGTCGCAGCCGGCCACCAGGAAGAAATGCTTGATCGCCCCGGACTTGACCGCCTCGATGATCTTGTCGGCCACGCCCAGCACGGCGTTGCGGGCAAAGCCCACCATCACCGAACCCTTGTCCTCGTCGGCGGCGAAACCGGGCAGGGCCAGGGCCTTTTCGATCACCGGGCCGAAGTCCTTCTTGCCGCCCGGTCCCTCGGCGATGTGGGGCACGCCGGGCCAACCCACCAGGCCGGTGGTGAAGATCTTCTCGCCGGTGTCGCCCTTGGGCCGCTGGATGCAGTTGGTGGTCATCAGGATGGCCCCGGGGAACTCGGGGAACTCCTTGCCCTGGTTCTGCCAGGCCGTGCCGTAATGGCCATAAAAGTGGGGGTGCTTCTTCAGCTCGGGATAGCCGTGGGTGGGCAGCATCTCGCCGTGGGTGTAGACGAAAATGCCCTTGCCGGCGCTCTGCTCCAGCAGTTGGGCCAGGTCTTCCAGGTCGTGGCCCGAGACCAAGATGGCCTTACCGGCCTTGTGGCCCAGGGGCACGCTGGTGGGCACGGGATGCCCGAACCGGCCGGTGTTGCCGGCGTCGAGCAGCTCCATGGCCCGCAGGTTGATTTCACCCACCTTCAGGGCCAGGGCGGTCAACTCGGCCGCGCCCAGGGTCGTATCCTGGGTGGCGGCCAGGGCGGCGTGGATCTGGGCGTAGAGCTCGGGATCTTCCTGGCCCAGGATCGCCGCGTGATCGGCGTAGGCGGCCACGCCGCGCAGGCCGAAAATGGTCAGGTGGATCAGGCTGCGCGCGTCTGGATCCTGGCCCTCCAACGGCGCGAAACCCCAAATCTTGGACTGGGCCTCCAGGCCGGCCACGTCGGCGGCGGGCTCGAAGGAGGCCGGGCCGGGCAGCGGGCCCACGCCGGCCTTCTGGGCCAGGGCCTTGCGCAGGGCCACGGCCTGGCCGATCCAGACCACGAAACGGTCGGGGTCGAAATCGACGTTGGTCAGGGTGGCGAACAGCCCGGCGCAGACAAAGCGGTCGACCTCGGGATCGATCACGCCCTTTTGCCGGGCTGCGTGGGCCACCTGGCCCAGGCCGATGACGGCGTAGGTGAGCATGTCCTGCAGGGCGGCCACTTGAGGATTCTTGCCGCAGACGCCGCCCACGGTGCAGCCGGAGCCTTTGGCGGTTTGTTCGCATTGATAACAGAACATCTGGTCCATGGAAACCTCCGTTGGGTTGAGTTAATCAGTATTCTGGTACCAGAATACAATAAAAATGCACGACGTCAAGTAAAAAATGAGAGCCGAGTGTTGGCGACGATGAATTTAGTATAAATGACCCATGGGATATCGGGCAATAATTAGGGGAGCGGGGTTGCCGTGGCGACGCGGGGGCGCGGCATGCCACATCTGTGATTTTTCGTGGCGAAGGGTTTGGTCTCAATGGTGAATCGGGGCGGCGGCCACGGTGGCGCTCCGTGCTGTTTCCGGCACAGGTGCTGTTTCGTTTTTTGTAGTGTTGACAATATGTTGCCTTTGGCTGTATCCTTATAGGAACAAGCACTGCAACCTGAACGGCCTCGGCCGACCAACGGGCGTCGCGCCCAGACCGGGGAGATTGCCATGGCCACCCCCCCCTGGCTGACTCATTACGGAAGCCTGGTCCCGCATAACCTCGGCTATCCGCGCCAAGACGTCTTCGCCCTGCTGCGCGGGGCCGCCAACCAGCAACCCGACAAGCCGGCCATCTCCTTCATGGGCGCGAAAATCACCTACGCCCAGCTCATGGACCAGATCGAACGCCTGGCCGGGGCCCTGGCGCGTCGCGGCGCGCACAAGGGCTCGCGGGTGATCATCATGACGCCCAACAGCCCCCAGATGGCGGTGGCCTTTTTCGCCTTGCTGCGCATGGGCGCGGTCCCGGTGCTTGCGCCGTTGATCGACGACGCCGACGAGTTGATCGCCAGGGCGCGGCAATGCGGGGCCATGGGTCTGATCGTGCAGAACTGCCTGCCCGAATCGCTCTCGGGCCTGCGCAACAAGCTGGGCCTGGATTTGATCGTCTGCGCCGGCCAACTCGACGGGCTCGGCCCCTCGGTGCGCCTGGCCCAGGCCTTCAGGCGGCGGCTGCGGCCGTCAGCCCCCGATTGCCGGGTCGTGCGCGAGGCCGGCGTGGAGCGCTTTGGCCGCCTGCTCAAGGAAAACGCCCAGCCGCCCCAACGGCCGGTGCTGAGCCTGGAGGCCCCGGCGGTCATCGTCCACACCAGGGGCGCCGGCGGCCAACCGCGGGCCGTGGTCTTGTCCCACCGCGCCCTGGCCGCCAACCTCTGTCAGGCCGCGGCTTGGCTGCGCCTGAACCCCGGCGACGGCGTGCTGGTGCTGGGCCCGTTGATCCGTGGGCTGGGCCTGTGCCTGGGCCTGGGCGCGGCGCTGGTCAAGGGCGGCTGCCTGATCCTGCCCTCCCACGAGGGCCCCCGCGCCGCCCTTTCGGCCATCGCCCGGCGCAAGCCCCGCTTCGTGGCCGCCGAGCCCGGCCAACTGGCCGCCCTGGCCGACCTGCCCGAGGCGCGCAAGCTGCCCAAGGGCCACCTGGCCGCCGTGATCTGCGACGGGCCGGCCCCGGCCGCCGACTTTGCCGAGCGCGTGGGGGAACTGACCGGCGCGGCGCTGATGGAAAGCTATGGCCTGGCCGAGGCCGGGGCCATGGTCGCGGCCACCCCGCCCGGCGGCCAGCGGCGCAGCGGAGCCTTGGCCCCGCTGATGGACGTGGAAATGATCATCGCCGGCCCCGACGGCCAGGCCGTCGCGCCGGGCCAGGCCGGTGAAATATGCCTGCGCGGCCCCGGCCTGATGAGCGGCTACCAGACCGGCGGCCGGCCCGACGATCAGATCCTGCGCGACGGCTGGCTGCCCACCGGCGACCTGGGCCGCCTGGACCAGGACGGCCTGCTGAGCGTCCTGGGCCGCACCCAGGATTTCGCGGCCCAGCCCCGGCCGTTGCCGGCCGACGATCGGCCCGCGCCCAAGGCCTCGCGGGTGCACCTGCGCCTGTGCCCCGCCCCGGAAAGGGCCAGGGCGGCCTCGGCGGAGGGTTAATTCACCGCCGCCGAGGCCTGGCCGCCGCGCAGATGCACCTCGCGCTGCGGGTAGGGGATGGTCACGCCCTCGCGGTCGAAACGCAGCTTGATCAGCTCCAGCAGGTCGGCCTTGGCCTGCCAATAATCATCCTTGCCCACATGGACCCGCACGGCCAGGTTGACGCTGCTGTCGGCCAGCTCGCTGACCAGGATCTGCGGCGCCGGCTCGGCCAGGGCCTTGTCGTAGCCGGCCACCACCTCGCCGACGATGGCCTTGGCCCGGGCGATGTCGTCGCCGTAGCCGACGCCCACGGTCACGTCGGCGCGCATGATCGGCCGCGACGAGTAGTTGATCACCGCCTCGGAGGTCAGCTTGATGTTGGGCATGACCACCGTGCGGCCGTCGGCGCACTTGATGGTGGTGTGCAAGATGTCGATGCGCTCCACCGCGCCGATCACCGCCCCGCACTCGATCACCTCGCCCACCCTGAACGGCCGGAAGACCAATATCAGCACCCCCGAGGCCAGGCTGGACAGGTTGCCCTGCAAGGCCAGGCCCACGGCGAAGACCGCGCCGCCCAGCACCGCGATCAACGAGGCCGTCTGGAAGCCGGCCTGGCTCAGGGCGGCGATGATCACCACGGCGATCAGGGCCACGCGGGTCAGGCTGGCCACGAAACCCACCAGTGATTGATCCAGCTTGGCTTTTTGCATCAGCGCCCTGACCAGCCGGCTCAGATAACCCGCCGCCGCCAGGCCCAGGGCCAAGATGACCGCCGCGCCCAAGAGGTTCAGGCCATAGAGGGCCAGCCAGGTTTTGATTTCCGTAAGCGCCTGTTCCATGCAATCCTCCGCCCGCTAAAAACACGGGCCACCCGCGCCGGCGCGCGGGGCTGATTGTCAGCGATAATTACAGGGTGCCACGGCCGGCGGCCGGAAGCAAGCCGGGGGGCGGCGCTATTGGGCCAGGAAGTACTTGCGCAGGGCTTCGGGCAGGCCGGCCGGATCGACCTGGTCGGCCAGATGGTCCAGCCGGGCCGAGTTGTAGGTGTGCCAAAATAGCAGCGGACCCTGGCCGGGCCGCTCCTGGGCCCAGGCGCACAGGCCGGCGAAGGCCTTGGCCGTGTAGGTGGGCTCCAGGCTCAGGCCCTCCTGGCGGGACAAAAGGTCCATGGCCGCCAGCGCCGCCGGCGTGGGCTGGCCGTAGCCGGGGCCAAGCTGGCCGGGGTCGATGACGAAATCCTCGGCCGCCAGCGTCAGTTCGGGCACGGAGGGGTCGGCCGCGCGCAGCAGGGCCAGAGTTCGCCGAGCCAGGTTCAACGCTGCCTTGGCGTTGGCCGCCGCCAGGGGCACCACCGCCACGCCGATCACCGGAATGTCCTGCCCCGCCAGCAGCAGGCCCAGGCGCAGGCCGGCCTGGCTGCCCAGGGTGCCGGCGGCCACGAACACGGCCTGGGGCCGGGGCCCCTGGCCGGCGGCGAGTTGGCCGGCCAGCTCCAACCCGGCGCTGACGTAGCCCACCGCGCCCAGGGGGCTGGAGCCGCCCGCCGGGATGAAGCAGGCCCCCGGCCGGCGCAGGCGTTGCCAATAGCGAAAACGCAAAAACGCCCGCTCCATGGTCGGGCTGAGGTTGATCCGGGCCCCGAAATGTTGGAACAGCTTGATGTTGCGTAGCACCACCGATGTCAGCGGCTGGGGAAAAAGCTCCAGCGACGTCGTCAGGCCCAGGCGCTGGCCGTGGATCGTCGTGGCCAGGCCGTGGTTGGTGCCCATGGCCCCCATCGTCACCAGCTCGCGCCGGCCCTCGGCCAGGGCCCGGCCCAGAATGAACTCCAGCTTGCGCGGCTTGTTGCCGCCATAAACGGTCGAACTGAGGTCGTCGCGCTTGACCCAGACCTCCACGCCCAGGCTCTGGCTGGCCTGGGCCAGCGGTTGCAGGGGCGTGGGGCCTTCCAGCAGCGGCGCGCGGGCCAGGCGCTGGGCCAGGGCCGGGAAGGCATCGAACAACGCCGGATGGTTCATGCCCCGGCCTCCAGGGCCCGTCGCCAGGCCCAGGTTTCGGCCAGGCCGGCGGCCAAGTCGCGCTCGGGCCGCCAGCCCAGGATGGAGGCGGCCTTGGCGGCGTCGAGGACGCTGCGCCGCAGGTCGCCGGCGCGGGCCGGGCCGAAGGAGTGGCCCAGATCGCTTTGGGCGGCCCGGCGCACGGCCAGCCACAGGTCGAGGGTGGTGGTGGCCAGGCCGGTGGCGATGTTGTAGACGCCGGGCGGGGCGCTCAGGGCCAGGACGTTGGCCTGGGCGCAGTCGGCCACGTAGACGTAGTCGCGCTCCATGCCCCGGGGCGTCTCGGGGTGGCGATAGATGGCCGGCGGCCGGCCGGCGGCGATGGCGTTCATGAATATGGCCACCACGCCGGCCTCGCCGTGGGGCGTCTGGCGCGGGCCATAGACGTTGGCGTAGCGCAGGGTCAGCGCCTCCAGGCCGAAGTTGGCGGCGTAGTAGGCCAGGTAGGTCTCGCCGCAGAGCTTGCTGACGGCGTAGGGCGACAGCGGCAAGGCCGGGCGTTGTTCGTCGGCCGGCGCGTCGGGAATTTCGCCGTAGACCGCCCCGCCCGAGCTGATGAAGATCACCCGCCGCAGGCCGCCGCGTCGGCCGGCCTCCAACAGATTGAGCAGGCCCAGGATGTTGACCCTGGCGTCGGCCTGGGGATCCTCCACCGAAAAAGGCACCGAGATCTGGGCGGCGTGGTGACACAGCACGTCAAAACCGCCGCTGGCCATCAGTTCGGCCGCCTGGGGCGAAGCGATGTCCATCACCGCCAGCTCGGCCCCGGCGGGCGCGTTTTCCGGCCGGCCCGAGCTGAGGTCGTCGACGATCGTCACCGCGTGGCCCTGGCCCAAAAACGCCTCGGCCACGTGGCTGCCGATAAAGCCCGCGCCGCCGGTCAGAAGGATTTTCATCGGCCCCATCCCGCTTTGAGTTCTTGATGGCCGATTGTAGCACAGCCGCGCGGCGGGGTCATGCTTTGCCGAGGCCCTTCCCTGGCCGCCGGCCGGCGCGCGCGCCACCATTGGCCCATGAGCGCCGACGACCGACATATCGCCCTGGTCAGCCCCGACGAGCGTTGGCCCCTGGCCATCGACGGGGCCACGTTTTTTTATCGCCGCCTGAGCCTGGCCGCCCTGGCCGCCATCGAGCGTCAGCAGGCCTTGATCGTCCGGGACCAGGACGGCCGGCCCCGCCAGGTCATCCCGCCGGCGGCCTTGGAAACGGCCATCTGCCGCCACGCCCTGTTGGATTGGCGCGGCGTGGTCGACGCGGCCGGCCGGCCGGCGGCTTGCGCGCCGGGGCTCGTGGACCTGTTGCCCGCCGGCGCGCGGGCAAGGCTGGCCGCGGCGGCCATGGACATACGCATACCCAGGAGTCAATCATGAGCAAAGGCATTCAGATCATCGACCCCGAGGAGCGCTTCACCATTAACCTGGAGGGCGCGGCCTTTGTCGTGCGCCGCCTGGATTCGGCCACGGCCATGGCCCTGGAACGCCGCCACCGTGGCGGGGCCGACAAGCAGGCCGTGGCCGACGACGCCCTGGACTACATCATCCAGGATTGGCAGGGCGTCACCAGCTCGCTGGGCGACGCGCCCGCCCCCTGCACCCGCGAAAACAAGCTGCGCCTGCCCACGGCCATCAAACTGCGCCTGATGGCCGCGGCGCAACTCAACCGGGCCGAGGACAACAGCGCCGATTGATCATTGGCGGCCCGCAACCCCCAAGGCCCCGCTCGGCTTGCGCGCGCCGGGCGGGGCCTTGACGTAATTGTGGAAAAAATCGTCGTGGCGGCCATTTTGGCCCAAACTAGCCTTGACCAAACGGCCAAAGGCGGATAAAACCGGGCCATGTTAGTACCTAAATATATATATTTGACCAAAGGCAAGGGCGAGCACAAAGAGAAGCTGGCCAGCTTCGAGGCCGCTCTGCGCGACGCCGGCATCGCCGCCCAGAATATCGTCGAGGTTTCCAGTATTTATCCGCCCCATGCCCAGCTCGTCTCGCGGCCCAAGGGCGAAAAGCTCCTGGTGCCCGGCCAGATTCTGTTTTGCGTGCTGGCCCGCAACCAGACCAACGAGCCCCACCGCCTGATCTCCTCGTCCATCGGCCTGGCCATGCCCGCCGATCACTCGGTGCACGGCTATCTCTCCGAGCACAAGGGCTTTGGCGAAAACGCCACCCAGTCGGGCGATTACGCCGAGGACTTGGCCGCCGAGATGCTGGCCAGCACCCTGGGCATCGACTTCAACGTCGACCAGAGCTGGGACGAGAAAAAGCAGGCCTTCCTGATGTCGGGCAAGATCATCAAGACCTCCAACATCACCCAGACCGGCGTGGGCCCCAAGGACGGCAAGTGGCTGACCACCGTGGCCGCCGCGGTGATGATCACCCAGTGGGTCGCCCCGCCGGCCATCAAATAGCCGCGTCCCCTTGGGCGTTCTCCAGGCGGCTCGCCAGTGGCGGGCCGCTGTTTTTTTGTTCGGCGTCCGGCGGTGATTTACATCGCCGCTTGGTTGGGGTATGACAGGAGCCATGGAAAACTTCGGGCAAAAACCAGTGTTGGTGGGCATTGCCGGGGCCAGCGGCGCGGTCTATGGCATAGAGCTGCTGCGCGCCCTGCGCGCTCACGGCGCGCCCACGGCGGTGGTGATCAGCCACGCCGCCCGCCGCACCATCGAGTTGGAGACCAAATACGACGCCGCCGATGTGGCCAAAATGGCCGACCAGGCCTATGACGTCGACGACGTGGCCGCCCCGCCGGCCAGCGGTTCGCACCGCCTGGCGGGCATGGTCGTGGCCCCGTGCAGCATGCGCAGCCTGTCGGCCATCGCCCATAGCCAGGCCGACAACCTGCTCACCCGCGCCGCCGACGTCCAGCTCAAGGAGCGGCGGCCGCTGGTGCTTTTGGTGCGCGAAACGCCCTTGCACGCCGGCCACCTGGAGCTGATGCTGCGCTGCGCCCGCCTGGGAGCGGTGATCATGCCGCCGGTGCCGGCCTTTTATCACGCCCCGCGCACGGCCGCCGACATCGTGGCCCAGACCGTGGGCCGCGTGCTCGACGTGCTGGGCCTGGAGCACGACATGACCCCCCGCTGGCGCGGCCCGGCGTCATGATCGAGACCCTGGAGGAGATCGGCGGCCGACCGCTGGCGCCGGGCCAGGGCTTCGCGTTTCGTTGCGGTCCCGATCTGGCCTGCTTTGGCTCGTGCTGCGCCGACAAGCGCCTGCCCCTGTGGCCCTACGACCTGCTGCGCCTGCGCCGCGCCCTGGCCCGGCCCTCCCAAGACATTCTGGCCGAGTTGGTCGAACTGGAGACCGACCCGCGCTCGGGCTGGCCGGCCCTGCGCCTGCGCCTGAACGCCGACGGCCGCTGCCCGTTTTCCGGCCCTGGCGGTGGCTGCCAGGTCTACGCCCACCGGCCGCTGTGCTGTCGCATCTATCCCCTGGCCCGGGCCGTGGCCCCGGCCATCGGCGGCGGCCAGCCCCGCCAGGTGTTCATCGTCCAAGACGCCCCGGCCTGCCTGGGCCTGGGGCAACCCCGCGCCCTCGATCAGGGCCAGTGGCTGGCCGATCAGGGCATGGGGCCCTATCTGGCGGCCAACAACCGTTTGCTGGGCCTGCTGATGCATCCCCGCCGACCGGCCCGTCTGGCCCTGACCCCGGCCCAGACCCACGCCTACCTGGCCGCCCTCTACAACCTGGACGTCTTTCGCCAGCAGGTCCGCGACCCGGCTTTTGCCAAACGGGCCGGCCTGGAAAAGGCCCGCGTCAAAAAGGCCTTGCGCGCCGATGAATCGCTGCTGGAGTTGGGCCAGGACTGGCTGAGCCAAGTGCTTTTCGGCTGAAGCGGCCATGTTGCGGGTGCTGCATCTGGCCGATCGGCTCTCGGCCTGGGGCGGGGCCGACCGCCACATGATCGCCGTGCTGGAGCGCCTGCAAGGCCGGGCGCGCACGCTTTTGGCCGTGGGCCGCGACGATGGCAGCCTGCCGCCGGCCGAGCGGGCCATGATCGGGCCGATTGTTCGGCTCAAGGGCCTGGACCGGGGCGGGCTGTCGCCACGGGGCCAAGGCGCGGCCGTGGCGCGGCTGGAGCGCCTGGCCCGGGATTTTCGGCCAGAGCTGATCCATATCCACAACGTGGTCGATCCGGCCCTGCTGGCCCGCGCAGCCCAACTGGCCCCCAGCGTGATAACAGTGCAGGATCACCGTCATTTTTGCCCAGGGCGCGGCAAGATGGACGCCCACGGCCGCCCCTGCGGGCAAGTCATGGGGCCAAACTGCCTGGCCTGCTTCGATGACCGGGAATATGGCCAGCGCTTGCTGGAGCTGACCCAGCGCCGCCTGGCGGCGTTGGCGGCCATGGGCCGGGTGTTGGTGCTATCGGGCTACATGGCCGCCGAGTTGGAGCGGGCCGGCCTGCCCCAGGGCCTGGCCACGGTCTTGCCGCCGTTTGTCCAGGGCGTGGCGCCGCCCGCCGAAACCACGCCAGCGGCCCATCATCTGCTGGCCTGCCGGCTGGTGGGCCGCAAGGGCGTGCGGGTGGCCTTGGCCGCGGCCGAGATGCTATCCGGGCCGTGGCCGCTGGTCGTGGCCGGCACGGGGCCGCTGGAAGCGGAGGTCGCTGCTGGCGCGGCGCGCTCGAAGGGGCGGATTATCTTCGCCGGCTGGGCCGATCGGCCGGGCATGAGCCGCCTGCTGGCCGGGGCGCGCGGCCTGTGGCTGCCCAGCCTGTGGGCCGAGCCCTTTGGCATCGTGGGCCTGGAGGCCCTGCATCTGGGCGTGCCGGTGCTGGCGGCGCGGGTGGGCGGCGTGGCCGATTGGCTGGATGACGGCCTGGCCGGACGCTTGCTGCCGCCCGGCGACGCCCAGGCCCTGGCCGACGCCGCCAACGCCCTCGACCAAGACGAGGCCGCCCGCCAGGCCATGGGCCGCCACGGCATGGCCGTCAGCCGAAGCCGCTTCGACCCCCAGGCCCTCATGGAGCGCCTGCTGCAAACCTATCGTCAAGCCGCCGGCCAGGCGGAGGTCGGCTGACCATCCGCCCGCCGGCGCCGGGCCGCTAGCTCATCCAGGGCGTGTAAAGACCATAGCCGCCGCCGAGGTTGACGGCCTCGAAGCCGCTTTGGCTCATGATCCGATAGCCCAGATAACCCCGCAGACCGATGGCGCAATAGAGAATATAGCGCTTGGACTTGTCCAGCCCCGGCAGGGCCGCCCGCAGCATGGGCAAGGGGATGTGCAGCGAGCCGGGGATCGTGGCGGCTTCGTCCAGCTCTTCCTTGAAGCGCAGGTCGATCAGCACGTCGCGCTCAGGGTCCATGGCCGCCACCGCCGGCGGCAGCACGGCCTTGACGTCGCCGCGCATGATGTTGGCCGCCACCATGCCGGCCACGTTGATCGGATCGCGGGCCGAGCCGAAAGGCGGGGCGTAGGCCAGGTCCAGCTCTTCCAGATCAAAGACGCTCATGCCCGCGCGGATGGCCGTGGCCAACACGTCGATGCGCTTGTCCACGCCCTCGCCGCCGACGATCTGCCCGCCCAACACCCGGCCGCTGCTGGGCGCGAAGATCAGCTTGACCAACATGGTCTCCGCGCCGGGATAATAGGTGGCGTGGTTGGCCGAGTGGCTGTAGCTGACCAGATGGGCCACGTTGTTTTGGGCCAGGAATTTCTGCGATGGGCCCGTGCTGGCGATGGTCTGGCCAAAGAGCTTGACCACGGCCGTGCCCAGCGAGCCGCGGTAAACGCTCAGCCGGCCCATGGCGTTGTCGGCGGCGATGCGGCCCTGGCGGTTGGCCGGGCCGGCCAGGGCGATGGCCACGGGCAGGCCCGTGACGTAATCCCAGATCTGGACGGCGTCGCCCACGGCGTAGATGTCGGGGTCGTTGGTTTGCAGGGCGTTGTTGACCAAAATATGCCCCCGCGGGCCCAGCTCCAGGCCGGCGGCCTTGGCCAGGGCGTTCTCGGGACGCACGCCCACCGAGAGGATGGCCATGTCGCAGGTGATCTGGCCGCCGCCTTCGGTGTCCACGGTCAGCCCGCCGCCCTGGGCCTGGGCAAAGCCGGTGATCTTGGTCGAAAGGCGCAGGTCCACGCCTTTGGCCCGGGCGTTCTGGTGGGCCAGGGCGGCCATTTCGCGGTCCAGCGGCGGCATGAGCTGGTCCAGGGCCTCGACCAGGGTCACTTTCAGGCCGCGCTCGACCAGGTTGTCGGCCATCTCCAGGCCGATGAAGCCGCCGCCGATGACCACCGCCGTTTTGGCCTGGCCGGCGTCGACCACGGCCTTGATGCGGTCGGAGTCGGGGATGCTGCGCAGGCTGAACACGCCGGGCAGGTCCACGCCGGGCAGCGGCGGCCGCAGGGGCTCGGCCCCCGGCGAGAGGATCAGCTTGTCGTAGGGCTCGTCGAAGCTCTGGCCGGTTTGCAGGTCGCGCACGCGCACGCGCTTGGCCTGGCGGTCGATGGCCAGCACATCCGTTTGCACCCGCACGTCGATGTTGTACTTGCCCTTGAAAGTCTCGGGCGTGCTGACCAGCAGCTCGGCCCGCTCCTTGATGACCTGGCCGACATAGTAGGGCAGGCCGCAGTTGGCGAAGGAAACGTATTCGCCGCGCTCGAAAATGACGATCTGGGCTTTTTCGTCGAGCCTGCGGGCCCTGGCCGCCGCCGTCGCGCCGCCAGCCACTCCTCCGATGATTACTAGTTTCATGGGCGCCTCTTTCGCTGATGTTGGCAAGCTGATGGGGCCCGGCGGGCCGCCAAGCCTAATTATGATTTGTCTACCCCATGAACGGCGTGCTGGCAATAGGGCCCAAAAAATGTGGGAAATTTGGCGCATCAGCAAAAAAAGCGGGGCCCCCGCCCAGGGGAGCCCCGCAACGCGCCGGGTGGGCGGCGTTATTTCTTGCGCTTTTCCAGTTCCTCGCTGCGCAGCACGCGGCGCAGGATCTTGCCGACCACCGAGGTGGGCAGCTCGTCGCGGAACTCGATCTCGCGGGGGCGTTTGTAGCCGGCCAGGTGATCCTTGCAGAAGTCGAGGATCTCCTTTTCGGTGGCGGTGACGCCGGGCTTGAGCTGGATAAAGGCCTTGACCGCCTCGCCGCTGGAGGGGTCGGGCACGCCCACCACGGCGGCCTGGGCCACCTTGGGATGGGTGTAGAGCACTTCCTCGATCTCCTTGGGATAGGCGTTGAAGCCGCCGACCAGGATCAGGTCTTTCTTGCGGTCGGTGATGACCACGAAGCCGTCCTCGTCGATGTGGCCGATGTCGCCAGTGAGGAAGAAGCGCTTGCCTTCGATCTCGCGGAAGACCTCGGCGTTGGCGTCGGGGCGCTGCCAGTAGCCGCGCATGATCTGCGGGCCGGCGGCGGCGATTTCGCCGTCCTCGCCGTGGGGCAGCTCGACCAGGCCGGTGTCCAGGTCGACGATCTTGATGTCGGTGCCGGGCAGGGGCATGCCCACCGAGCCGATCTTGCGCTTGTCGGCGAAGGTGGGGTTGGTGGTCAGCACGGGGGTGGTCTCGGTCAGGCCGTAGCCTTCGAAGATCACGCCGCCGGTGATCTCCTCGAAGCGCTTCAAGACCTCGGGCGGCAGGGGCGCCGCGCCCGAGGAGCAGGCGGCCATGGACGACAGGTCGAACTTCTTGATCAGGGCGTGGTTGACAAAGGCCGTGTAGATGGTGGGCACGGCCACGGTCATGGTCACTTTGTAATCCTGGATGGCCTTGAGCACCTCGGTGAAGGGCGGATTGCCGGCCTTGGGGTCGGGGATGCAGACCAGGCGGTTGGCCGAGTAGCACGAGCCCAGCATGCACACGGTCAGGCCGAAGCTGTGGTACCAGGGCAGCACGCCCAGGAAGGTGTGCGCGCCGCCGCTCTCCATGGGGCCGGGCCGCTCGCCGGGCCGGTTGGGCACGCGGATCCACTTGTTGAGGGCCACCACGTTGGAATAAAAGTTGGTGTGCTTGAGCTCGGCGCCCTTGGGCACGCCGGTGGTGCCGCCGGTGTAGAGGATCACGGCCAGGTCTTTTTCGGCGTCGAAGTTGACCTTGGGCGGCTCGGGCCGGCTGGAGGCGATGATGTCGTCGTACATGAAATGGCTGGGGTCATGGCTTTCGGCCTTGGGCAGCTTGCCCAGCAGACCACCTAAAAAGCCTTTGATCTTGGGCAGATATGACTTGATGTTGCAGATGACCACCGTCTGGACGTCGGTGCCCTTGATGGCCTCGCAGGTGGTTTTGTAGAACTGGGGGTGGTCCATGCAAAAGACGGCCTTGGCCCCGGAGTCCTTGAGCTGATAATTGAGCTCCTCGATGGTGTAGAGGGGGTTGCAGGTCACGCAGGCCGCGCCGGCCTTGGATGAGCCGAAAAACACCTCGGGGTATTGAGGGATGTTGGGCAAAAAGATGGCCACGCGGTCTTCGTGCTTGATGCCCCGCGAGGCCAGGAAGTTGGCCAAACGGTCGGCGGTGTCCTTGACCTGGGCGAAGGTGCGCATGCCGCCCTGGAAGATGGTGTAGGTGGCGTTGGGATAGTTGCGCGCCGCGTCGTCCAACATGGCGAAAACTGGTTTGTTGTAGCCGTCGATGTCAAAGGGGACGCCTTCGGGCCATCTGCTGGATTGATGCCACGGTTTGACCGCCATTTTCAAAACCTCCCAGTGCGTGATTCTGATGCGCCGTGTTGACATTGCCGGCGATATGACAGCCGCGCGCGCCTGGGCCGAACGGCGCTGATTGGCCGATCAGCCAAGCACAAAGACGCAAGGCGGCATATTTTCGGACAGCGCCATCTTAACAAAAAGCAACAGCGAAAAGGGCAACATTTTTCGCCCGACCAGACGCCTTGCCACGGGGCCAGGGCGTCCGGCCGGGCGCGTGGGCTCTCAGTCGAGCTTGAGCGAGCCCAGGGCGGCGGCGAAGGGGTTGTTGAACGGCTGGTCCTTGGGCTTTTCGGGGGCGGCCGGTTTTTGATCGCGCCGCTCTTTTTGCTGGCGTTTGCCGCCCTTGGCCTGATTGCGGCGCTCGTCGCGGGGGCGGCGCTCGGCGTTTTCGGCCGCCGGGGCCTTGGGCCGCGCCGCGGGGGCGGGGGCGCTACGCATCGAAAGCGAGATGCGCCCGCGCTCCAGATCCACCTCCAGCACGCGCACGCGCACCTGTTGCTGGACCTTGACCACCTGGCGCGGGTCGGCGACAAAGCCGTCGGTCAGCTCGCTGATGTGCACCAAGCCGTCCTGGTGCACGCCCACGTCGACAAAGGCCCCGAAGTTGGTCACGTTGGTGACGATGCCCGGCAGGCTCATGCCCGGCTTGAGGTCTTCGAGTTTTTCGACGCCCTCGGCAAACGAGAACATCTCGAAGCCCTGGCGCGGGTCACGGCCGGGCTTTTCCAACTCGGCGATGATGTCTTGCAGGGTGGGCAGGCCCACCCGGTCGTCGACGTAGCGGCCCAACTCGATCTTGCGGCGCAGCTCGGCCTGCTTGATCAAGTCTTCCACGCTACATTCCAGGTCGCGGGCCATGGCCTCCACCACCGGATAGGCCTCGGGGTGGACGGCGCTGGCGTCCAAGGGGTTTTGCCCGCCGCGGATGCGCAGGAAGCCGGCCGCCTGCTCAAAGGCCTTGGGCCCCAGGCGCGGCACGGCCAGCAGGTCTTGGCGGCTGGCGAAGGGGCCGTTGGCCGCGCGGTGCTCGACGATGTTCTGGGCCAACGACGGCCCCAGGCCCGAGACGCAGCCCAGCAACTGGGGGCTGGCGGTGTTGAGCTCGACGCCCACGGCGTTGACGCAACTGAGCATGACGTCTTCCAGGCTCTGCTTGAGCGACTTCTGGTCCACGTCGTGCTGATATTGGCCCACGCCGATGCTCTTGGGGTCGATCTTGACCAACTCGGCCAGGGGGTCCATCAGGCGGCGACCGATGGAGGCCGCCCCGCGCACGGTCACGTCCAGCTCGGGGAACTCCTGGCGGGCCAGCTTGGAGGCCGAATAGACGCTGGCCCCCGATTCGTTGACCATCACCACCGGCGGATCGCCCGGCAGCTTGGCCCCGCGCAGCAGGCTTTCGGTCTCGCGGCTGGCCGTGCCGTTGCCGATG
Source organism: Desulfarculus baarsii DSM 2075 (assembly GCF_000143965.1). Taxonomy (GTDB): domain Bacteria; phylum Desulfobacterota; class Desulfarculia; order Desulfarculales; family Desulfarculaceae; genus Desulfarculus; species Desulfarculus baarsii. Next base: position 151,609 of record NC_014365.1, on the reverse strand, counting down.
GCCACGGCCTCCGAGCCGTATTTTTCGATCAAGGCCGTCACCTTGGCCACGGCGTCCTCGCGCTGCTTGTCGCTGAGGATGAAAATCACGTCGTGATGCAGCAGGTTGCCCTGGCGATCCAGGCAGACCACCTTGCAGCCGGTGCGGAAGCCGGGGTCGATGGCCAGCACGGCCTTCTGGCCCAGGGGCGGGGCCATCAGCAGGGTGCGCAGGTTTTCGGCGAAAACGCGCACGGCCTCGTCATCGGCCCGTTTTTTCGAGCTGAGCCGGGCCTCGGTCTCCATGGCCGGGCCCAGCAGGCGCTTGTAGCAATCCTGGGCGGCCAGGCGCACCTGCTCGGCGCAGGGGCCGCCCGTGACGTAGCGGCGCTCCAGCACGGCGATGGCCAGATCTTCGGGCGGAGCGACGCGCAGGCTGAGGATGTCTTCTTTTTCGCCGCGGCGCACGGCCAGCACCCGGTGGCCCGGCGCGCTGGCCAGGGGCTCGGACCAATCGAAATAGTCGCGGTATTTCTGGCCGGCTTCTTCCTTGCCGGGGATGACCGCCGCGCGCATGACGCCCTTGGTCTCGAAAAGCTGGCGCATCTCGGCGCGCACGGCCGGATCCTCGTTGATGATCTCGGCCATGATGTCGCGGGCCCCGCTCAGGGCGGCCTCGGCGTCGGGCAGCTCCTTTTCGGCGTCGACAAAGGCCGCCGCCGCGGCCAGCGGGTCGGTGGCCGGCCCCTGCTCGAGCAGCAACAGGGCCAGGGGCTCCAGGCCACGCTCGCGGGCGACCATGGCCCTGGTGCGGCGCTTGGGCCGGAAAGGCAGGTAGACGTCCTCCAGCACGGCCATGGTCGGCGCGGCCAGGATCTGGGCGTGCAACTCGGGGGTCAGTAGCTGGCGCTCCTCGAGGCTCTTGAGCACCGCCGCACGCCGGGCGTCCAACTCGGCCAGCTGCTCCAGGCGGTCGCGCACGGTGCGGATCTGTTCCTCGTCCAGTTCGCCGGTGCGCTCCTTGCGGTAGCGGGCGATGAAGGGGACGGTCGCGCCCTCGGCCAAAAGGGCGGCCGCGGCCAGCACCTGCTCGGGGCGCAGGCCTAGCTCCTGTGCCACCTTGACGGCGTTGTCGGTAGTCATCTGCAGCCTGCCGAAAATGTTGATCGTATGTCGTTAGTTAGCAATATGGCCTGGTTAGCCGAAAACGGCGGCGTGGCGAGACGCCGTTTGAGGATTTACCAGCATCGGCGGGCCGTGGCAAGGATATTCGACGCCGTTGGCCGCCGGGGCGGAAGCGGCCAACGGGCCGGCGCCTCATTTGGCCTTGGCGCCCTTGTTCAGCTCATCCAGGCTGGTGGTTTGATCGTAGATGCCGGCCACGGCGGTGAAGGGCTGGCCGGCCACGGCGATGCAGAAGCTGATCTTGCGCTGGGGCTTGTCCGAACCAAGCTTTTCCCAATAATAGTCGATCCAGATGCCGTTGGGGTTTTCGGCGGCCCGGCACATCTCCAGGCCCAGGGCCTTGGGCGGGCGGATGTCGCCGGGCTTGTCCTTGCTTTGGGCCAGCTTGTCGCCGATGATCTTGGCGTTGGGGTGGGCCACCACCTCGCCCTTTTGACAATCGATGACAAAGACGTAGGAGTCCTTCCAGACGAACTCGCCCTTGGGGTCGTTGAAGGCGGCCAGGCCCTCGGGGCCCAGTTGCTCCAGCACGGCGGCGGCGGCCTGCACTTTCTCGTAGACTTCCTGGATGGTGGCTTGCTCCTGGGCCGTGGCCAAGCCGGCGCTCAGGCACAACAGGGCCAGGGTGGCGAAGATTTTCTTCATGCGCGCTCGCTTTTGTTTGGGTTGCGGTTTGTTGGGGGCGGGGCAAGCTCCCAGTCGGTCGATGCTAAATCTATTTTCGCATATCGTTTTCCGGTGGCGCAAGCGGCCGACGGCCATGTTTTCGCGGCCGGGGCCAAGCATTTTCTTACTTCCGCGCGGCGGGTGGACTAAACTGGAATGGACGAGGATCTTTCGCCCAACCAGACCAGGGGAGGTGCAGATGGCAGACAACGACATTCGCCTGAAGATCATCGAGGCGGCGTCCGAGATTTACGAGCGCAAGGGCCGCCAGGCCACGGTGGAGGAGATCGCCGCCGCCGCCGGCGTCAGCGTGCCGGTGACCACCCATCACTTGCGCAAGCCCTCCGACATCATGCTGGTGATCATGGAGCACCTGCAGGCCAAGTTCGCCGAGGGCGTCTCGGCCAACACCGCCGCCGACGCCACGTCCGAACAGAAGCTGCGCCAGGCGGTGGCCCAGTTTTACACCGTCGTCGACCAGCAGCGGGCCAAGGTGCTCTTGGTCTACCGCGAGTCGCGCACCCTCGACGCCGCCGGCCGCAAGCGCATCATGCAACTGGAGTTGGAGTGCGTGGAGGTCTTTCGCCGCATCCTCGAGGAGGGCGTGGCCCAGGGCGCTTTCCGCACCATGGACACCGGGCTGGTGGCCTACGACATCGTCATCATGGGCCACATGTGGTCGCTCAAAAGCTGGCACTTCAAGAAAATCGGCCGGCGTTTCGACGACTTCCTGGCCCGCCAGCAGGAGGCCGTGGTGGCCATGGTGAAACGATGAAGCCGGCCCAGCCCTTCAGCCACATCATGGTCTGCACCGATTTTTCGCCGGGCGCGGCCAGGGCCGTGGCCGTGGGGGCCCAGCAGGCCCGCCTGGACGGCGCGCGCCTGAGCCTGGTCCACGTGGTGGCCCCCGGCGCGCCGGTGCTGCCCCAGATGGCCGCCAAGAGCGCCAGGGTCTTGGACAACCACGAGGTCGCCCACCTCTGCCACCAGCACATGGAAAACTGCTATGGCCCCGATCTGAGCGGCCTGCCGGTGAAGATGGTCCTGCGGCGAGGGCATCCGGTGGTGGAGATCGTGGCCCAACTGGAGCAAGACCCGGCCGACCTGCTGGTGGTCGGCTCCCAGGGCCTCAGCGGCATGGGCCTGATCTTGTTCGGCTCGGTGGCCGAGCGCCTGGCTCGGCGGGCCGCCTGCGCCACGCTGATCGCCCGTTAGGGGCGCGGCGGCGCAAACCGGGCGCGGCTTTTGCTCCGGGCCGCCAGTCTTTGAGGATGCGCGGGCAACGCGCCGTTCGGGCGCGGGCCCTGTTTCAGGCCGCCACGCCGGGCCGGTCCAGCAGCTCCTCCAGGGGCGTGAAGGCCAGGCCAAAGGCCTCGGCCACGCCCCGGCAGGTCACGCGGCCGTGGACCACGTTGGCCCCCAGGGCGATGTCCGGCCGCTGGCGCATGGCCTCGCGCCAGCCCAGGTTGGCGATGGCCAGGGCGTAGGGCAGGGTGGCGTTGGTCAGGGCCAGGGTAGAGGTGCGCGGCAACGCGCCGGGCATGTTGGTCACGCAGTAGTGCACCACGCCGTCGACGACGTAGGTCGGCGCGTCGTGGCTGGTGGGCCGCGAGGTCTCGAAACAACCGCCCTGGTCGATGGCCACGTCCACCAGCACCGCGCCTTTTTTCATGGTCGGCAGCATGTCGCGGGTGATCAATTTGGGCGCCTTGGCCCCGGTGACCAGCACCGCCCCAACCACCACGTCGGCCTCGCGGATGAGCTTGCGGATCAGCGCCGGCGTGGCCATCAGCGGAAAGCAATTGGCCGGCATCACCTCGCTGAGGTGGCGCAGGCGCTCCAGGTTGGTGTCGAGCACGTAGACCTTGGCCCCCAGCCCGCAGGCCATCTTGGCCGCGTTGGCCCCCACCACGCCGCCGCCGATGATCAGCACTTCGCCGGGGTCCACGCCGGGCACGCTGCCCAGCAGCACGCCGTGGCCGCCGTGGGTCATCTCCAGGTATTTGGCCCCCTGCTGGATGGACATGCGGCCGGCCACCTCGCTCATGGGCGTCAGCAACGGCAGCGCCCCGCAGGCGGTCTGGATCGTCTCGTAGGCGATGCACACCGCCTGACTTTTCATCAGCGCCCTGGTCAGGGCCTCGTCGGCGGCCAGGTGCAGATAGGTGAAAATTATCTGGCCCGGACGGATCAGCGGCAGTTCGGCGACCTGCGGTTCCTTGACGTGCATGATCATCTCGGCCCGGGCGTGGATCTCCTCGGGCGTCTGGACGATCTCCGCGCCGGCCTTGGCGTAGGCCTCGTCGGCCACGCCGCTGCCCGCCCCGGCCGCGGCCTGCGCCAGCACCTGGTGCCCGTTGGCCGCCAGCACCTCCACGCCCGCCGGGGTCATGGCCACCCTGTTTTCCTGCTTTTTGATTTCCTTCAAAACGCCCACGATCATCGGCCCACTCCGCGCTTGAGATGCAACGTTCTTTTTTCATTGTATGAAACATTGCGGCTGCTGGCGCGGGCAAACGATGTCGGCGCGGCCAAAAAAACGCGCGCCTAGCCCTGGGCCAGGGCTTGACGCAGGGCCCGGGCCAGTTGGTTGCGCCCCAGGGGCTTTTGCAGCAGGATGTCGGGCCGGGCCTGGGAGGCGGCCTCGGCGGCGTCGATGTCGCCGTAACCGGTGCAGAGGATGGCCGGCAGGCCTGGCCGCTGATCGCGCAGGGCCTGGATCAGTTGCAGGCCGCTCATGCCGGGCATGGTCTGATCGCTGATCACCACGTCAAAGGCCGTGGGGTCGCGCTGGAACTCGGCCAGGGCCAGGGCCGGGTCGCTGAAGCCGCGCACCTGGTAGCCCAGGCGGCCCAGGGCGCTGAGGGCGATGTCGACCAGGGGTTTTTCGTCGTCGACGAACAACACCCGCTCCGAGCCGCCCAGGGGCGTTTCGTCGGCGGGCCGGGCCGGTCGGTCGGCCTCGACGGTGGGCCCCTCGGCGGCCAGGGGCAGCAGGACACGGAAGGTCGCGCCCGCGCCAGGGGCGCTCTCGAAGCCGATGCGTCCGTTGTGGGCGGCGACGATGCCGTGGGCCACGGCCAGGCCCATGCCCGTGCCCTTGCCCTCGGCCTTTGTGGTGAAAAAGGGGTCGAAAACGCGGTCGGCGATGGCCTTGGGGATGCCGTCGCCGTCGTCGGAGACGCTCAGGCGGGCGTAACGGCCGGGCGTCAGGCCGTCCTGGCCGGCGCTCAGGTCCACCACCTCCAGGCCAACGCGGATTTCGCCGCCGCGCTGCTCCATGGCGTGCATGGCGTTGGCGCAAAGGTTCATCAGCAATTGCTGGATCTGGGTCGGATCGCAGACGACCACGGCCTGGCCGGCGGCCAGGTCGGCTTTCAGGGCGATGCTGGCCGGCAGGCCGCCTCTGAACAGGCCCAGCACCTCCTCGATCAACGGGCCAAGGCGGGTGGGCCGCATGTCCTTGCCCTTGGGCCGGCTGAAGGTCAGGATCTGGCGGATCAGGTCGCGGGCCCGTTCGGCGGCTTTGATGATCAGCTCCAGGCGCTGGTCGTTTTCCTGGCCCTGGCCGTCGGCCACGGCGGCCTGGCAGATCTCGGCGTAACCCATGATCGCCGCCAGGATATTGTTGAAATCGTGGGCGATGCCGCCGGCCAGCGTGCCCAGGGCCTCCATCTTGCGGGCCTGGGCCAGTTGCTCCTGTAGGCGGCGCACCTGGCGGTCGGCCTCCACGCGGCGGGTGATGTCGCGGGCCAGGCCGCTGACGTAGGGCGCACCCTCGGGCGGCCGCACCAGGGCGGTGCGATACTCCAGATAGCGCGTCTGGCCGTCGCTGGCCTGGATCTCCATGACGCCCATGGCCTGGCCGACCTTGTTGATCTGGGCCATGTAGTGGTTGGCGAAACGCTCGCGATAGGTCGGCGGCAGGAAATCGGCGATGGGCCGGCCCACCAACTGCTCGGGCCGATAGCCCAGGGAACTGGCGGCCAGGGAGTTGATCGAAAGCAGCACGCCGTTTTGGTCGTGAGTCAGGATGCAGTCGCTGATGCTCTCGATCAACTCGCGGTAGCGTTCTTCCGAGGCCTGCAGGTCGGCGGCGGTTCGCTCGCGGGCCATGACCTCCTGGCGTAGCATCGCGTTGGAGCGCTCCAGCCCGCCGCGGGCCTCCACGGCCTGGAACAACGATGTCTGCAGGCCCTTGAACAGCACCGACAGGCTGGCGCTGAGCACCGCCGAAAGAAACAGGAAGCTGGTGGCGATGACCACCCATTTGGCCAGGGCGTTTTCCACCGGCTTGGCCCAGTCCAGCAGGCCCAGGTGCAGCAGGTAGCCCAGCAGGGCCATGGCCGCCAGGTTAAGGGCAAAACTCAGCGCCGCCGCCCGCAGGCCCCAGATCAACCCCGCGAAGACGCAGAAGCCCAGCAGCCACAGGTAGCCCGCCCCGTAAAAGCCCACCGCCACCAGCAACACCGCGCCCAGGGCGAAGGACACGAAAAGCAATAGCCCAGCCTTGATGCGCCAATCGATCAATTGGCTGCGCCAAATATAAATCAGCGCCGCGTAGGCCGCCGTGTCCACCGCCGCCACCGACCACAGATCCTCGCGCAGGGCCAGGTAGACGCCGGGCAGATAGGCTATCAAACCGCAGGCCACGGCAAAGAGCAAAATGGCCTCGACCATGCGCCGTCGCCACCAGGTCAGATCCTGGAGCTGGTTGGGCTCGTTGGGCCAGCCGTGGCCCAGTGCCGCCCAGATGCGGACCGAGGCCGATTTGATGCTCTGCATGGCCAAACCCCAGGCGCGACGAAACCGGCGGTGGGCCGGCCGATGGTGGTTGCGCGAACAACGAAAATTCTATTCGTGATTATAACAATAGCGGCGGGCGGCCAATCGGCCAAATTAAATGTCATGACGGCGGCCACGCCCTTTCGACTTTGTCCGATCGTAAAAATGGCCTTGCCTGAGGCCCGTTCAATAAGTAATGTTGCTTGTGAAATTTCTTCGGCCGTGGCTTTTTTTGGGCGAAAAACCGATCGGGCGGGGCGCGAAATCGATGCCACTTTTTCTCAAGAAGGCGTTGCAAGCCACGGGCTTCGTGCTCAGCACGTCCGTGCTGGGCCTTTTGTCGATGATCACCGGGTTGTTCTGGCCGCGGGGGGCCCGTTGGTTCGCCCGGGCCTGGGGCAAGGGCCTGTGCGGGATGGCCGGCTTCAGGCTGCGCGTCAGCGGCCTGGAAAACCTGCCCCGCGACGGCGGCGGCTTCGTGGTGGCCTCCAACCATCAATCGGCGGCCGACATCGCCGTGGTGCTGGCCGGGCTGCCCGGCGACGTCTGCTGGGTGACCAAGGCCTCGCTGCTGAAGGTTCCCTTCATCGGCTGGCACCTGCGCATGGTGCACATCCCGGTTTCGCGGGCCAAGGCCGGCAACACGGCCAAGCTTTTGCAGGCCGGCGCGCAAAAAATCCGCGACGGGGCCATGGTGGTGATTTTCCCCGAGGGTACGCGCAACCGCGCCCCCGAGCATCTGCTGCCCTTCCGCAAGGGCGCGTTTTTGCTGGCCGAGGCCGCCGGCCGGCCCATCGTGCCGGTGGCCATCAGCGGCTCGGCCGACCTGATGAAGCCCGGCGCGCTGCTGCCCGAAAGTGGCGTCATCGATTTGCGCATCGGCCCGCCCGTCGACCCGACGATCTTCGCCCCCGGCGATCTGGAAGGCCTGGCCCAAGCCACCCGGCGGGCCGTGCAGGAGCTTTTGGGCCACCCGCCCGACGAGCGGTTCGACGACCAGCGCCAAGTCGCCTCCGCCGCCGGCTAGCCGTCGAGCACCTGGCGGGCCAGTCTGAGCAACTCGGGCAGGCGGTAGGGCTTGGGCAGAAAGGCCGCGGCCCCGGCGGCCAGGGCCTGCTGGCGGTTGCCGTCGTCGGAGTAGCCGCTGGCCACGATCACCCGCTGGTCGGGCCGGCCTTTTTTGATCTCTTCCAGGCACTTGCGCCCGCCCATGCCCGGCATGCCCAGATCCAGCACCACCAGCGCCACGTGGGGGTTGGCCGCCAGCAACTCCAGGGCCCGCTCGCCACTTTCGGCGCAGAGCACGGCGTAGCCGTTTTCGTCGAGGATGTGCCGGCCCACCTCCAGGATGGCCTTTTCGTCGTCGACCAGGAGCACCGTTTCGTTGTGGCCGGCCGGTGGTTCGAGCGCCGGCCGCGGGGCCGGGGAGGCCTCCAGCGGGGCGTCGATCAGGGTCGGCAGGTAGATCGCAAACCGCGCGCCCTGGCCGGGGGCGCTTTCGCACTCGATATGGCCGTGGTGGTTTTTGATCGTGCCGTAGACCTGCGAAAGGCCCAGCCCCACGCCCTGGCCAATCTCCTTGGTGCTGAAAAAGGGGTCGAAGGCCTGTTCGAGGATGGCTTGATCCATGCCGGGGCCGCTGTCGCGGACGCTGAGCATGACGTGGGGCCCGGGCCGCAGGCCCGGCCGGGTGGCGCAGAATTCCTTGCCCAACTCGACGGCGGCGGTCTTGATTTTCAGGCGGCCGCCGTCGGGCATGGCGTCGCGGGCGTTGGCGGCCAGGTTGACGATGACTTGCTCCAACTGGATGGCGTCGCCGTTGATCAGGGGCAAGTCGGGGTCCAGGTTCGTTTCCAGGCGGATCATTTTGGGCAGGGTGCGTTCGAGGATGCGCAGGGTCTGGGTCACTTCGTCGTTGAGGTTGACCGGCCGGAGCTGGGGCTGGATGTTGCGGCTGAAGGCCAGCAGACGGTTGATCAGGTCGGCGGCGCGCTCGACGGCCCTGTCGATCTGGCCGAGCCAGCCGTCGTTGTCCGGGCCGGGGGCGCAATTTTCGGCGCCCACCTGCACGTAGCTGCCGATGGTTTGCAAAATATTGTTGAAATCGTGGGCGATGCCGCTGGCCAGGGTGCCCACGGCCTCCATCTTTTGGGCCTGGGCCAGTTTTTCGTTGAGCAGCTTGCGTTCGGTGATGTCGATGAGGTTGCCCAGCACGGCCGGCCGGCCCTGATACTCGATGCGCACCGCCTGCATGTCCACCCAGATCACCGAGCCGTCCAGGCGCACGCAACGGAAACCGTAATGGGGCGGCATGTCCTCGCCTTCGGCGCGGCGGCGGGCGCGGTTGGCCACCCACTGGCGGTCGGCGGGGTGGATATACTTCCAGAACGGATGGCCCAGGGCCTGGCTGGGCTCGGCCGCGCCCAGCATCTGGCAAAAGGCGCGGTTGACGAAAACCATGACGTCGTCTTGAAAAATGTAGATGGCCGACAGCGAGTTGTCGACGATGGCCCGGTAGAGGGCCTCGCTGCGCGCCAGGGCCTCCTTGGCCTCGACGCTTTCGCTGACGTCCTCGACAAAGCCCTCGATGACCTTCAGGCGGCCGTCATTTTCGCGCACGGCCCGCATGTTGACGCTGCACCAGACCAAGGAACCGTCGCGGCGGCGGGCGCGCAATAGATAATCGCGCACCTGGCCGTCGCGCTCCAGCCGCTCCAGCAACAGCGGGCGCTGGGCCGGGTCGGCGTGGAGCTGGCGAGCGGTGTCGACGACTTCGGCGACCATGGTCTGGGCGTCGGGGTAGCCGAAGATGCGGGCCATGGCCGGGTTGGCGGCCAGCAGGCGACCGTCGGGCGAGGAGCGCATGATGCCGGCCTGGGAGTTTTCGTAGATGCCGCGATAGTCGTTTTCGGCCTTTTTGAGGGCCTCCAGGGCCTGCTTGTTGGCGGTGATGTCGTAGACGGTGGAGTAGATCAGCCGGCGATGATCGAGGGTGATCGGCCCGGCGTAGACCTCCACGTCGCGGATTTGGCCGTTGGCCAGGCGATGGCGAAACTCGAAGCGCTTCTGGCCGCCCAGCACGGCGTCGCTCATGGCCGCGTTCAGGCTTTGGTCGCCCATGGTGTTGATCTGGCCGACGCGCATGGTCAGCAGTTCCTGGCGGCGGTAGCCGTAGAAATCGCAGGCCGCCTGGTTGACGTCGATGATCGCGCCGTCGGCCGGGTCCACCAGCCACATGACGTTGGGGCTTTCATGGAACAAGACGCGGTAGCGGCGCTCGCTTTCGCGCAGGGCCTCCTCGGCGGCCTTGCGCGTGGTCTGGTCGGCGACGGTGATCATCAGGCGCGACCAGTCGTGGGCGTGGGCGGCGGGGATGGTCCAGAACAGCGAGATGTGGCGTTTTTGGCCCATGCGATCGTGGACGCTGGTCTCCAGCAGCATGTTGGCCCGGCCGGCGGCCATGGCCGCCAGGGATTCGATCAGGGCCTCGCGGGAGTGGACGCTGAGTAGCTGTTTGAAGTTGCGGGCGAAATCTTTTTTGCTGGGCGATTGAAAAAGGCGCAGGCCCGTTTCGTTGACATGGGCCAGCCGACAGGCGGCCAGCAGGCCGTCCAGCGCGGCGGGCTCTTGGCGCAGGCGTTGACGCAGGCCCTCTTCGGAGCCGGGCCACAGCGCGGCCAGCGCGTCCTTGAGCCCGCTGGCCTGGCATTGCCAAAAGCCCAGGGGCGACTGATCCACGGCCTGGCGGAAAAGCGATTCCTCCTGGCCCAGGCGGCGCTCCAACTCGGCTATTTTCTCTTTGGCCAGGCGCAGTTGTTCGGCCAATGCCTCTTGCGATTGGTCCATGGCGGCGTATTTTGTCCTTGCTTTCCCCGGTGACTCACCCCTAGAGGAATTGTAGCAAAATCAATCCACCCCTTGGCCAGGTAAAAATGACCCGTGGGCCGGGCAAAGGCGCGCCGGGCGGCCGGCGCGATTGTCAAAGCCCGTCGATTCTTGTTACTATGGCCCGACAACGCCGTCAATTCCCCAAGGAGAACCGATCATGGCCAAAACCCATTGGCGCAAAGAGGGCAAGGTCGCCGTGTTGACCATGGACGATGGGCCCAACAAGCAAGACCTTGATTTCGCCCGACGCATGCTGGCCTGCCTGCAAGAGATCATGGCCGACGCCGAAGTCTCGTCGCTGGTGCTGACCTCGGCCGACGCCAAGAATTTTTCGCAGGGCGTCAACGTTGAATGGCTGCTGGAGCGCCAGCAGGCCGGCGACGCCCAGACGATAAAGCAGTTCATGTATTCCATGAACGAACTATTCAAGTCGCTGCTTTTGCTGCCAATCCCATCGATAGCCGTGATCGGCGGCCACGCCTACGGCAACGGCTCGATTTTGGCCTGCGGCTGCGATTTTCGCTTCATGCGCGCCGACCGGGGCTATTTCTGCTTTCCCGAGATCAACGTGGGCATCCCGTTTTTGCCCAGCATGATCAAGTACGTCAGCCGTGTCATGCCCAACGCCTATTTCAACGAGCTGCTGCTCAGCGGCCGACCGGTGGGCGGCGTCGAGCTGGAAAAGATGGGCGTGGTGACCAAGGCCATCGCCGACCCGGAGCTTTTGCTGAGCCAGGCCATCGCCTACGCCGCCACCTTCGAGAAAAAACGCGGCATCTTCGCCGAGATGAAAAAACGCATGCACGCCGAGATCATCCAGGCCATGGAAACCGAGGACGTCAAGCATATCGAGGCGTTGTTCCTGATGGTTTTGGACTGAGCCGCGACCGCGGCCGGCCGCGCGAGGGAGAGAGCCAAATGAAGCTGGGCCACAAAAAGATCACGTTGCGCGGGGCCGACGGGGCCGTGGAAATCATCAGGGGCGTGGGTGGCGTGCCGGTGCTGGAGGCGGCCTCCACGCGGGACATGCAGTTCGGCCTGGGCTGGACCCACGCCGCCGACCGCCAGTTGGAGGCGCTTTTGATGCGCGTCCTGCTGCGCGGCCGGGCCGCCGAGTGCCTGCAAGGCGATCCGGCGCTGATCGAGATCGACAAGTTCATGCGGCTGATGGACTTTTTGCCCCAGGCCGACCTCGAAGGCGAAATGGCCAAGCTCCAACCCCAGGTCCGCGCCGAGCTGGATTCCTACTGCGCCGGCTTCAACCAGGGCCTGGCCGATTGCGGATTGATCTGGGAAATGCGCCTGATGGGCTACAAGCCCGACCCCTGGAGCGTGGCCGATTGCCTGCTTTTGGGCAAGGCCTTCGGTTTCGTGGGCCTGGTCGACGCCCAGATGGGGGCCCAGCGCCTGTTGATCCAGATGATCCAGAACGACCTGCCCGAGGCCAAGATCCGCGAGTTGTTCCCCTACCTCAGCGAGCCCATCGACTACGACCTGATCAAAAAGATCGAGCTGTCGCCGCCGCTTGTGCCCGAGGCCGTCAAGTGGCTGGCCAAGCTGCCCAAGTTCCAGGCAAGCAACAACTGGGCCGTCAGCGGCCGGCACACCGCCTCGGGCGCGGCCTTTCTGTGCGGCGACCCCCATCTGGAGGTCAACCGCCTGCCGGCCATCTGGCAAGAGATCGTCGCCCATCTGCCCGACGACACGATCATCGGCGCCTGCATCCCCGGCGCGCCGGGGCCGATCGTGGGCCGCACCAGCCGCATCGCCTGGAGCGCCACCTATTCGTTCATGGACATGCTCGATTTTCGCATCGAGCAGTGCCAGGGCGGCAAGTATCGCCGGGGCGAGCAGTGGCGCGAGTTTCGCGCGCGCCAGGAGATCATCAAGGTCAAAAAAGGCCAGCCCATCAGCTTCACGGTTTATGAAAACGAGCACGGCGTGCTGGAGGGCGATCCCTTTGCCGAGGGCCACAAGCTGGTGCTGGGCTGGTCGGCCCGCCACGGCTGCGGCGCGGGCGAGTTCAACGGCCTGCTCAACCTCTTGCGCTGCCAGGACGTGGCCCAGGCCATGGCCTGCTTCCGCGAGCTGGACGCGGCCACCTTCAATTTTGTCATCGCCGACGACTCCGGCAACATCGGCTACCAGATGAGCGGCCGCATGTTCCAGCGCGCCCCCGGCCTCAGCGGCCTGCTGCCCATGCCCGGCTGGGAGGCCAAACACAACCACCAGGGCTACGTGGACAAGCACAAGCTGCCCAGCCAATACAACCCGGCCGAGGGCTTCATCGTCACCGCCAACCAAGACCTCAACCACCTGGGCACGGCCAAGCCCATCAACCTGCCCATGGCCCCCTACCGGGCCAACCGCATCAGCCAGCTCTTGCGCCAGGGCCGCCAGATGGGCGTGGATTATTTCAAGGCCATGCACTTCGACCTGCATTCGTTGCAGGCCGAGCGCTTCATGACCCTGCTGCGGCCGTTGTTGCCCGATAGCCAACAGGGCCGCCTCCTGGCCGATTGGGATCTGTCCTACCAGGCCGACTCGCTGGGGGCCACGGCCTTCGAGTCGGTCTATCTGGCGATGATCCGCGTCGTTTTCGGCGATGGCGGCATGGGCCGGCCGGTCATCGACTACGTTTTGACCGAGACCGGCGCGTTCAACGACTACTACGGCAACTTTGACGAGGTGATCATGAAGGCCGACTCGGCCTGGTTCGACGGCCGGCCGCGCGAGGAGCTGCTGCGCCGGGCCCTGGAGGAAGGCCTGGCCCAGCCGGTCAAGCCCTATGGCCAGACCCGCCAGATCATGCTGAGCCATCTGCTCTTTGGCGGCAAGTTGCCGGCCTGGCTGGGCTTCGACCATGGGCCCATCGCCCTGCCCGGCGGTCGGGCCACCATCCCCCAGGGCCAGATCTTCAAAAGCGCCGGCCGCCTGACCACCTTCAGCCCGTCGCTGCGCTTCATCTGCGACATGGCCACCCGCCAGTTGCACTCGACCCTGGCCGGCGGCCCCAGCGACCGGCGCTTTGGCCCGTGGTACGTCAACGGCGTGCAAGACTGGCTGGCCGGCAACTACAAGCTGCTGGAATGACCGGCCGCCGCGCGCGCCACACGCCCAAGGGCCACCCCCAACGGGCCAGTTCGGCCTGGCCCTGGATTCCGCCGTCCGCTATCTGAGCTACGACAACCGCGAGGTCGACGACTACGTCTAAACCAACACGGGCGTCAGGGCCGACGCCTATTGGTCGCTCGACGACGAACTGGATTGGTGGCAGGCGGATCTCAACGCCGTTTTCGCGCGTTCCCGGGGCCGTCGACGACAACGGCCCGCTTTTTCGTTGGCGGCCCTGGCCGTCGCCTCCTCCCGCCGCTTGGCCCGGCGCTTCGCGCCGCCAGCATCCACACTAAATTTTTAGGCTAATCTGCTGGCCCTTCCCGGCAAAAGCACCGCATAGGCGATGTGTTCGCTAGGGAAATTAGTTTATATTTATTTTGTTTGGTAATATTTATTTTTTTGTGGAAATCATATTCTTTCGATGATAACAAACCGCCATGAACAACCGCACTTTCTTTGGATCATGGTGGAGAGTCAGATGCGAAAATCGATGATTACGGCGATGCTGGCCGGGGCGGCGTGCCTGGCCCTGGCCGCCGGCCCAGGCCTGGCCGATCAGGCCGGGCCTGGCGCCAACGCCGAAACGCTTGAACCGATGGTTGTGTCGGCCACTTTGGCGGAGCAGAAGCTTTCGCGGGCCCCGGCTTCGATCCAGGTGGTGGACCAGGCCCAGATCCAGATGATGGGCGCCGACTCGGTGTCGCAGGCCCTGAGCGAGGTCACGGGCCTGGTGTTGGAGAGCGAATCGGGCCGCGTGATCAGCCCGTCGATCCGCGGCGCGGGGCCGTTGCACACGTTGGTGCTCATCGACAGCCGGCGCATGGCCCCGGGCTATCGCGGGCTGGCCGACCTGAACCAGATCCCCGTGACGATGATCGAGCGCATCGAGATCGTGCGCGGGCCGTCGTCGGCCCTGTTTGGCAGCGACGCCCTGGGCGGCGTGGTCAACATCATCACCCGCAAGCCGCCCAAGGAAAAAACCGTGGCCGGCGCGGATGTCAAGGTGGGGACCAACACCCACAGCGGCGGCGACGAGGTCTTGCCCCAGGCTTACGCCGGCTTGGGCGTCGCGCCGTTTCGCTTTATCGTCGGCGGGGCCTACCGCGGCCAGAACGGCTGGGATTACGACGGCGTGGCCCCCGACGACGGCGACGACCTGAAGCAGGGCTATGTTTCGGGCCAGGCCGCCGTGGACCTGGGCGAGCATCACGCCCTCAGCCTGGGCGGCTATTACAACGACTTCAAGCGCCAGGGCCTGCGCGATATCCAGAACGCCCTGACCGACCGCGACGCCACCGACGTCAACAGCGAGATTTTCGTCAACTACGACGGCACGTTCGCCGAGCGCTACGGCGTTTTTCTCCAGGCCTATCAGTCCAAGTACAAAACCGACATCGACCTGACCCCCCGCGTCACCGACCCCTACTATCTGACCAACGAGGAGTACGAGCGCACCCAGTACGAAGGGCGCTTTTCGGCCAGGATCGCCGACTTCGCCACGGCCACCCTGGGCGGCGAGCTGCGCGAGGACTCGCGGGGCGCCGACAACGTCTCGCCCGAGTACGACAGCGAAAACAAGGCCGGTTTCGGCCAGGTGGACATGGTCTTCTTCGAGCGCCTTAACCTGGTGGCCGGCCTGCGCGTGGACGATCACAGCGAGTTCGGCTCGGAGTGGAGCCCCCGCGTGGCCGCCAGCTTCGCCCTCACCGACTACGCCCGCATCAAGGCCAGCTACGGCCACGGCTTCCGCGCGCCCATCGCCAACGAGCTTTACGTGACCACCTATCAACGGCGCGGCAAGGACACTTATCTGCCCAACAAGGATCTGCAACCGGAAACCTCCCAGACCTACGAGATCGGCTTGCAGGGCAGCCTGGACGTCTCGCGGGGCCTGGATGTGGAGCTGACCTATTTTCATAACGACATCGACGACCTGATCGAGGCGGTGTTGCAGTCCTCGCGCGGTTCGGGCAGTTCGCTGAAAAACACCTACAAGTACGAAAACATCGCCCAGGCCGAGACCAGCGGCCTGGAGTTGTTGACCGCCATCAACCTGCCCTGCGGCTGGCGGCTGGGCGCTGGCGCCACCTACATGAAAACCGAAAACAAGCAGACCGGCGAGCAGTTGGCCGATCAGCCCGAGTTCAAGGGCAACCTCAACGCCCAGTGGAGCATCAAACCCCTGGGCCTGCGGGCGCGCGTGGCCTTCAACTGGTTCTCGGGGGCCGAGGACGGCCTGGGCGGCTCGCTGGACGACTACACCACCCTGGACGCCTGGCTGGGCAAGGACCTCTGGGCCAACACCCAGGTCTACGCCGGCATGAAAAACATCTTCGACACCGAGGTCGCCGCCTACGACATTCAGCCGGCCTTTGTCTACCTGGGCTTCAGATGGGAACTCTAACCAACGTCGATCAGACCGAAAGCGCGCGCGCGATGACGCAAACGAGCCTGGGCAAAACCACCGCCATCCGCTTCATGCTGGCCTCGATGCTCTTTTTCGCCATGGGCACCATCGAGGGCCTGATGCACCCGACCAAGTTCGCCTTCCAGGAGTTCTACGCCTTCGTACTGGGCCTGGAGCCACGGCACATCAAGCCGTTTTTCGGCAATTTCGTCAGCAAGATCCACGTGCATGTGGCCCTGGTCGGCTGGGCCACCACCGGGCTGATGGGCCTGTTCTACTTCGCGGCCGAGGCCGTCAAGGGCGGCAACCGTTACCGGGCCCCGCTCTGCCTGGGCAACCTGGTCTTGCAGGTGATGGGCGTGCTCACGCTGGCGATTGGCTTTCATCTGGTGGGCGTGGTGGCCATCCCCAGCGGTTTTTCCGAGGGCAGCCCGGAGTTTCGCGCCATCGCCGGCGGGGTCAAGCAGGTGGTGGTCGTCGGCGGGGCCATGTTGCTGGTTTCGTGCCTGCTGTTTATCCACAACGTGGGCAAGACGTTGCTCTCGCCCAGCGAAAAACTGACCCAACAAACAGGCTGATCAACCCGGCCGCCCCGCGGGGCCCGGATTTGTTTTTCATCACGTGGCTCCGGCCCGGCGCGCGGCCAAACGCGCCGGGCCGGGGCGAAAGGAAGCAAGGGAATGCGCTTCAACCGCGCCAAACACGTTGCGAAAATCCATCTGATCCTGGCCATGAGCGCCGCGCTGCTGTTGGCCAGCGCCGGCGCGGCCCTGGCCGCCGGCGTCTGGCACAAGCTGGAAAAGCAAAACATCGTCGTCATTGGCGACCGCGTGGTGGATATCGCCTACAACCTGGGCGTCTACCCGGCGGCCATGGGCGTGAGATGTTCCATCTGGCCCCTGTGCGACAAGATAAAAATGCTGGCCAAGCCGCTGGGTTGCCCGGAGTGCCTGATCAACGCCAAGCAGGACAACCTCATCGATTTCATCAACGAAAACAACGTCAAGCTGGTGATCATCGAAAAGTCCGACCCCTTTTGCATCCTCAAGCCCGACGTCAAACCCACCGACGTGGCCCCGGCCCTGAAGGGCCTCGACGTCAAGGTGGAGTATGTCGATTTTTCCAAGGGGATCGAGGGGGCCATCGTCCAGACGGCCGCCCTGCTGGGCAAGAAAAAGGCCGGCCAGGCCCTGGCCGCCACCTACGCCAAGGCTTCGGCCGATCTGGAGGCCAAGATCGCCCAAGGCAAGCCCGGCAAGCGGGTGGTGGTGCTCAACGGCGTCTATCAGCCTGAAACGACAAAGACTTTCATCCGCGTGGAGACGCCCGGCGGCTACTCCGACAAGTTCATCCTCGGGCCCTTGGGCTGCCAGAACGTGGGCGATGGGCTTGTCCCCAAAGGCCAGACGCCCGACAAGGGCCACGTGACCATCCGCAAACTCGACGCCCTGGCCACGATCCAGCCCCAGGCCATCGTCATCACCGGCGACGGCGCGGCCGTGCAAAAGGCCCTGGCCGCCACCGTGGCCAAGCACCCCGAGCTGGGCCGGACGCCGGTCTACTGCCTGCCGCTCTACATCGACTCCAGCGTCATCGAACGGCCGCAAATCGTCGGCAAGTGGCTCTGGGCCCTGCGCTGAGGCATGCTTCAACGGCCGCGCGCCTTGGCGGGCGCGCGGCCGCCAAGGCCTCACTGGCCGCCGGCGCTGAAAAACTCCTCGGCCAGCTCGCGCAGGTCCAGGCCGGCGTTGTCCACGAAGCTCATGCCCAGGATAACCTTGCCGGCGCTGACCATGACGTTGCGGATTTCGGTTTCGACGGTCTTTTCACGGCGGTTGCCGACCAGCGACAGGCGCAGCTTGGCCCGGACGCCCTGGTCCATGTTCAGGGCCGGGCCGCCCACGGTCACCGCCTCCACCTGGCAGCCGCCGCTGGAAACGTCGGTGACCGTGGCCAGCAGGGTCACGCCGCCGGTCTCCTCGGAGTCGATCTCCATGGTGGCCGGAATCTGCACGCTCAGGCGGCGCTCGGTGGTTAGCGGCAGGGCGCTCATGCCGCCGGGCCAGGCCAGCACGGCCAGCGAAGGGTCGAAGGCGACATGCATCACCCGGCAGACAAAGGCGTAAACCACCCCGCGCAGGATGTAGCGCAGCACCAGTTCGTCGCCGGCGGCCACGTGGCCGCTGATGGTCTGGCTGCGGGGTAGTTCGGCGATGACGTAGCGGTCGTCGCTCCAGCCGACGATGACCGCGCGGAACCTGGCGTTGGCCCCCTGCTTCTGGATCATCACCTGATGGCCCACGCGCAGGGCGGCGGCCAGTTGCTTGGGGTCGTTGATGGCGCCGCTGCCGCTGGCCACGGCCAATTCGTCGATCTGCTTCATGACTGGTCGCTCCGGCGCGCGCGGCGGCGCGGGCTCGCCTTGATGGCCCGGCGCAGGCACCACGCCACCCCGCCCCAGGTTATGGTCAAGCCCAAAACCATGGTGATGATCGCCCCCAGACTCATCGCGCGGACTCCCGGCCCGGCGAGGCGTCGCGGCTTTGCCGCCACAGGGCCCAGGCCAGCGCGCCCAGCAACGCCGCCCAGCCGCAGGCGATCAAGCCGGCGTCCTGGCCGCCGGCGATGTATTCCCGCACTTTTTCGATTATGTTGAAAATATACAATAACCCCAAAAACAGCGGCGTCACGAAACGCAGGCAGAACAGCCACCACGCGCCCACGGGGAAATCGGAAACCGCGTTGGCCGAACGCCAAAGTTGGCCCAGCTTGCCGCTGAACCAGGCCGCCGCCACCACCTCCAACAACGCGCCCGAGGTCATGCCGATGTTGCTGACCACACCATCCACCGCGCCCAGCAGGCGCAGCCCGTCGCCAAAGGCGAAGGCCGTGCCGCCGGCCAGGCCAGCCAGGCAGACCAGCATGGCCCCCTTGCGCCGGCCCAGGCCAACGATATCCTTCAGCGGCGCGGCCACGCCTTCGACCATGGCCACCAGCGAGCTGAGCCCCGCGCAGCACAGCGCCAGAAAGAACAACACGCCCAGCAGCCGCGGCGCGGGCGTCAGGTCGAGGGCCGCGGGGATGGTCACGAAAGCCAGGCTGATGCCCGAATCGACGACTTTGTCCAGCGATTGGCCGGTCTTGGCCGCCATCATGCACAGCGCCGCGAAGATCATCACCCCGGCCAGCATGTCAAAGCCCGAGTTGGTCAGCACGGTGACGGCGGCGTTGTTGTTGATGTCGGAGCCCTTGGGCAGGCGGCTGGCGTAGGTGATCAGGGCCGAGACGGCCACGCTGGTGGAAAAAAGCACCTGGCCATAGGCGGATATCCACACGTCAATGCTGGCCAGCTTGGCGAAATCGGGCTCGAACAGCCAGTTGACGCCCTCCAGCGCGCCGGGGGCCAGCAGCAGCCGCCCGATCATGAACAGGGTCAGCCCGAGCAGCAGCGGCAGCATGAGCCGGTTGGCCCGGGCCAGGCCCCGCTGCAAACCAAGGTAGGTCAGCCCGGCGCAGAGGGCCCAGCAGGCGCAAGAAGCGCCCCAGATCGGCCAGCGAAAGCGGCCGAAGTCGAAGCCCGACGCGCCCAGCTCCAGAAAGCGGCCGTAGAAAAAGGCGTTGGCGTCGCCGCCCCAGCCCTGGAAAACGGCCACCACCACGTAGCACAGGCACCAGCTCACCACCACCGAGTAGTACGTCGCCAGGATGAACAGCAGCCCCACCTGCCACCAGCCCAGCCAGCCCCAGCGCCCCAGCCAGGCCATGGCCCGGGGCGCGGTCTGGCCCGTGCGCGCGCCCAGCGAAAACTCCAGCATCATCATCGGCAGGCCGGCGGTGAGCACGGCGAAAAAATAGGGCAGCAAAAAAGCGCCGCCGCCGTTTTGGTAGGCCATGTAGGGAAAGCGCCAGATGTTGCCCAGGCCCACCGCCGCGCCGATGCACGTCAGCACGAACCCGGCGCGCGAGCCCCAGATTTCGCCGGCCACGGCCGTTCAGGCCCCGGCTCGGGCCAGGGCCTGGCCGACGATTTCCTGGGCCTCTTGCTGGATCTGGGCCAGATGTTGCCGGCCCTTGAAGCTCTCGGCGTAGATCTTGTAGATGTCCTCGGTGCCCGAGGGCCGGGCGGCGAACCAGCCGTTTTGCGTGACGACCTTGAGCCCGCCGATGGCCGCGCCGTTGCCGGGGGCGTGAGTCAGCTTGGCCAGGATGGGCTCGCCGGCCAGCTCGTCGGCCGGGACCATCTCGGGCGAAAGCTTGGCCAAGACGGCCTTTTGTTCGCGACTGGCCGGGGCGTCGCTGCGCTGGTAGACCGGGTCGCCGTGGCGCTGGGTCAGCTCGGCGTAGAGCTGGGCCGGATCCTTGCCCGTGCGGGCGGTGATCTCGGCGGCCAGCAGGTCCATGATCAGGCCGTCCTTGTCGGTGGTCCAGGCCGCGCCGTCGCGGCGCAGGAACGAGGCCCCGGCGCTCTCCTCGCCGCCAAAGCCGTAGCCGCCGTCGATGAGCCCGTCGACAAACCACTTGAAACCCACCGGCACTTCCTTGAGTGGCCGGCCCAACTCGGCGGCCACGCGGTCGATCATCGAGCTGCTGACCAGGGTCTTGCCCACGGCCGCGCCGGCCGGCCAGCCCGGACGATGGGCGAAAAGATAGCCGATGGCCACGGCCAGATAATGATTGGGGTTGAGCAGCCCGGCCTGGCGGGTGACAATGCCGTGGCGGTCGCCGTCGGGGTCGTTGCCAAAGGCCACGTCGAAGCTCTGACGGTGCTGGATCAGGCCGGCCATGGCCTGGGGCGAGGAGCAGTCCATGCGGATCTTGCCGTCTTTGTCGACGGTCATGAAGCCGAAGGTGGGGTCGATCACCGGGTTGACCACCTCCAGGTCCAGGCCATAACGCCGGGCGATGGGCTCCCAAAAGGCCAGGGTCGAGCCGCCCAGCGGGTCCACGCCCAGCTTGAGCCCGGCCTGGGCCACCGCCTCCAGATCGACGACGTTGGCCAGATCGGCCACGTAGGGCCCGATGTAGTCGTGGCGCACGACGCAGTCGGCCTTGAGGGCCTTGGCGAAATCCACGCGTCGCGCCTGGCGGCGGCCGTCGGCCAGGATCTGGTTGGCGCGGTCCTCGATCCACTTGGTGACGGCCGTGTCGGCCGGGCCGCCGTGGGGCGGGTTGTACTTGAAGCCGCCGTCGGCCGGGGGGTTGTGCGAGGGCGTGATCACCACGCCGTCGGCCAGGTGGTCGGCGCGGCCCCGGTTGTGGCAAACGATGGCGTGGCTGATCACCGGGGTTGGCGTGTGGCCAAAGCCGTCCTGGATCATCGTGGTCACGCCGGCGGCGGCGAAGACCTCCAGGGCCGTGACAAAGGCCGGCCAACTGAGGGCGTGGGTGTCGATGCCCATGAACAAGGGGCCATCGATGCCCCGGCCGGCGCGGTACTCGGCGATGGCCTGGCTGATGGCCAGCACGTGGGCCTCGTTGAAGGCGCCATCCAAAGACGAGCCCCGGTGGCCACTGGTGCCGAAGCTCACGCGCTGGGCCGGGTCGTCGGCCTCGGGGCGCAGGGTGTAGTAGGCGCTGACCAGCCGCGGCGTGTCGATCAGGATCTCCCTGGGCGCTGGTTTGCCCGCCAATGGATGCATGTTCTCGTCCTCGCGTTGGGGGGAGAGGGCGGCGTGGCGCGAACGCCCGGCCAATCCTCGGGAAAGTCGACATCATCTCATTGAGGTTAGCAGGCATTTTCGCTTTTTGGCAAGTTTTGCCACACCCCGGTGACGAGTTTGTCCAGGCCAAGCCACGTCCGCGTCGCCGACAGGCCTTGAGCTTGGGCCCCGGCCCGTGGATAATGCTCTTACCAAGGCGAAGCCGGCCCGCGCCCCGCGCGGTTTTTCTTGACCCATCAACCAACGGAGACTGCCCATGAGCGAGATCAAATACGGCCTGGACGGCAAAGTGGCCCTGATCACCGGCGGCAGCCGGGGCATCGGCCTGGGCGTGGCCCAAGCCATGGCCGCCGAGGGCGCCAACGTCGTCATCTGCGGCCGCAAACAGCAGACCCTGGACGAGGCGGCCCAGGCAATCGACGGCCAACCCCTGGCCCTGGCCTGCCATATCGCCAAGGAAGATCAGGTCGAGGCCATGTTCGCCGCCGTCGTCGAAAAATTCGGCCGGCTCGACATTTTGGTCAACAACGTGGGCATGAACCTGATGTCGCCGCAATTGGCCGACCTGGACTACGGCCTGTGGTCCAAGATCATCCAGAGCAACCTGGACGGCGCGTTTTTGTGCTCGCGCAAGGCCGCGGCGATCATGCGCGGGCAAAACTCCGGCAAGATCGTCAGCATATCCTCGGTGGCCGGTCGCATCGCCACCCCGGCCATGACCGTCTACGGCGTGGCCAAGGCCGCCGTCGAGATGCTGACCAAGGTGTTGGCCGCCGAACTGGCCCCCCACAACGTCCAGGTCAACGCCGTGGCCCCGGCCATGGTCAAGACCGGCTTCAGCGCGCCGTTCTGGGGCAACGACGAGCTGCGCTGCAAGATAGAGGCCACCATTCCCCTGGGCCGCATCGCCGAGGTCGAGGACATCGTGCACCCGGTGCTGTTCCTGGCCAGCCAGGGCGCGCGTTTCATCACCGGTCAGACCATCGTCGTCGACGGCGGCGCGACCATCACCCAGCCGCTCTGACGCCAAAGGCCGGCGGAGGCGGGCCGCGCGCCAACGCCCCGCCGGCCAGACGCCGCACCCAAGCGCGTGATTGACCCCTCGGCCGCGTGCGGGTTACAATGCCCCAAATTCAGACGATTTTTAGTACAATCCTGTCAAGGCCGCCAACGCCTCAACAACCGTGGCGGCTCGGGCAAACCGCATCCACGCCGGGGGAGATTTACATGGCATATTCGCTCATCACGCGAAAACGACTTGGCTTTTTGGCCTGCATCGTCATGTTGCCGCTGATTTTGGGCTTGGCCGGCTGCAAGGGCCTGGAGATGGCCAACGCGGGCCAAAACGAATCGCCGCGCCTGGCCCGCACGTTGGAGTCATACGAGCAGGCCGGCAAATATTGGGGCAAAAAGCTCTGGGCCCAGGGCACCAAACCCACCTCGCCCCTGGACATGAGCTTTGTCCACGCCTTGATCGACCCCAACAACCTCGACTACTTCAAGGTCCACTCCGACCTCAAGGAGGCCTTCAAGAAGGGCTTCCGCCTGGGCTACGAAGACCGCATCGCCGACCTGGTGTTGGGCCCGCACATCCGCAAGGCCGCCGCGGAGATCGGTGAATACACCTCGCGCAACTTCGTCGATGTGATCACCGCCTTCGAGGAAGGCTGGGCCTGCACCCTCAAGAACGCCGTGGATATCTTCATCGTGCTCATCTCCGAGGGCTCCCTGGCCGACCGCGAGGACTTCATCAACGCCTTCACCGTGATCTATCGCCAGAAATATGACGCCACCCAGGAGATCCTGCGCAGCGGCTCGTGGATGACCCAGACCTCCGAAGGCGGCACGGTGCTTTACCTCGATTACAGCAAAGGCCGCGCCCTGGGCGCGCTGGACATCCCCAGCCCCCAGTCGCTCAAGACCGAAATATATCACCAGACCTTCAAGGTCATGGGCGACGAATGGGGCCGCCGTTACAAGACCAACCTCATCAAGCGCGACGAACTGATCGACCTGCTGCGTCGCACCAAGCCGGCCCTCAAGGACGTGCCGGGCAACAACCTGGGCATCATCTACGCCGCCTTTGTCGAGAGCTTCGGCCCCGACGGCAAGGAGGTCTTCATTGACTTGATCGGTGAGGCCGGCTACGATCATAAGCCCAAGGCCCTCAAGCTCGACAAGGGCAAGGCCGGCCGTGGGCGCGGTAAATAAAGAGCCATCGAACGCATGACACGCCGGGAGGCGGTCGCCAAAACCGCCTCCCGCGCGCACGGGCCAGCGCTTGCCGACCATGGACGAACAACTGCGCCAGAAAATCGCCCGCGTGGTGGCCGAACCAGTGGAAATCGTCGACCCGGATCCCCGCTGGCCCGCGCTCTTCGCCCGGGAAAAGGCCCACCTGCTGGCCTGCCTGCCCGACGGCGCCATCGATCGCCTCAGCCACTGCGGCAGCACCGCCGTGCCCGGCCTGCCGGCCAAGCCGATCATCGACATCCTGGCCCTGACGCCAGGCCCCGCCTCGGCCAGGGATGTCGTCGCGCCGATTCTGGAGGCCCAGGGTTATGATTACTTTTGGCGACCCAGCTTCGGCGACGACACGCCGCCTTACTACGCCTGGTTCATCAAGCGCGACGCCGCCGGTCGCCGCACCCACCACATCCACCTGATCGAGGCCCATTTCCCCCAGTGGGACTGGTTGCTGGCCCGCGATTACCTCCGCGAAAACCCCGCCGAGGCCAAACGCTACGCCCGGCTCAAGCTGACCCTGGCCAAACGTTACGCCGCCGACCGCATCGCCTATACCAAGGCCAAGGCCGCTTTCCTAGGCGCGTTGACCGCCAAGGCCAAGGCCGCCGCCGGCCTTTGAACCGCCCGCCGCGCAATTGTCGTTTGGCCGTGGCCGCGCCCTGCTACAATATTTAGCAATCAGGCCGTCACGGCCGGCAAAATCATCCCCCCAACCCCGCGGAGGACCGCCATGACCATCCACGGCTCGCACCCCGGCCTGCCCCTGCTGCAAGACGCCGACCTGCAAGGCAAGGTCGTGCTGGTGCGCTTCGATCACAACGTGGTCAAAAAAGGCCGCATCATCGATCCGTTCCGCATCGACCGCACCCTGGGCACGCTGTTCGACATCGTCGTGCGCGGCGGCCGGCCCATCCTGATGACCCACGTGGGCCGGCCCCTCGACAAAAAAGCCGGCGTGATCAACACCGGCCCCGATTCAGCCGTCGACGCCATCGTCGATTACCTGGAAAGCAAGCTGCACAGCCGCTTCCTGGTGCCCAGCCTGCCCGCCGGCCCCCAGGGCATCCAGGCCATCGACACCAGCATCAACCTGGCCATCAAACGCCTGCGCGCCGGCGAGGTCGCCGGCATCTATCTGCCCAACACCCGCTGGTTCACCGGCGAGGAAAGCAAGGGCCCCGAGCGCCAGTCCTTTGCCCTGCAACTGGCCGGCCTGGCCGACATCTTCGTCAACGACGCCTTTGGCTCTTGGCAGGCCCACGCCTCCACCGTCGACATCACCCAGCACCTGCCTTCCTACGCCGGCTGGCTGCTGCAGGCCGAAATCCGCCACTTGGCCGAGGTGCTCGAACCGGCCCGGCCTTTCGTGGCCGTGGTGGCCGGGGCCAAGTACGACACCAAGATCGGCCCGATCAACGCCCTCTACGACCAGGTGGATAAGCTGATCCTGGGCGGGGTGATCTACAACACCTATCTGTGCGCCAAATACGGCGTGCGCATCCAGGGCGTGGCCGAGGAAGACATCGCCGCCGCCGGCGAACTGGTGCGAAAGGACAAGGCCGCCGGCAAGATCGTCGAGCTGCCGCTGATCGTCGAAAGCGATGTGCTGGGCCGCCAGGAAGGGGCCTTCCGCACCATCCCGCTGAGTGAATTGACCCCCGGCCGTCACCTGGGCTACGTGCTGGATATCGACGCGGCCAGCTTCGACGACCCGGCCGTGCGCGAGGCCCTGGGCCAGGCCCGCACGATCTTCGTCAACGCCGTGATGGGCTTCACCCCCCACTTCACCAGCGGCAGCCAGGCCTTGGACACGACAATCGACGCCAACCGCCAGGCCAAAAAACTATACGGCGGCGGCGACACCCTGCAAGAGTTCAAAGACCTCTGCCCGGGGTTGTACCTCTCGGTGCTCGACGATGCGCAATACTATTTCTTTACCGGCGGCGGCAGCGTGCTCAAGGCCATCGAGGAACGCTCGCCCTACGGCTTGGCCCCGGTGGCCGCGCTGATCGAAAACGCCAAGCGTTTCGGCCGGCGCTGAAAACGCGCCTAGTTGGGATTGGCCATGGCCAGGGTGGTGAACAACAGCGGATAGCTGTTGACCATCTTGCGATTGATGTAGACGCCCAGGGCCAGGTTGCTGGCGTTGGGCAGATGGGGACGCAGATCGCGCGCCACGCCGGCGGGCAGGGGCATCACCCGCTGGGGCTGACGGTCGTTTTCCAGGCGCTGATGCAGCATCTCGGCCAACAGCTCGACCCTGGGCCGGGCCAGCAGGGGTGCGGCGGCGAATTGTTCGGCGGGGGCGGTGGTGGTGGCGTCGCTGTGCTGCATTTGGCGCTCCGATTTGGGGTTGCCGTTAATCTTTGCAGCAAGCATGCCAAATGTTCTGTACGCAATTAATCCGTTATATCAAAGTGATACCCGGCCGCCATCCCCCAAGCTCGGCGGCGTGGGCAATTTCTGCCAGGCCGCCAGCGCCCACCCGGACGACCCTACCCACCAACCGCAAACAATGGTATCATCCAAAGCCGTCCGCAAACTTGTGGATACGCCCGGGTGGTGGAACTGGTAGACACAGGGGACTTAAAATCCCCAGCTCGCAAGGGCGTGCGGGTTCGATTCCCGCCCCGGGCACCAAATAAAAACAATATGTTAGGCGTTTTAGCCCTACTCGCGAAACATGGCCTGATTTGCTTTCGGAAGCATATAGGAAGCAAACGGCAGGAAAAGCCGCGCCCGTTGTATGTCGTTCAGGTTCCGACGGCCAAGCTGGCCTGGGCCGACTTCCAAATAGCCACCACAAGCCACGATCTTTCCTCGGCAATGTTGGACAGCGGCCAAACGCCGCTCGTGCCACCACGGGGCAATTTGGCGGCCAGAATGGCAACTGGTGGCTATCATCGGGAGTTGATACAAGAAAGGCGGCCCGAAGGCCGCCCATGGGGTTGGTGGACGCGGTCAGGCGATCAAGCGGCGGGGAGGGCGGCCTCGGCGTGGGCCAGGGCCAACTTTCGGACAGCCACGTCACCGGCCGGGCCGTGAGCCTCAAGAAGCCGGCGCTCGGCGGCCAGGGCCTCACGCTCGGCGTCGGCAATCTGGCGGATAAGGTCCGGCCGCCCGAAGCGCTCCAGGGCCGTGGCGTCGAAGGCGGCCACGAGTTCGACGGGGGCGTGTTTGTCTGCCACGCGGCGGGCCAGCTCTTGGCGGGCCAGCAGCACGACCAGCGGCTTGCCGCGCCCGGCCAGGTCAAGCAAGCTGTCGGTGGTCAGGCTGGCCAAGGCGGCGATCAGCAGCGAGTCAGAGGCGTTCACGGCCGCCTGTTCCGGCCCGGCCATGCCGGCCAGGAGCAAACACGCTTCGACGTCGCCCAAGCGCTGGCGCAGGGCCTCGGCTTGCGGGCGGGCCTCGCGGATGGCGGAAAGGGGTTCTTTGACGGCCACGTCGAGGGCCTGGCGGGCTTCGCCAAGGCGGGCCTTGGCCACTTCCGGGCGCAGATCGGGCGAGATGGCGGCCTGGGCTTTTTCGTGGGCCAGGCAGGCCCGCGTGATCTGGCCGGCGGTGGCGTGAAGGGCTTCGGCGGTGGCGGTGATTTGTTTTTTCATCATAATCTCCTGTACGGTTAGTTGCAAATGATCAGTGGCGCTTTGGACGCCTCAACTCGGTTTTTGAATTCAGTCCAGGGCTCGCCAGCCTGGCGGGCAAAAACTTGCCCGTCACAAGCGCGGGCGGTCGCGGCGTCGCCTGGGCCTTCGATCCACAACGGCCGTTTGGCCGTCCGGCGGGGCGCGGTTTCGAGGGCCTGGAGCCGGCGGCGCAAGGCGTCATTGGGCATGGGGCGTTCTCCTGTCTCGCTCCACCGCCAGCAGTTCGGCTTGCTGCGCCTTGGCGGCGCGGAACCATGCGTCCTCAGTGGCGAAACGGGGGACTCCCCAATCATGGGCGCAGATGTTTTTTTCCGGCTGGCCGGCCTCCAACCTGGCCAGGCGGCGGCGGATGGATTCAACGCCCATTGCCTTGCCCCTCCAGCGCGGCCAAGCGTTGCTCAAAGTCGCTGTCGCGGATGGTGGCGACAAGGATGTTGGCCATGTAGGCCAAACGCCCGCCGATCTGGTGGTCAAGCTCGCCACGATTGACGCGGTTGATGGTGGCGGCCAGAAAGCGCCGCACATCGTCGCAGGTCTTGAGCCTGGCCCTGGGGATACCCCCCGGCGGTTTCGTTGCTGTTTCACGCATTTGCTTCTCCTGTTTCACGCAAAAAGTGGGGGTCAGGCCCGCACAAACCGACAGCCACCGGCCAGCTTGAACTTGATCGGCTTTGAAGCGTAATCGACTTTCGGATACTTCACTTTGGGCAGCTTCAAAGTGTGAGCTTCACCGTTGGCAACGTCGCCGCGATGAAGCGCCAGGTAGGCCGTCGCCTTGTCCAGGGTCATGGCACCACCACGCGCCAGCTCAACGCCAGGCGCTTTCTGGATGCCGACGACCGCCACGCCGTCGCGCAACTTCTCGGAGATGGCCGCCAGCTTGCCGCCGATCTCGTAGAAGTCAGAGTGAACTTCCAAATAGTCAATGAGATTAAGACCTTCTGGGTCTATGACGTCGGCGAACTCGCCGCCGGGCCGGGAAGCCTCGAAGCCTTCCCATGCCGAATCTGGAAGGCCAAAGGCGTCAATGCGTTTCCGCAGGGTTAAGGCGTTGCTCTCATTCGAGCTGGCGAAGTAGCTTATTTTCTTACACTTGCCAGACGCCAAGTTCATCTGGGCCGTGGCCAGCATCCAGGCCGACTTGCCCGAGTTGCTCTCGCCAGCGACGACGATCACCGAACCGGGCATGGTCTCAAATCGATCGTGCAAATCCAGCGGCCACAAGATGGGCAGGCCGGCGGTCAAGGTTGCCGAACGCCAATCAATGCTGGTCACGCTTCGATCCACTACGCGAAAATGGCCCCGCTCCTTGCCGACACGCTCGATCAGGCCCTCGGACACCAGCCGGCCCAGAACGACGGAAACTTTGCGTTTGTTGACTGGTGTTGACAAACCAAGCTCAATGTTGACTTGTGTTGACTGGAAGTTGCCTGATGTTGACAAAACCCATTCGCGTATTTCCCGCGTGAGATTCGCCTCCGCGTTGCCCTGGGCCGCATAGGCCCGGTCAAGCATCTGTTCCAGGTGGGGAGCGGTGAAGGTGAAGCCAGTGTTTTGATTGACCATTTCGGCAATCTGGGCCGCTTCTGGCTTTGGTGCGCCGCCGCGTTGGAGCCAGCCCAGCAGGCGTTGCATGTGCGCCGTGCCGTTTTCGCCGCCGAAGTCAAGCATGTTGGCACGCTTCGTGCTATAAATATAAGAGTTATTAATACTCTTATTATCAAGAGTATCAAAACCAAGAGTGCGCGCCCCTGGGCGGGGCGCTTCCAGGCCCTGGCCGACAAGCTTCAACGCCATTTCAGTACCCCTATTCGTCCAGGTCGCGGACTTCGTTGGGGGCGTAGTTCCAGCGCCAAACCAGATAGGCCGCACGCGGCCCAAGTTCGCCGCGCCGCCGGCGGGCAAGGAGGTTTGCTTTCCGCGCCTCCGCCAGACGGGCCGCGCCTTGGCATTCCAGGCGGGTTGCCCTGTCACAATCCCTATACGGGCAGTCGGCTTGGTAATTGCCGAAACAAGCCGGAAAAGTGTTGTCTGCGTGGCCGGCCATGGTCAGGCCGCCACGCCGGGGTCGCTGGTGGACACGCGGCGGCGGCTATCCAGCCAAGCCTGCAGGTCGTCGGAGGTGTAGCGGACAAGACGCCCCACCTTGCAGTAGGATGGGCCACCGCCGACAAGACGCCACTTTTCGAGCGTTTTGCGGCTGATTCCCAGGAGTTCGGCGGCTTGGGGGGTTGCAAGAAAAACGACGGGTTGGCTCATGATGGCTAGGCCTTTCCGTCTCCGGCGCGGCCACAAAAAAACCCGCGTGGAGACAAAACAGTTAAGACTGTTTCGCTTTTCACGCGGGCTCTGCCCGAGCGCGAACGGGCCTAATGCCCGCCCTTGCCTGTATGTGCGCAGCCTACCCGAAGGGGCGGGCTCTACCCGCCTTCAACTCGCACACCGCCAGACACGGATTGCCTAATTCTGTGTAGAGTATAGAGTCTGGCCACGGGGGCGTCAAGGGGAAAATCACTCTTTTCGTCGCAGTGCCACAACTTTTTCCGCCACCGGCGCGGCCAGGGCGGCGGCGATTTTGGCGCTGACCATATCGGCGGCTTGGGCCAAGGGGTTGTTGGCCAAGTGAGAATATCTGGCCGTGGTGCTGGGCTCGGAATGCCCCAAAATCGCGCCAATCAGCGTCAAGCTCAGGCCCGATGCGGCCCCAACGCTGGCGTAGCTATGACGCAGGTCGTGCAGGCGCACGCCTTCCAGCCCAGCCCTGGCCCGCACCTTGCGCCATGTGGTGTTTATGTCCACCAGCGGCCGGCCCAGGCTCTGGCCGGGGAACACATGCGGGTTGCCGGCCTGCTTGGCCAGGCCGTCCAGCATCGCGAGCACCGCGCCGCCGATGGGCAGGGCCTTGCGGCCCGTCTTGGAGTCTGGCAGAAAGATACAGGCGCGCTCGCGGTCAATCCATTCCCAACGTAGCGACAGGGCCTCTCCCACCCGCGCGCCGGTCAGCAACAGAAAGCGGATGGCGTCAATGGCCGGCCTGAATCCCCAGCCTTCATTTTCGGCGGCCGCCAGGGCCTGGCCCAGTTGCGCCAGTTCGTCGGCGGACAAATAGCGCTCGCGCTTGGCCTCGCGGAAACGTTCGATGAACTGGGCCGGGTTGCCCTTGGCTTCGTCTCGCAGGCCCCACCGGATGGCCAGGGTCATCATCTTCGACACCACGGCCAGGGTTCGGTTGGCCTGGATGGGCGTTTCACGGCCGATGGCGTTGTGCAGCTTGGCCACGTCGGCCCTGGAAAGCGTGTTGACCTTCTCGCCACCAAGTTGGGGGATGATGAAGCGCTCAATCAACCGCCGGTCTCTGACTTGGCTGGCCGGCTTTTTCTTGGCCTGGGCATGTTCGGCCAGATAACGGGCGCACAGTTCGGCGACGGTGGGAGCTGTCCGGCCCTGCTTGCGGTTGGCGGAAGGGTCAAGGCCCTTAGCCACGTCGGAAAAAACTCGCTGGGCCAGGGTGCGCGCCTCATCCAGGGTGATCTTGCCCACCTGGCCCAAGGCCATGCGGCGGGTGCGGCCGGTTTGCGAGCGATATTGAGCCACAAAGACTTTGCGGCCGGTGGGATGCACTCTGACGCCGAAGCCTGACAGCTTGGAATCCCATACCCAGAACTCCGTTTCGGCGGGTTGCAGGGCGTCAATGCCCTTTTTCGTAAGCAGGTGCATGGTCACTACCCAGTTTTTATTGTCGAAAGCTCCAAAAATTCGGAAGCAAATAGGAAGCAAACGGCGTCAAAACTGGGCATATTTTGGCGTACTCAGGGGATTTTGTAAAGCTCTATCTGCGCTAAATATCATATACAATCGTCTCTTGTCGTAGTTGCGGAAACATGACTCGTGAGACTTAAAATCCCCAGCTCGCAAGGGCGTGCGGGTTCGATTCCCGCCCCGGGCACCAAATAAAAACAAGGGGTTAGCCTTCATGGTTGGCCCCTTCGTTTTGTGTCAACTTCAAGTTGTGTGTATAGCCTGCCAGACGAAACGCAAAGCCGCATACTGCCTTGAAAACATGGGACCAAAGCAGGACTAACGTAGGACTATCACGGTCTTAGGGATTTTGGGGCCGGCCCGATCCGCGCAAAAATCGAAACGCAAAAAATCGGCCGTTCGGGCTGAATCTGTCAAACGAAACGCAAAAAATGGCTGCGGGCCAAACGGGCAAGTTTGGAAAAATATTTAGTTATTATGAAGTGTTATCTCGGAGGAAATTAAAATTGTCGGACGTGGCTGGGCAACAGTTCGTGGGCAAAGCGTTGCGCAACCGTTGCGCGGACATATATGCGGTAACTGCGAAAAATTATTAGATATTTTTGAGTGACCGTAGAATCGGAACTGTTGCGCGTCATCTGGTCAAGGCAACGCGCGCCACATCCATATGACGCGGCCAATAACAAGGCGGTGAAAATCGCCCGTCCATACAATAGAGGGGCCATAGGACATGGAGTTGTCTGAGATGATTACCCACACCCCCTGTGGGGTTTGTCGCAGTCGCTTGATGATTGTGTCGCCGTCTTCGGTGCGAAGCGCCCAAACGTGCTCTCCGCGACCATCCGGTTCTCGCTGATCTAAGTCCACTATGACGATGGAGCCATCGGGAATTGTCGGCTCCATGGAATCCCCCCAGACCCGCAGAGCGACACAGTTGCGCCGTTGACCCAGCTCCGGCTTGTAAACCCAAACAAGCGACTTGACTTGATTCCAAGTCACACCCCCAGCCCCTGCGGCGGCCTTGCCTTCCAACAGAGGAACCGCCAGATAATCATCCGCCACGTTCTCCTGCTGCACATCGCTCAAATCAGAGTTCATGGTGCGGATCACAGGACAAATATTCGCCGCCACTTCCAAGGCGTCCGGGCAGGGTGACTGAATGGCCGAGGTGTTGCCGCACAGGATGTAGCCAACATCCAAATCTGGATATGCGCATAGAAGACCTGAAAGCGCTTCGACGGTTGCGGACACCTCTCCCCTTTCAATCCTGGAGGCAGTAGCCTGGGTTACGCCCAAAACACTGGCAAACTCTTGCTGGCTGAGCCCTAACTGCTTTCTGATTTCCCGGAATCTCCCTCCAATCTCGACCCGGTTATTACGTATGGAAGAGTTGTTGCTCACTTAATTATCCATATTCGGCTAATTAGGGTTGACGCATTGAACCACATATGCATAGAATAGAGCTGCAAACCATTTGCACGACAGGGCGCACTAATGCTTACCACCGACGACATCTGGGCCGAATTGCGACGTCGCAGAGTGCTGGCGGTTGATATTGCCAGGGAGCTTGACTGTGCGCCCTCAACGGTGACCAGAGCCATTAACGGGCAGACCCGCTCGCCCGCCTCGCGCATCCTTGAGCATGTCGCGCGGGTCATTGAAGTTGCGGTCGAGGAATTGACTCCAGGTCGATCTTCTAATGTAAACCATACCTTCAAACAATCTCATCGGTCAATGTCCGAGTGCCGGCCCTGTACAGACGACTCCAGCGTCGGGAGCGGATTATAATGACCATGCATCCAGGACAAATGCCCCTATTCGGTCAGAGCTTGGATGTAATTTCGCCACTCAAGCGGGCCCTCGCTGACACGCTTCGAAATTGCCGACTAAGCCGCGAGCAAGTCGTGGACGAGATCAACCGCCTTCTCGAGGGTGAAGGACTTGTCCTCAGAGTCACGCTGAACTCACTGGAAAAGTGGTGTGCGCCAAGCGCCAGCCATTTGCCGCCCGTATGGGTGTTGCCTTTTTTTTGTCAAGTGGTTGGTTCGCTTAGACCTTTGGAGGTGTTGTCGTTGCCGCTTGGAGCCCACTTAATGGGCGAGCGGGAACAGCACCTGATGGAATTGGGCCGCGTTCAGCTTGAAGCAAAAAAGGTCGCGCGGGCCAGACGAAGGGCATTGGAGGCACTCGAAGATTCTGACCGTGTTTTTGGCTGGGAAGGCATGGGCAGGTGATGCGCGGAGCATATTCCACCAAAGAGCTCATGACCATTTTGAAAGTTCTGGCCAAGAGCTCGATCACCAGACGCGCGAAAAAGGAAAACTGGCAATCGCGGCCTTGCAGCGGCAGGGGCGGTGGTTGCGAATGGATTTCGGCAAGCCTGCCCGCCGACGTTCGGGCGGCGATCACGGCCCACGAGGCCCAGAATGCGGTGGCGACCAGACCCAGCCCCTCGGCGGGCCAGGCGATCCCGGCCAGGGCCCACGAGATCGGCCTGGCCAAGCTGGAACTGCACGGGGCCTGGCGGGTTCATCGTCTGAGCGCCCAGGCTAAAACCACGGCCGACGCGGCGTTTCTGGCGGCCTACAACAGCGGCCAAAGCCACCCGGCGGTGTTCAAGATTCTGGGCCGGGTGACCAAGCACCAGCTTTATCGCTGGGACCGGGCGCTCAAGGAGGCCGGCGGCGACTACCAGGCGCTGTGCGACCATCGCGGCTGGGCCCAGGCCCAGGGCGTGCAAGGGCGCATCAGCCCGGAAGCCCAAGAAATCCTGACCAAAATTTACCTGGACCCCGAGCGGCCGTCGATAGCCCTGGCCTATAGGGGCATGTGCGCCGTGCTTGCCGAGCGCGGCCTGCCGCTGCCCACCGAAAGCACCACCCGCCGATTCATCCAACGCTACAGCCGCGAAAACCACGACCTGGTGGTGCTGATGCGCGAGGGCGAAAAGGCCCTGGCCGACAAGGTGGGGCCCTACATCACCCGCGACGCCGGCCAACTGGCCGTGGGCGACGTGCTGGTGGCCGACGGTCATCGCCTGAATTTCGACTGCATCCACCCGTTCACCGGCAAGCCGGCCCGCATGTGCCTGATTTTATGGCTGGACTGGGCCTCGCGCATGCCGGTGGGCTGGGAGATCATGCCCGAGGAAAACACCACGGCCATCAGCGCGGCCCTGTTCATGGCCATCAAGAATCTGGGCCAGACGCCCAAGGTGGTTTACCTCGATAATGGCCGGGCCTTTCGGGCCAAGTTTTTCAGCAGCGCCGTGGACGACGAACTGCCCATGCAGACGCGGGGATTGTACCAGCGCCTGGGCATCGCCGTGCAATACAGCCGGCCCTACCAGGCGCGGACAAAGATCGTCGAGCGGTTTTTCGGCACGTTCGACGCCCAGTGCGCGCGGCTGTTGCCCAGCTATCGCGGGGCGTCGGTGGCCGACAAGCCGGCCTACCTGGCCCGCAACGAGAAGTTTCACCGCGCCCGCCACAACGACGCCGTGCCGACCATCGCCCAGGCCACCGAGATCATCCAGGCCTATTTTGGCTGGTACGGCCAGCAGCCCCACGAGGGCCTGGACGGCCGCACGCCGCTGGAGGTTTTCGCGGCCGGACGCGGGCCGGGCGTGGACATGGACGCCCTGGCCTGGGATTTCCTCTGGCGCAAGGAGGTGCGGCCCAGCCGCTGCCGGGTGCGCCTGGCCACCCGCCCGCCGGAAAAATGGAACCCCACGAGCTGGATAGCCTGGCTGGGCTATGGGGCGAAAGCGAAGAAGAAAAGAGTTAGGACAGGCGGGGGAAGAGTTAGCTCCCCCACTGGCCCGGCGAATGCGGGCCGTGGTGTGACGCACTGGCCGGTCTGCGCCGGTGTGCGCGTGGGTGGGGGTGCGCTGGTGAGCGTTTACCTGGGATAGCGCATGACGGGCTCGCCAAAGCCGCAGTTGGCAAACACGCGCTGGGCTGCAATATTATCCCGCGATGTATCTATATAGATAATGCTAGCGCCGTGTTGGATGCACTCGTTGATTGCATTTTTTAAAGCATAAGTGGCCAGCCCGCGCCGGCGTTCACCTGGTGCGGTCCAGATAGGGCCAATGATGACGGCTTGTGGTTCGACCTCATAGTGCGCGCACGGAGCGAGGGTGCACCAACCGGTGGAGACCGCGTCACCATCCTCTTCCACCATGAAAAAAAAACGTCGCCTAGTGCATATTTTCAGCAAAGATTTGAGCGCTCCGGCCGAGCCGCTCAGCCGCCTCAAATAGTCAAAGCCCACCAGTCCGCTTGCCGGCCCACGCAGCACTAAAAAACGAACGCCGGTGCGTGCCGCCGTGGCGATGGGGCGCGGATTGACCAGCCTGTAAACGTTCTGATAATTAGCCGCTTCGTCGGATTCCGAAGCAAACATAGGCGGCGTCAGCGGCTGGGCCGGAGCTGATTGACCACAACCAAGCCGCCAATCAACACGGTGAGGCGTGAATAAAAACTTGGCCTTGAAGCGCTGCATCTCGTCGCTGGCACCATAGTAAGAGCCATAGCCATAATACAAAACGCCCGGATAATTTTGCAGGCAATATCGCGCCATCTCCACGATCATCATGGGCACGATTCCAAAACTTTGGAAGTCGGCATGGCCAAGTATATGCTGGATCAACATCACCTCCCCACTGACCAGGCACCCAGCATAGGCCAATAGCCGCCCATCCTTCAACACACCGAAATAAGGGTAGTCATGCGTGTTGCTTTGACTGGGCGGATCCGTGCACGGTTTGACATCACCGCAAAGGTAGGACTCTGGCATTGCGCCCTGGCGCACTGGACTAGAACACCTTATGGCAGCAATATCAGCAAGATGATCATTGAAATTGATTCTGGCGAAACCAAAGCCTTCGCGTTCTGCTTTTTTGCAATTGCGCCGCGCCGCCGGACTGATGAGGGCAAAATATTCGTCGAAGCAGCGGGGGAGCACACCTATGGCGACGCCGTGTCTGAAGGCCTTAACCAATGGTAGCTTAGGGTGTCGTGCGTTGCTCTCCGCCCAGAAATGTTTCACCACTTGAGCGAAGAACGGATGGTTGCTCCGCGCGCCGTCAATGTCAAGGTTCACTCGCAGGAACGGGTCCGTCAAAAATTGTAATTTTCCCATGCCATCACCTTGACAAAGAGGTCCATCGAGACGAGCCGGCAATCTCTTTCGCTTTTCGGCCAGTTCATTAGCCCCTAGGCCCCATTTTATAGATTCTCCACGCCAACATTAGCAGCAACACCCCGAGGCAAATAAGCAATAGCATTATCGAGACAACCATCAGCATGCCACCTTCGCGGTTGGCGTGCTAAAAGGCGTCAAGCATAGGCACCGTCAACGACAAAAATACAATCCCCGCCATCGCCGAAAAGGCTGCAACAACTCTATGCATGTCTACTCCATCGGATGAACGCCAGCAATTTTTTTATCATGGCCCAACTTCGTGCATAATGCAATGCGCGTGTGCGCATTAAAATGGTGGGGACAGCCAAAGCTGATCCCCAGTAAATTTAAAAATTGCCCCAAAATCATCAAACGGTTTTTGGGTGCCCAGCACGTTGCGGCGCCCCCAGAGCTGACGCGCCAGCGCCGGGCGCCGATCAGGCCCGATGAGCCTAGACTCAACAGGGGGTGCAAGAATAGAAGCCCGCGGGCTGCTGATCAGCAACTATGAGCCCATGCCCGTTCTTTGCGGCACCAGCCACCCCGGTTTGGCCCGGGCCTTGCGCCGACGGCCGGCATGGGGCCAAGTGAGCGCCTATTTGCACGGCGGCAACAAGCAAAGGTTCGAACGGTCCATGACCAAAACCGCCAAGCGCACCGGCAGCGCCAGCTCGGGCTATGGCGGTCATTTCAGGGCCGTGCAGTCGTTTCGTTATCTGGGGTAGGGATTAGGTGGCCACCCGCGGCCGCGCCATGGAAACGTGGCGCGGCCGCCATGTCGCAAGCTTGCCGAATTGCCGTTTTTTGGCCTATGATGGCCAAACGCGCCTGCCGCGCCGCAATGTCTGGCCGCCATGGGGGGATCGATGCCGCTCAAGCTCAGCGACGCCTTGCTGCATCTTTCGTGCAAGATTGCCGAGAAGCTGCCCCACGCCGCCGGCCTGGCGCTGGCCGTGGCCTATTGCGCGGCCAGCGGCCAACAAATCCCGGCGTTTGTGGTTGGCGCATTAGCTGGCGACGTCGCCGTCAAGGGCGTGGAGGGCCTTTGCCGGATGGCCACCGATGGCGCGTCGGAGGCCGAAGTTTTGGCCGCCGCTGATGCCCTGGCCAGCGCAAACGCCCGCCCCATCGAGGAACTGGCGGCGGTGATTGCCTCGCTCAAAGACGACTTGGCCAACCTGCCCGAAGCACTGCGCCAAAACCTGCTGGCCCAGATCAAAAAGGAGCAACGCGAGCTGCATGAGCAATGGGGCCGGCGCATTATGGAACTGGTTGGTGCGCCGCCATTTGAGATCATCTGCACCGTGGCCGAGTTGCTGGCCAACGAGCCCAAGGTCAGTGAACACGGCTTGATCCACGTGGTGGACCGGCCCGAATCCACGGCCATATTCCAGGCGTTCAAGGCTGGCCAAACCAAGACTGTTTTGCTGCGCGGCCGGGCCCTTTCAGGCAAGACGTTTTTGGCCTTCAAGGTGGCCCAGCGCTGGATTGCCTCCGGCGGCCGAGTAGCCTGGATCAAATACCACACCGACATCAACGGCTATATTAACGCCGTTAAGTACGATGTTCACGACCATGCCAATTTGCCTCTTCTGATATGGGATCTGCCGTTTAACAAAGCGTTGGACGAAACATTCTTCGAGAGTTTGCAACTTTTCCCCGGTCCGGCGATGATTACCGTGCGGGTGGGCGAACTGAACGTCGCGCCCCGAGACCTAGAGGCGTTGACCCAGCCCGGTTTCAAACGCTGCCTTTGCAAGAATGGTTTTCTGAA
This sequence comes from Desulfarculus baarsii DSM 2075, assembly GCF_000143965.1. Lineage (GTDB taxonomy): Bacteria > Desulfobacterota > Desulfarculia > Desulfarculales > Desulfarculaceae > Desulfarculus > Desulfarculus baarsii. The sequence goes on along the minus strand of NC_014365.1, from coordinate 113,309 downwards.
CCCGGTACGGGAAAAACTCGATTTGTTTCTGGGGCCGGTCCACGATCATCGCCAGGTGCTGAGCGCCATCATCGAAGCGCACAACTATCGGTTGTCCTTGACCGAATCGGCCAAGGACGCCATTGCCGAACGGATGTTTGTCGGCCAGGGAGCGGACCAAACAACCCTCCTGGGCCTGGGCCGGGCCTATCTGATGGCCCTGGCCAACCTGCCGCCCAAGCCAAGCATGGAGCCGCTGGACCGACTAGATGTGCACCGGCTGGAGGGCCCCAACCGTGCGGCCCTAAGCGCCAACGAACAGGTGAAAAACATCTTTGCCCATACCGTGGGTGCGGACGAAAAAGAGTTCCTGACCGCGCTTCGGCTCTACAAGCAGTGGACCTTCAGCGAGGGCATGCACGAGGATGTGCTCACCGCCACGATCCAGGCATGCTGTGATGCGGGGCGAACCATGCGCGACTGCCGCGCCGATCTGACTGAGCGCGGCGTGTTGACCCATGCGCCGCCATGGTATTGGGTTTGGCACGACTTGCAGCTAGATGTCGCACCCAATCAGCCAGACGATACGGCCAATGATGTCTTGGCGCGCACGGTGGAGCATCTGGCGCGAAGCCTGGCATGCGCGACCAACGACCAGAGCAAGAAAACGCTGGCCCAAGCTGCGGGTGGCTTTGCCGCTAAATTGCAGCAAAATGGGCTTTGGCGCGAGGCGTTGGGCTTGCACGATGCTGCCTTGCATGCACGGCGCAACTTGGCCGAGGCCCACGTTGCGGGAGAAGAAGAAGCCAGCGCCCTGGCCGGTACCTGCAACCTGGGCATCCTTTTGGCCGAAATGGGCCAGCGGCCAGCGGCCTTGGCGCTATTCCAAGAAGCGCTGAAGATTTATCGCGATCTGGCCCGTGAGCAGCCAAAGGCCTATCTGCCAAACGTGGCCATGACCTGCAACAACCTGGGCGCGCTTTTTTACGCCATGGGCCAGCACGCAGAAGCGGCCAAGCGGCACGCCGAGGCGCTGATGATTAGATATGCCTGCTGGCTGGAATTGCCGGCGGCTTATGCCGAAAGGCTGGGCAAATCGCTTGCGGCCATAAGAAAACTGGCGACAAACACCGAATTCAGCGGCAGGCAACAGTGGCTGGCCGAACTTTGGCGGGGGATGCTGGGGCGCTTCGGGGGCAACTTGTGGCTGCTATGCCTGCCACTGTGTCAAACCTTCGCCGAGGCCGGCCTGCCCGCCCTGGCCATGGAGCCATACGTCCTTTTGGCCATAACGCTGGAAAAGCAACAAGACCCCGCCGCCGCCGCACAGGCCGCCGCGTTGGTGGAAAGCCTGCGCCCGGCCCTGGGCGCGGAGTTCGAGCCGCTGCGCCAAGGGCTGCGCGCCAAATTCGCCCCGCTGCTGGCTGATCTGTAGCCGCCCCGCACCCACGAACAATCGCTCACAGCCACGCTGGTTTTTGCGTTTCGTTTGACAGATTTTTGCGTTTCGCGTGGCGGCTCACAGCCAAAAAACTAAAGGGGCCGGGCCTTACGACCCAACCCCTTGATATAATTTGGCAGTCCCAACGGGACTCGAACCCGTGTCCCCGGCGTGAGAGGCCGGTATCCTAGACCGCTAGACGATGGGACCGCTCGTATTTATTCGGCTGTGATCGGACGCCGCCAAGGCGGCGTTTTGTCGGCCCGCCGCCGGTCTAGAGAACGGCGGGTCGCACGGGTTGGTACTTTACTGGACAGCTCGCCACTTGTCAACAATGGCAAAGGCCTTTTCGCCGGGGCCACGAGGCAAAATCTCCGCCGCTGGCTGGCCACCGCTCCGCCCAAAAAACTAGGCGGCCAGGCATCAAAACCCGCCGCCCGTCGCTCGCCCAAGGTGGCCGGCCTGTTCAGCCCACCCGCCCGGTTTGTTGCGCGCCGTCTGGCCCGGCGCGGATGGTGTTGGCTGGCGGACTAGGATTCGAACCTAGATTAACGGGGCCAGAACCCGTCGTCCTGCCTTTAGACGATCCGCCAACTACGCTGTGTTACTTATCGGATCATCGGCTTGACGTCAAGTGCCTTCGCCGTTGGCGGCCGGGTTTTTTTAGGCCCCGGCGATGGCCTGGTCCAGGCGCGTCAACACGGCCTGGCGGCCCAGAATGGCCATCACCTCGAAGATGCCGGGGCTGGCCGTGCGGCCGGTCAGGGCCACGCGGGTGGGCTGGGCCAGGGCGCCCAGTTTTTGGCCCGTGCGTGCGGCCAGGGCCCGGAATGCCTCGTTCATGGCCGCCACGTCGTCCACGTTGCCGGCGGCGACCAGCTCGCGCACCTGGCGCAGGATCGCGGCGGCCTCGGGGCCGATCAGGAACTTTTGCCGGGCCTTGGCGTCCATCTCCGGCTGGTCGACCAGGTATGGTTGGGCCCATTGAGCCAGTTGCTCAAGGTTTTCGGTGCGTTGGACAAGCTCGGGGATGGCTTTGCGCAGCACGGCCTCGTCGTAGGCGGCCAGGCCCAGTTTGGCCAAAAACGGCTGGACCAGTTGGGCCAGGCGCTGGGGGTCGGCTTTTTGGATGTATTTGTGGTTGAGCGAGCGCAGCTTGTCCAGGTCGAAGACGGCGGCGCTGCGGCCGACGGAATCCAGGTCGAACAGCTCGATGAGCTCCTGGCGGCTGAAGATTTCCTGATCGCCGTGGGACCAGCCCAGGCGGGCCAGGGCGTTGATCATGGCCTCGGGCAGATAGCCCATTTCGCGGTAATCGGTGATGGCCGTGGCCCCGTGGCGTTTGGACAGGCGGGCCTTGTCCTGGCCCAGGATCATGGGGATGTGGGCGTAGCGCGGCTCGAGGTGGCCCAGGGCGCGGATGAGCAGGATCTGGCGCGGCGTGTTGGAGACGTGATCGTCGCCACGGATGACGTGGGTCACCTCCATGTCGATGTCGTCGACGATGACGGCCAGGTGATAGGTGGGCGAGCCGTCGCTGCGTTGGATGATCAGGTCGTCCAGTTCGGCGTGATCAAAGGTGATGGGCCCTTTGACCATGTCGTTGAAGGTGGTCGAGCCCGTTCTGGGCCCGGCGAAACGCACCACCGCGCCGGGGGCCGGCCCCAGGCCCTTGCCCCGACAGCAGCCATCGTACATGGGCTTGGCCCCGCTGGCCATGGCCGCCTCGCGCTTGGCCTGGAGGGTCTCGGGCGAACAGTGGCACCAATAGGCCGCGCCGCTTTGGAGCATTTGTTCGACGACCTGCTTGTAGCGGTCGAAGCGTTTGGTCTGGTAGTAGGGGCCTTCGTCGAAGTCCAGGCCCAGCCACTCCATGGCCTCGAGGATGGAGGTGACGTGCTCGGGCTTGGAGCGCTGGAGGTCGGTGTCTTCCAGGCGCATGATGAACTGGCCGCCGTGATGGCGGGCGAAGAGCCAGTTGAACAGGGCCGTGCGGCCGCCGCCGATGTGCAGGGCGCCGGTGGGCGAGGGGGGAAAGCGCGTGCGGACCTTGGGCCTGTTGTCGTTGTTTTGGGTCATGATCCCGCTCGGAAATGGTTCGTGATCGCTGGCGCGGCCGGGCCGCCCCGGAATTCATACAGCCAGGCGACCGATTTGGCCAGGCAAAAAAACGTGGCCGCGGCCGGCTCAGTCGATGATCAGGCCGGCGTAGGCCACCACCTCGCGTTCGTCGCCGGTGACCTGGCCGCTGTTGGCGTAGGCCGCCAGCCTGGCCCGCGAGGCCCCCAGGGCCACGGCGGCGGCCAGGGCCACGGCGGTGGGCACGACGCCGCACATGGAAATGCCCCGGCCCAACACCGTGTGGTGCAGGCCCTCGGCGTCCAGGGCCATGATGCGCTCGATGGCCAATTCGTCCAGGGCCTTGGCCTGGGCGGCGGGGATATAGTGGCTCATGTCGGTGCTGGCCACGATCAGCACCGGCTCGCCCAGCGAGGCGATGGCCTCGGCGATGGCCCGGCCCAGATCCAGGCAGTGCTGAACGCCCAACAGCGCCAGGCACAGCGGCGTCAGCAGCAAATGGGCCTGCCGACGCTGCAAAAAAGGCGTTTGCACCTCCAGGGAGTGTTCGTTGCGGTGGGCCAGGTCGTCTTGTTCGACATAAGCCGCCCGGTCCATGATCGCCTGGCCCAGTTGGTCGTCGAGGTTGATCAGGCCCAGGGGCGTGCGCCACTGGCCGCGGCTCATCAGGGCGGCCGGCCGACCCATGCCGCTGTGGTTGGGGCCCATCAGCAGCACCCGCCGGGGCACGGAGACCTGGCCGAAGACCTGGCCGGCCACCCGCCCCGAGAAAACATAGCCCGCGTGGGGACAGATCACGGCCAAGGCCGGTTGGGGCGGCTGGTCGGTTTGCAGCAGGCGGTCGACCTCGGCCGCCAGGGCCTCGGCCTGGGCCGGGTAGAATCGACCGGCCACCGCTGGTTGGCGCACCATGTTTCGCCTCCTTTGCTTGTCGCGCGCGGGGCGCTTATATAAAAATGTGCCACAAAGCGAGCCGCATTTCACGGAATTAGTGGCCGCGGCCTCGAAGTCCGTTCCGCCGGCATCTTCACCATCCCCAAGCCCCTTCTGCGCGCCGCCGTGGCGCGAAATGCTCCGCCACGCGCCAAACATGCTCCCGCGGCGGGCAGACAAGCGCCGCGGCCCGGCCTATGCTCCTGGTCTGGGCGCGCGCCTGGCTTTGGCGCGGCCGCCAATCGAAAAAATCAGCCACGCACGATTGATGGAGGCACGCCATGCATTTTCGGATCACGGCCGCGTTGGCGTTGGCCACGCTGCTGCTGGCCGGCCCGGCCCCGGCCGACGAGCCGGCGCGAACCACGCCGCCGGCAACTTACGCCATCGACGAAGTGACGGTCACGGCCGACAAGCTCGGCCGCGCATCGCAAGAGGTGCCGGCCAGCGTCTCGGTCTATGACGAGGCCGAGCTGGCCGACATGGGCCTGGAAACGACCGACGACCTGTTCGATCGCACGCCCAACATGCACATGACGACCATGGGCCCCCAGGCCATGCTGGGCAATCCCATCGTCAGCATGCGCGGGCTCAGCTCGTTCATGACCGGCGCCCCGGTCATGAGCCTGTTGGTCGATGACGTCTATTATCCCGGCCTGAGCCTGGACCTGCTCGACATCGAGCGGGTGGAGGTGCTGCGCGGCCCCCAGGGCACGATGTATGGCCGCAACACCGAGGCCGGCCTGATCAACGTGATCACCCGCAAACCCACGACCGAGCCCTCGGGCCGGGCCGAACTGGAACTGGGCGATTACAACACCCAACGGGCGCGTTTTTCGGCCGGCGGCGCGGCGATCGCCGACAAGCTCCTGGTGCGCCTGGCCGGCCGTTACGAGAACAGCGACGGTTATTTCAGCAACGACTTCGGCGGGGCCGACGACGTGGACAAGCACCGCAACCTGGACGGCCGCCTGACCCTGGACTGGCTGGCCAGCCCCGACCTGGAGCTGAGCTGGACCACCGACGCCCAGGATTACGACAGCAACTACGCCGAGTTCGCCTTGCTGGACAAAGTTGACAATAACCCCCACCACGTGTCGGTGGATTTTGCCGGCGAGGCCGAAAAGCGCTCGGTGGGTTCGGCGCTGCGGGCCCAGCAAAAGCTGGGCGATCTGAAGCTGGTGTCGATCACGTCGTGGCGCAAAATGGACGCCAGCACCTATCAGGATCTGGACTTCACCGCCTATGACATAATGCGCCTGAAGCTCAAGCAGGATTATCAGACCGTGGGCGAGGAGCTGCGCCTGGTCTCCGATGAGCCGGGTCAGGCCCTGCGTTGGGTCGGCGGCCTGTTCGTCTACCACGAAACCGACGATTTGGATTACGCCACCGAGTTGCGGCCGATGTCGGGCATGGCCGGCAACCTGCGTCAGCAGGGCGACACGGCCACCACCGGCACGGCCCTCTTTGGCCAGGCCAGCTACACCCTCTGGGAGCTGGTGGAGCTGACCGCCGGCCTGCGTTACGATCACGAGAGCAAGGACTTCGACTACGCCTGGTCGGGCGGGGCCTTTGGCGTGCCCGACCTCAAGGGCTCCACCGGCCACGATTTCGACGCCTGGCTGCCCAAGTTCGCCGTGTCGCTGCGTCTGCACGAATCGTTGACGCCCTACGCCAGCGTCTCGCGGGGCTTCAAGAGCGGCGGCTTCAACATCAAATCGGCCGCCGGCCGCAGCTTCGACTCCGAGTTCGCCTGGAACTATGAATTGGGCCTCAAGACCCAATGGTTCGACCGACGCCTGACCCTGGACCTGGCCGCCTTTTACATCGACTGGAGCGACCTGCAAGTCGAGCAGCCCGATTATCCCGATTTCACCGTCGTCAACGCCGCCGCGGCCGCCAGCCACGGTTTCGAGGCCGAGCTGCGCGCGCGGCCCCTGAGCGGCCTGGAGCTGCTGGCCAGCTTCGGCTGCGTGCGCTCCACCTTTGACGAATTCAAGCAGGGCGCGGCCGACTACGCCGACAACGACGTGCCCAACGTGCCGGCCTACACCTACCGCCTGGGCGGCGTCTATCGCTTTTTGGGCGGCTGGTTCCTGAGCGGCGAATACATCGGCGTGGGGCCGATGTATTTCGATGCGGCCAACACCAAGGAGCAGTCGGCCTACGGCCTGGCCAACGCCAGGGCGGGCTACGAGCTCAAGCGCGTCAAAACCTACTTCTTTGTCGACAACATCTTTGACGAGACCTACGCCACGCGGGCCTTCGCCATGAGCGGCCAGTGGTACGGCCGGGCCGGCGATCCGCTGACCTTTGGCGTCAAGCTGGTGTTGGAATATTAGCCCTGGCGGTTTTTTGGCGAAAACACGCGCCGGGCGGGGCGAGGCGTCCCGCCCGGCCTCAGGCGACGAGGCGAATCATGAGTGAGATTTTTGGCGGATTCATCGACGACACGGCGCGGCGGCCGCGCGGCCAGTGGGCGCGCAAGCACTACGGCCAGCCCAAAAGCCACATGCGGGCCTTCGAGGCGGCGATGGCGGCCCTGGCCCCGCGCGGCGACGATGTCTATCTGGAGATCGGCTGCGGCGGCGGTTATTTTCTGGACATGGTCCTGGCCAAGGTCCAGCGGGCGGCGGCCATCGACCACAGCGCCGACATGGCCGCGCTGGCCCGCCAGAAAAACCAGCGCGCCGTGGAGCAGGGTCGGTTGGAGGTCGTCCACGGCGACGCCGAAAAGCTGCCCTGGCCCGACGAGAGCTTCACCTGCACGGCCAACACGGCCATGTGGTTTTTCGTGCGCCGTCCCGAGGCGGTGCTGGCCGAGTTGCGCCGCGTGCTGAAGCCGGGCGGGCGCATCGTCATCGCCACGGCGCGCAAGTCGCTACTCAACAGGCTGCTGTGGGCGGTCTATGGGCTCAATCTCTACGACGACCAACAGATGGCCGGCATGCTGGGCCGGGCCGGCTTTGTCGAGATAAAGATAGAACGGCAGGGGCTGTTGGGCCAGTTGGCCACGGCCCGCAAGGCCTGAGGCGGCCGGTGCGGTCTTCGCGCAAATATGTTTTGCTGGCCGGGCTTTACGTGGCCCAGACCTTGCCCGGCCATTTTTTCAGCAATGTCTTTCCCGTGGTGCTGCGCGAGCATGGGGCCAGCCTGGCCAGCATCGGCTACTTGCAGGTCATCGGCCTGCCGTGGCTGCTCAAGTTCCTCTGGGCCCCGCTGGTCGATCGCCTGGTCGGCCCGCGGGGCCTGCACGCCAGGGTCATCGTGGCGCTGGAGGCGCTGTTTTGCCTGAGCACGCTGGCCCTGGCCTTTGTCGATTTCCGCGCCCATTTCGCGCTGGTGGTGGGGCTGATGACGCTGTCCTACGCCTTTGCCGCCACCCAGGACGTGGCTGTCGACGCCCTGGCCATCCGGCTGCTCAGCCAGCGCGAGCGCGGCCCCGGCAACGCCGTGCAGACCGGCGGCAACATCGTCGGCGCGCTTTTGGGCACGGCCGGCGGCCTGGCGCTATACCAGCTCATCGGTTGGTCGGGCGTGCTGATCGCCCTGGCCCTGGCCCTGCTGCCGCCGCTGCTGCCCCTGGCCGGCCTGGGCCGCCGGGCGGCTGGCGCGGTGGGGCCGCCCTCGCGTCACGGCGGGATGCTGGGCTTTTTCGGCCAGCCCGGGGCCAAGCGCTGGAGCTTGATCATGCTGGCCTCCCACGGCGGCAGCATGGCCAGCATGATGATGAGCAAGCCGCTGCTGGTTGATCTTGGTTTTTCGGCGGTGGGCATCGGCCTGCTCACCGGCGTCTACGGCCTGGGCCTGGGCCTGGTCGGGGCCTGGGCCGGCGGCCGAATCATCGTGGGGCTGGGCCGCAAGGCCGCCCTGGCCCTGGGTTGCCTGCTGAGCGCGGTGGCCGCCGCGTCGCTTGCGCCCCTGGCCCTGGGCCTGGTCAGCGGGCCGTATTTGCTGACCGGCCTGGGGCTTTCGGGCGTGGGGCTGGGCCTGACCATGACCGCCGTCAACACCATCGCCATGGATTTCGCCCGCTCGGGTCACGAAGGCGCGGACTACAGCCTACAGGTGGCCATCTCCATGCTGGGCGGCGGGGTGGTGATGGGCGCCAGCGGCGTGCTGGCCCAGGCGCTGGGCTATCTGGGGCTGTTCGCGCTGTGCGCCCTGCTCTGCCTGGGCGCGGCCGGGCTGGCCTGGTTTTTTTTCCGCGAGCGCCGGCCGGCCGCCGCCACGAGCGGTTAATCGCGCGGCTGGGCCTGAAGGCCGGCGTTCAGGGGCGGGGGGAAGGGGCCGCGCGCAGGGCCAGGGCCCGGACCTCGCCGGGGGTCTGGCCGAAGCGCCTCTTGAACAGGCCGATGAAATTGCCGGGGTTGGCGTAGCCCACGGCCAGGCTGGCCTCGCAGACGTTCATCTCGCCGGCCTCCAGCAGGCCCTTGGCCCGCTCCAGGCGCGCCTGACGCAGCAGGCCATAGGGCGTTTCGCCGAACATCTGGCGAAAGCCCTGCTTGAGCTTGCACTCGTTGACGCCGACACGGCGGGCCAACTGGGCCAGCGACGGCGGGTCGGCCAGGTTGTCGAGCAACACCTGGCGGGCGGCGCGCAGGTTTTCCACGTCGCGGGGCGACAGGGGCACGCCGCGCTCCGGGCGATCGGCCCAGCGCCGCGCCAACTGCCGGATGGCCAGGATCATCAGCTCCAGGGCCCGGCATTGCAGCAGCAACGCCGAGGCCGGCCGCTCGGCCAGGGCCTGGCTCACCCCACCCATGGCCCGGGCGATCTCGGGCGTCACCGCCGCGCCAACGAAAAACGGATCAAAACCGGGGCCGGGGGCCTGGGGGGCGCACTCGCGCCAAAGCCGGGCAAAGTCGCGGCGGGCCATGCTCAGGCCGATCAGGCGGCAATCGCCGGCCATGGGCCGCCAGACCCCGTGGGCCTGGGGCAGGAACGAGGCGGTGAAAACCGACGGGGCCTGGCTCACCCCGCGCAGGCGCTTGGGGCCGATCTGCACGTCGGTCAGCGATTGGCCGGCGGTGCAAAAGGAAAAATTCAGCTTGGCGTCGCTGACTTCGAAGGCGTATTCGCCGGCCCGGGCAAAGCTGAAAGCGGCCGTGTGCAGGCTCAGGCCCCGCTCGAGGGCCAGGCCCCAGTGGCCGGGCAGGTCGGCCAGGTCCGTCCAGGTCTGGGCCTGGGGATCGCGCAGACGAAAATCAGGTGGCGCGGCGCTCCGGCCACCGAGCCACCTCGGCGCGACCGCCGCGGGCCAAGCCTGGGCGGCGTCTGGTTGAATAGCGGGCTGCAACAAGGGTGGTCGCTCCGTGTGGTCGTCGCGGCGCGGCGAGCGCCCCTTGTTTTATTATCAAAATAAAGTTAGTTTGTCAAAACAATAAACAGCTCGCCCCGGTCCGCGCGCGAAAGCCGCGCTTTGCTTTTGACCACCGGGCCGATGGTGTTATCCTTTTTGTAGGCGGCTTCCGCGCATTCATCCAACAACGCGGGCGATGATCCCCGGAGAAAGGCGAAAAGTCACATGGCCAACGTCGCGATCAAGATGTACACCCTCAGCACCTGCAGCCACTGCAAGAGCGCCAAGAAGCTCTTGAATGACAACGATATCAAATACGACATGTTCGAGGTCGACACCTGCTCGCCCGACGAGCGCAACAAGCTCATCGACGAGGTGCGCATGTACAACCCCGGCTGCTCGTTCCCCACTATTGTCATCGGCGACAAGGTCATCGTGGGCTATCGTGAGCAGGAGATCAAGGAGGCGCTGGGCCTATGACGCCGCGCGAACTTTACGACGCGCTGAAGAAAGTCCAGGAGCCCAAGGGCTATTTTTTCAACAAGGACCGCGAGTTTGTCCTGGACATGATGCAGGCGCTGTTGACCAACAAGGAGCGCTACGGCTACATGAACTGCCCCTGCCGCCTGGCCTCGGGCGACCGGAGCAAGGACGCCGACATCATCTGCCCCTGCGCCTACCGCGCCGCCGACGTGGCCCAATACGGCGCGTGCTACTGCGCGCTCTACGTCAGCGCCGCGTGGAACGAAGGCAAGCTGCCCAACGAGTACGTGCCCGAGCGCCGTCCGCCCGAGAAGATGGCCTTCTGAACGACCAAAACCGGGGCCCCGCCATGGGGCTCCGGTTTTTTGCGCGGCCGGGCGCAAGCGGCTCGGCCCTCGCCAGATTTTCGCGGCCGGGGTCAGTCGGCCAGGCGGGCCAGCAGGCGCTCCCACAGCTCTTGGCGGCCCTGGCCGGTCACGGCCGAACAGACCACCGGCGCGGCGTCGTAGGGGGCCAGTTGGGGCCGCAGCTTGGCCAGGCGCTGGGCCGCCTGGTTGCGCGAGAGCTTGTCGGCCTTGGTCACGGCCACCACGGCGGGCAGGCCCAGCGAAAGCAGCCAGCCCAGGAGCATCAGGTCGTCGGGGCTGGGTTCGCGGCGGATATCGACGATGACCACCACCGCCTTCAGGGTCGGCCGGCTCTCCAGATACGATTCGATCATCTTTTTCCAGCCGGCCTTGATCGCCAGGGGCACCTTGGCGAAACCATAGCCGGGCAGATCGACAAAGCGCAGGGCGTCGTTGTTTAGCGCGAAAAAGTTGATCTGCTGGGTGCGGCCCGGCCGCTGGGAGACCTTGACCAGGTTTTTGCGGCGCAGCAGGCAGTTGATCAGCGAGCTTTTGCCCACGTTGGAGCGGCCGGCAAAGGCGAACTCGGGCGGGCCTGGCTCGGGATAGCCGCCGGGGCCCACGGCCGATTGCATGAAGGCGCTCTCGTGCAGGACAAAATCCATCTAGCCCCCCGCGCGGTTGGGATAAAAGCGCGCCAGATACTCGGCCAGGCGCGCCATGGCCCGCAGGATGTTTTCCTGGCTGTTGGCGTAGCTGAAGCGCAGGAAACCATGGCCGCCGGGGCCGAAGTCGCGGCCCGGCGTCACGGCCACGCCGGCGTTTTCCAGGATATGAAAAGCCAGGCGATAGTCGTCGGGGTCCAGGTGGTCGCAGCGCGTGAGCACGTAGAACGCGCCGCAGGGCTCGTGGGGGATCTTGAAGCCCAGGCCGCGCAAGCCGTCGATCATCACCCGCCGCCGCTGGGCGTAGACGCCCACCATGCGCGCCAAATCGTCCTCGGCCTGGGTCAGGGCGGCCACGCCGGCCCATTGGGCCATGCTGGGCGCGCAGATGGCGAAGTTTTGGTGCATCTTTTGCAGCGGCCGCACGTAGGCCTGGGGCATGATCAGATAGCCCAGCCGCCAGCCGGTCATGGCGTGCAGCTTGGAAAAGCCGCCCAGCACGAAGGCGTCTTGGGTAAATTCCAGGATGGAGTGCTCGCGGCCCTCGTAGACCAGGCCGTGGTAGATCTCGTCGCTGACCACGTAGGGCCCGCCGGGCCGGCCGGGGGCCAGGGCGGCGATGGCCGCCATGCGCCCGGCGTCGAGCAACTGGCCGGTGGGGTTGGCCGGAGAATTGATGACGATGGCCCTGGTCTTGGCGTTCATGGCCGCGGCGATGGCCTCGGGCCGATATTGAAAGGCGTCGTCCTCGGCCACGGGCACGCGGGCCACTTGGCCGCCCACGAAATTGATGAAGTTGGGGTAGCAGGCGTAGCACGGGTCGCTGAGGATGACCTCGTGGCCCTGGCCCGGCTCGATGAGCGCGGCGAACATCAAGAGCATGGCCGGGCTGGTGCCGCTGCTGACCAGGACGCGCCCGGGGTCGACCGTGACGCCGTAGCGCCGGCCATAATGGGCGGCGATGGCCTGGCGCAGCTCCAGCAGGCCCAGCGAATGGGTGTAGTGGGTCTGGCCGCCGGTCATGGCCTTTTGGGCGGCGGCCTTGATGGCCTCCGGCGTGTCGAAATCGGGCTCGCCCACCTCCAGGTGGATGATGTCGCGGCCCTGGGCTTGCAGCTCCTGGGCCCGCTCCAGCACGTCCATGACGATGAACGGCGGCAGATCGCCGGCGCGGCGGCTCACTCCCATGGGACGGCTCCGGCTAGATGACCTTGTTGAGCGAGTATTCGATGATGCCCTCGGCCCCCCGGGCGATGAGCAACGGCACCAGGTCGCGCACCTTGCTTTCCTCGACGATGGTCTCCACGGCGAACCAGTCGCTGTTGTAGAGCGGGGCCACGGTGGGCGCGTTGAGGCTGGGCAGGGTGTCGACGATGTCCTGGAACTTGATCTTGGGCACGTTCATTTTCAGGCCCACCAGCTTTTCGGCGACCAGGGCCGCCTTGAGGAGCAGGGCTATCTGGCTGATCTTGGCCCGCTTTTCGTCATCGCGCCAGGCGGCGTGGTTGGCGATGAGCTGGGTGGTCGACTGCATCAGCTCCTTGATGATCTTCAGGCCGTGGGCGCGGATGGTCGAGCCGGTCTCGGTGACTTCAACGATGGCGTCGGCCAGGCCGTTGACCACCTTGGCCTCGGTGGCCCCCCACGAAAACTGCACCGCAACGGGGATGTCGCGCTCGGCGAAATAGCGCTTGGTGAAGTTGACCATCTCGGTGGCCACCCGTTTGCCGGCCAGGTCGGCCTCGGTCTCGATGCCCGATTCCTTGTCGACGGCCAGCACCCAGCGGGCCGGCCGCGAGGAGACCTTGGAGTAGATCAGCTCTTCGACGTAGTGCACGTCGGAAGAATTTTCCAGGATCCAGTCGCGGCCGGTGATTCCGGCGTCCAGGGTGCCGTTTTCGACGTAGAGGCTCATCTCCTGGGCCCGGCAGAGACTGCATTCGATGTCGACGTCGTCGATCTCGGGAAAGTAGCTGCGGCCGTTGACGTTGATGCGCCAGCCGGCCTTGGCGAAAAGGCGCACGGTGGCCTCTTGCAGGCTGCCCTTGGGGATTCCCAGTTTCAGGGGCTGTTTCATTTGCCGTAGACCTCCTTGGGATCGAAAACCCGCTCGCCTTCGCTGACCAGGGCGTCGCCCTCCACCCGGCGGTAGAAACAACTGCGCATGCCCGTGTGGCAGGCCGCGCCGCCGATCTGCTCGACCTGATAGACCACCGCGTCCAGGTCGCAATCGACGTAGATGGCCTTGATCTTCTGGACGTGGCCGCTGGTGCCGCCCTTGTGCCACAGTTCCTGGCGGCTGCGCGACCAATAGTGGGCCTCGCCGGTCTCCAGGGTTTTTTGCCAGGCCTGTTGGTTGATGAAGGCCAGCATCAGCACCTGGCCGCTGGCCGCGTCCTGGGCGATGGCCGGGATCAGGCCGCCCGTCTTGGTGAAATCGAGCTCGATCATTTTCAGCACCGTGCGATGGTTTTTGCTTATTGGCGAAACATGTTTTTTAGCCCCCGCGGCGCGGGTTGTCAAGGCGCGGCGGCCAAATCGATTGTGGCGGAGCATGTCGACAAGGCGGCGACAACCAGCGGGCGATTGGCCGACAAGCGGCCAAGGGCTCAGCCCTGGATGGCCAGGTGGGCCTTTTCCAGCAGGTCGCCCAGGCGGTAGGGCTTCATGATGAAACCCAAGGCCCCGGCCGCCAGGCTGTCCTTGACCGGTCCGTCGCCGGAGTAGCCGCTGGAGATGAGCACCTTGACCTCGGGGTCCAGACGCTTGAGTTCCTGTAGGGCCCGCTGGCCGCCCATGCCGGGCATGCCCAGGTCCATGATCACCAGGCTGATGGCTTGGCCGCGGGTGCGGTAGATCTCCAGGGCGTCCTCGCCACAACGGGCGGTGATCACCTTGTAGCCGGCCCCTTGCAGCAGCTCGGTGCTCACATCGAGGATGGCCGCCTCGTCGTCGACGACCAGGATCGTTTCGCCGTTGCTCTGGGCCTGCCTGACCGTCACCACCTCCGGCGCCTCCCGCTCCGTCAGCGAATCGTCCGCCACCGGCAGGCAGATCTCGAAAACCGTGCCCTGGCCGGGCTGGCTGTAGCACGAGATGCGGCCGCCGTGGCCTTCAATTATGCCATAGACGATGGACAAACCCAAGCCGGTGCCCTGGCCCACGCCCTTGGTGGTGAAAAAGGGGTCGAAGATCTTTTTTTGCGTCTCGGCGTCCATGCCCATGCCGCTGTCGGAGACGCGCAGCATGACATACTCGTCGGCGGTGAGTTGACAGGCCGCGCCGGGAGAAAGATCCTCGGCGCGGACGTTTTGCGTTTCGATCATCAGCTCGCCGCCTTCGGGCATGGCGTCGCGGGCGTTGGTGCCCAGGTTCATCAGCACCTGCTCCATCTGGCCGGGGTCGGCCTTGACGGCCTTGAGGTCCGGGTCCAGGCGGGTGGTGATGCGCACCATCTTGGGGATGGTGCGCTCCAGCATGGCCACGGCGTGGTCGATCTGGCGGTTGAGGTCGACCTTCTGCAGGGCCGGCTCGACCTTGCGGCTGAAGGTCAGCAGGCGCTTGACCAGGTCGGTGGCCCGACGGGCGGCCAGGTCGATGTCCTCGGCGTAGCGGCGGACTTTCTGATCCAGGCCCGGGTGGCCGCCGATGAGCTGGGTGTAACCGCTGATGGCCTGGAGGATGTTGTTGAAATCGTGGGCCACGCCGCCGGCCAGGGTGCCGATGGCCTCCATGCGCTGAGCCCGTTGCAACTGGGCCTGCAGGCGGGCCTGCTCGCGTTCGGCCTGGCGCAGGGCGCTGACGTCCTGGGCCACCGAGAGCAGGCAGGGACGGCCGGCGTAGACAAAGCGCCGCACCGAGACCAGGCACTCCAGCAAGCGGCCGTCCTTGGCCCGATAGGTCACGGGTTGGCCGTTGATCTCGCCGTCGCGCTCCAACTGGTCGCGCAGGGTCAGATGATCCTCGGGCCGGTTGTAGAGGCCCAGATCCAGGGCGGTCTTGCCCAGGGCATCCTGGCGGGAATGGCCCGAAAGCAGGCAGAAGCCGTCGTTGATCTCCAGATTGGCCCCGCTGCGCAGATCGCTGATGGCGATGGAGTAGGGCACCGTCTCCAGGATCGTGCGATAGCGCGATTCGCTCTGGCGCAGGGCCTCCTCGGCCTGCTTGCGCTCGGTGATGTCGCGGACGATGCCCACGGCGTACCACTGGCCGTGCAGTTGCAAAGACGAAACCGAAAGCTCGGCCGGAAACTCCTGGCCGTTCTTGCGCCGGGCCACCAGCTCCAGCATGCGGCCGACGGCTTTGCCCGTGCCGCTGTCGCCGAATTCGGCGAAGGCCTTGACGTAATCGGCGTGATAGCGCGGCGGGGCCAGCAGCGGGTGCAGCTCGCGGCCCAAGGTCTCGTCGGCGGCGTAGCCGAAGATGGCCGTGGCGGCCTGGTTCCAGAAAGTGATGCGGCCCTGGGGGTCGATCATCACCACGCCGTCGAGGGCGTTGGCGCTGATGCTGCGGAATTTTTCCTCGCTCTCGCGCAGGGCCTCGGCCGAGCGCTTCATGCTGGTGATGTCGGTGAGGTTGACGACCATGCCCAGGGGCGCGCCGCCATCGCCGCGATAAACGGCCAGGCTGACCATGACGTTGCGCGCCCGGCCGTCCCTGGTCAGGCGGCGCGATTCGAACGACAACAGGCCGTCGGGGTGGTCGTAGACGGCGTTGATCGCCGCCAGGGTGGCCTCTTTTTCGTCGTCGGGCACGAAATCGATCTTGCCGCCCAGCACCTCGTCGGCCCGCCAACCGAAGACGCGGCTGAAAGCCGGGTTGACGTAATCGACCAACCCAACGTAATTGTAGACGATTACCGGGTCTGGCGAGGCTTCCAGCACGGCGCGGTACTTGTCCAGTGTCTGGCGCAACACCTCCTGGGCCGCCGCGCGTTCGCCCTCGGCGCGCATCTCGCGATAGGTCAGATAGCCCGAAAGCAGCGTGACCAAAAGCAGCACCGCCGCGCCCACCAGGCTCATATCGCGGTTCATGGCCCGCATCTCGGCTTCCACGTCGTCTTTGTAGAGGCCGGTGCCGACCACCCAGCCCCAGGGCTGGAACAGCTTGATGTATGACGTTTTTTCCTTGAGCTGGCCGGGTTCGTCCTTCCATTGCCAATAGTAGGAGACAAAACCCTCGCCATGTTGGCGGGCCACGTCGACAAAGGCGTGCAGCAGATCCTTACCCTTGATGTCCTTGAACTGGGGCAGGCGCTGGCCTTCCAGGTCCATGCGGTAAGGGTGCATGATCATGACTTCGTTCAGGCCGTTGACCCAAAAGTAGTCCTTGCCCTCGGGGCCGTAGCGCAGCGCGCGGATGCGGCCCAGGGCCCGGCGCTGGGCCTCGTCCTTGTCCAAGAGGCCACCGCGCACCTGGGCGTCGTAGGTTGCCAGGATGTTCCAGACGGTGTTGGTCAGCTCGCGAATCATTTCGCGCTTCTTGGCGATGATCTGCGACTCCACTTCCGGCAGCAAAAAGCCGAAAACCGTGACCCCGAAGAGGATCACGCTGAGCAGAGCGGGCAGAACAGCTCCAAGGTAACGCTTCATGCTTTTCCGCTTTTAGTGTTTATACTTAAAATCTACCACGTTGAATGGGCCTCACGTAACATTTTTACGGTTAGAGGCCGCTGCACGGTGAAACATAACAAATATTGTAAAAACAAATAGTAACCTGTGAAACATAAGTTTTACCGTGCGGCGGCCGAAGCGCGCCATGGACGGCGCGCCAAATCGCGAGCCTGATTAGGCGAGCGATTTGTGAGGCTTGGAAAAACCGCGCTTTTGCCAAGCCGATGCTGCACGGGGCAGGACGCCTCCGTGCAGCGCTCTCGGTTATGGCGCGGGCAAAAAAAAGGGCCGGCCTCACGGCCGGCCCGCCCGCCACGACGACGGGAGGATGTAAAGCGGGGCGGGGGCCCACAAAAATCCCGCCCCGCTTTTTCCCTTATGCTAGTAGTCCTCGCGCTCGATGATCATGGCCACGCCCTGACCACCGCCCACGCAGGCGTTGGCGCAGCCCCAGCGGCCGCCCTTGGCCTCGAGAATGCGGGCCAGGGTGCCCACCAGGCGGTTGCCGGTGGCGCCCAGGGGATGGCCGATGGCCAAGCCGCCGCCCATGACGTTGACGCGCTCCGGGTCCAGGCCCAGGTGCTTGATGCAGTTGAGCACCACGATGGCGAAGGCCTCGTTGATCTCCCAGAAGTCGATGTCCTGGGGCTTGAGGCCCAGGTAGTCCAGGGCCTTCTGGCTGGCCGGCACCGGGCCGGCGCCCATGATGGTGGGGTCGACGCCGGCAAAGCCGATGGAGCGGATGGTGGCCAGGGGCTTGAGACCAAGCTTCTGGGCCTTTTCCTTGCTCATGAGCATCATCGAGGTGGCCGCGGCGTTGAGGGGCGAGGACACGCCGGCGGTGATCACGCCGTCTTTCTTGAAGGCCGGGCGCAGGCCGCGCAGCTCTTCCAGGCTGGTCTCGCCGCGCACGGCCTGGTCGATCTTGACGGTCATGACGCTGCCGTCGGCCTGGGGCGCCTCGATGGGCAGGATCTCGCCGTCGAAGAAACCCTCGGCCTGGGCCTTGGCGGCCAGCTGATGGCTGCGCACGGCCCAGTTGTTCATGTCATCGACGCTGATGTCCTCGTTCATGCCAAAGAGCTTCTCGGCGGTCATGCCCATGTTGAACGAGTTGGCCATGTCCCAGTGTTTGTACTTGGGATCCATGTAGAGGCCCATGTTGGGGGCGATGATGCCCCGCTCGATGGTCGGGCCGCCCATGGGGATGCGCGTCATGTGCTCCATGCCGCCGACCATGACCGTGTCGGCGAAGCCCTGGGCGATCTCCATGAAGCCGATCTGCACGCCGGCCATGGCCGAACCGCACTGCTGGTCGACGAACTTGGCGCTGATGGTCTCGGGCAGGTTGGCCAGGAAGATCGGCGTACGGCCGCCGTAGGACCAGTTTTCGGCCACGCCCTGGGCCGAACCGACCAGGAAGTCGTCGATCTCCTTGGCGTCGATGCCCACTTTCTTGACCAACTCGGGCAGCAGCGTGCCCAGCAACTCGTCGGCCCGCAGCTTGTGGAACCAGTCGCGGGCGGGGTCGTTTGGCCGCGAGCGGGACTGGGCGGTGCGAAGGTAACCGACGATGACTACTTCTCTCATTTTGCAACCTCCTGCAAAAATGCGCTTCGGCAAAAGCGGCCCGGCCTTGGCGCCCCGCCCGCTGGCGGGGGCCGGCGGGGCCTTTATTTGTTCTTGTCGCCGGCGGGCGGCTCCAGGCTCACCCGGATGTTCCAACCGGCCAGGTCGTTTTCGGCCTTGATGCCGCCGATGACCATGTCGGTCAACGGATCGACGTTTTCCAGGATGTCCCGGCCCGACTCGTGCAGCAGCTCACGCACCACGATGTGCTCGATGGCCCCCATGATCGTGTGCCGCACCAAATGGCCGTCCACGTCGGGGCGGAACTCACCCGATTGCACGCCGTCGCGCACCACGTCGAGGATCACCCCCGAGGCCTTGCGATAGATATCGTAGGCCTCGGTCTGCAGAAAGCCCCGGTTGGGCTTGAGGATCATCAAAGCCACCGAGGCGTAGTCGGGGTGGTTTTTGTAAAACCACAGGTAGTGGTAGATGATCGAGCGAATCTTGTTGGCCGCGCCGCGAATGTAGCCCAGATGGAACTCCATGATCTCGGCGCCGCGCCTGGTCGTCTCCAAGGGTATCGAAAAGAGCAGCTCCTCCTTGGTGGAGAAATACTCGTAGATCGTCGCGTCGGAAAGACCGGCCTCCTTGGCCACCTCGGAGACGGTGGCCTGGTGGAAGCCCTTGGCCGCGAAGACTTTTTCCGCCGCTTGCAGGATCTGCTCCTTGCGGGCCTCCGTGCGTTTTTGCTGAGCCATCGTCGTTTCCTTTCGCCCCTTGACGGCGCCCTTGCCTCCGCTCGCGCCCTTATTCCTTGTAGAAGGTTTCACCCTTTTCGGCCATGTCCTTGATCAGTTTGGCCGGAGCGAAGCGTTTGCCGTAGCGACCTTCCAGCTTGACCAGCGTCTCGTAAACGTTTTTGAGGCCCCAGGTGTCGGCGTAGCGCAAGATGCCGCCGCGGTAGGGCGGGAAGCCCGTGCCGTAGATCATGGCCAGGTCCATGTCGGCCGGGCGGTCGCAGATGCCTTGCTCGATCATCAGCGCGGCCTCGTTGATGGCCAGGCCCAGCATGGCGTCGATGATCTCCTGCTCGGGCATGTCCTTGGGCGCGACGTTGTTGGCCTTGAGGTAGTCGGCCACCACCTGCTGCAGGCGCGGGTTGGGCACGGGCTTGCCGGAGGTGTAGTCCATGTAGCCCCGGCCGGTCTTGCGGCCGTAGTCGCCCAGGTTGTAGATGGCCTCGGTCAGGGGGTGGACGGTGTAACGATCACCCAACTCGCGGGCGAAGGTCTGATTGACGTGGTAGTTGATGTCGATGCCGGTCAGGTCGGCCAGGGTGGCCGGGCCCATGGGCATGCCAAAGTTCATCATGGCCTTTTCGATGGCCTCGCCGCTGACGCCGTCGGCCACCAGGAACACCGAGCCGCCCATCAGGCCGCCCAGCTGGCGCGAAACATAGAAGCCCGGGCCGTCGTTGACCACGATGGGCACCTTTTTGATGCGTCGGCCAAAGTCCACGCTGGTGGCCAGGGTCTGGTCGGAGGTCTGCTGGGCGCAGATGATCTCCAGGAGCTGCATGCGCTCGGCCGGGTTGAAGAAGTGCAGGCCGATCATCCGGCCGGGATCCTTGAGCACGCTGGCCATCTCGGTGATGGGCAGGGCCGAGGTGTTGGTGCCGAAGATGACGTCGGGCCGGCAGGTCTTTTCCAGGGTCAGCCAGATCTCCTGCTTGACCTTCATGTTCTCCAGCACGGCCTCGATGACCAGGTCCACGTCGCCCAGGTCTTCGAGCTTGGTGGTGGTGGTCAGTTTCTCGGCCAGCAGCTTGTCCAGGTCGGCCGGCTTCATCTTCTTCTTTTTGATCATGAAGGCGAAGGTCTTCTTGACCGACTCGACGCCCTTGGCCAGGGCCGCGTCATTGATGTCCCACAGCACGCACTCGAAGCCGTTGGCCAACAGCAGATGCACGATGCCGCAGCCCATCACGCCGCCGCCCAACTGGGCCACCTTCATGGGTTTGGCCGGCTTCAAGTCCTTGATGCGCGGCAGGCGGCCGGCCGAGCGGGTGTTTAGGAACATGCCGATGAGATTTTTGGCCACCGCCGAGGTGACCAGGTCGGCGAAGCCGTTGGCCTCGACCTTGAGGTCGGCCTCGAAGTCGGCGCTCAGGCCCTTGTCCAGGCAGTCGAGGATCTTGCCCGGGGCGATGTAGCCCTTGGACTGGGCCCCGACCATGGCCCGGATGTAGTTCATGAAGTGGAGCTTTTCGTTGAAGCTGGGCAGGCGATAGAAGGTGTTGCGGGCGGTGCGCACTTTTTGGTTATACATGCGCGCCTTGAACATCTTGGCCGCGCCGAAGGCCTTTTTCAGCAGCTTGTCGGGGGCGCAGACCTCGTCGACCAGGCCACGCACGAAGGCGACCTCGGCCTTGATGGGCTTGCCCGTGGTCATCATCTGGGCCGCGTTGGGCAGGCCGATGATGCGCGGCAGGCGCTGGGTGCCGCCGCCGCCGGGCAGCAGGCCCAGGCTGACCTCGGGCAGGCCCAGGCTGACGCCCTTGACCGCCACGCGGTAGTGGCAGCACATGGCCAGCTCCAGGCCGCCGCCCAGGCAGTTGCCGTTGATGGCGGCGATCACCGGCTTGGGCGAAAGCTCGATGGCGTTGTAGAACTTGTGACCCTCCATGACCAGGCCAAAGGCCTCGTCACGGTTTTTCATCTTCTGCAACTGGGTGATGTCGGCGCCGGCGACGAAGTTCTTGCCCTCGCCGGTCAGGACGATGGCGTAGACCTGATCGTCCTTCCAGGCCTCCTCGAAGGCCGCCACCAGATCCTTGATGAAATAGTCGGACAACTGGTTGACCGGCGGGTTGTTCATGGTGAAAACCGCCACGCCGTCTTCGATCGCGACTTGCACGGTTTTGAAATCAGTCTTCATGGCCGTGACCTCCGCCAATTAAAAGCTGACTTTGATTTGGGGGGAACCGACGCCGGCCACGGCCGCGAAAAGCCGGCCCGGCAAGAGTCGATCCGTGTGTTTTGCTTGCGGCGCGCCCGAGGCGGGCCGTCAACAAATATACGACCGTCAGCGGGGTTGTTGTCAAATATTTTTAAAGCCCCACTCTGTTTTTTTTGCGATTTTTCGTTTTGTTTTTTGTTTATGGCGCTGATTATGGTCGAAGCTGCCGCTGAACAGCGTTCACGATAGTAGACGCTTTGGTTTTGGCCGCCTATTGACGCCGGGCCTATGGCTTGGCCGATCAGCCACAATTGCGGTTGGGCCGCGGGCCACATCTGTGATATTAATTTTGCGCTGACGCGAAAAATCAAATCGGCGGCTGGGTTTTGACGGCCCTTCACGCCGCGGGGCTGGGCGATGATCCTTTCTGCTTGTTTTAGCAAAACGACGGCCGCGGCGTTTGTTTTGGCCCTGTTGGCGGTGTTGGCCGCGGGGCCCGGCCGGGCCGTGGCCGCCCAGGTCGTCTATGACGGCGTGCTCTCCTGCGGCGACATGAGCACGGTGGTGCGTTTTGTCTACGACGACCAGGCCAAGACGGTTTCGGAGTTCGAACTGGTCGACGCCTGCTCGGTCAGGGCCGGCGCGATCCTCTTCGGCGGCGAGCGCGCCGAGGCGCGCGCGGCGGCCAGCGGCGTCTGGCGCCTGGCGGCGACCATGGCCGTGGGCCCCGACGGCTTCTTCGCCTACAGCGACGAAAAGGGCAACCACCTCAACGGCCGCATCGGCGGCAAGCCGTGGTCGGTCCCCTGCGTGGGCGGCGTGGCCACATACCTGGCCCACGGCGCGGTGGGCCGGCCCAAGGCCAAGCTGGTCGACTGCGGCCGAGGCCAATACTACATGCCCTGCGCCCGCTGGGCGGCCAACCCCAGGCCGTAAGCGCCACACCCGCCGCGCTTCTCGGCGCCTGCTCGGCCGTTCGCCTGTTTGACAATGCCGAAAATTCGCCCCACCCTCTGGCGATGGCGCTTGTGCGCGTGGTCGCTTGCCTGTAGATAATTAAATATATGCCCCGCGCCCTTTTTTCTGGAATGCTTGCGGCCTGGCCGCCGGAGGTTGAAACTATGTTGTTGCGCAGGCAAAAAGACGACTGGCGGTCCAAGACCACGCCTCCGGCCGAGGCCCTCAAGCGCCTGGAGCCGGGCATGAGCGTTTTCCTCAGCACCGGCGTGGCCGAGCCGCGCACCTTTGTCAACACGCTGTTGCAAAGCGACGCCTCCAACGTCCAAGACCTGGAGCTGGTGCAACTGGTCAGCTTCGGCGACGCGGTCACGCCCAACCGGCTCAGCGCCCACAAGTTCCGCCTGCGCACGTTTTTCTCGGGTTGGGTGGCCTCCGAGCCCATCGCCAACGGCCAGGTGGACCTGATACCTAGCCGTTTCGCCAAGATACCCCAACTGCTGCGCGCCGGGCGCATCCGCATCGACGCGGCGGTGGTGCAGATCACCCCGCCCAACGAGGCCGGCTATTGCTCGATGGGCATGGCCGTGGACGTGGCCCGCATGGCCATGGAGCGGGCCAGCGTGGTCATCGGCGAGATCAACGACCGCGTGCCCATGACCTACGGCGACACCTTCGTGCCGCTGAGCGACTTCGACATCCTCATCGAAAGCAACCAGGAGCCGATCTACTTCAACCGCTGGCCCACTGACGCCGTCTTCGACCAGGTGGCCGAAAACGTCTCGTCGGTCATCGAGGACGGCTCGTGCATCGGCTTCACCATGGGTCCGCTCTACGAATCCTTGGCCAAGCACCTGGCGCGCAAAAAGAATCTGGGCGTGCATTCGCCCTTTTTCACCGACCCGCTGATGGACCTGGTCAAGAGCGGGGCGGTGACCAACCGCTTCAAGCAAGCCTTCAAGGGCCGTTGCCTGACCTCCTACGCCTTGGGCACCAAGGAGCTGATGGCCTGGCTGGACCGCAACCCGCTGGTGGATTTCCAGGGCGTGGACAAGGTCTTCGACCCGGTGGAGATCGGCAAAAACCGCAACTTCGTGGCCGTCTTCGCCGGGCGCAAGGTCGATCTCAGCGGGCGCATCGCCCTGCACGTGGGCAAGGGCAACGTGGCCGCCGAGATGGGCGAGGCCAACGACTTCATCAACGGCGCCGAGCTTTCGCCCGGCGGGCGGACGATCTTCGCCATGCCCAGCCGCAACCTCAAGGGCGAGCCCAACGTGCTGCTGAGCGTCGACGGCCTGCCCAATCTGTTCAACATGCGCGAATCGGTGGACATGGTCGTCACCGAGTACGGCTGCGCCAACCTGTTGGGCCGCAGCGTCCGCGAACGGGCCCAGGCCATGATCGACATCGCCCACCCCGATGATCGCCCGTCTTTGGTCGAGCGGGCCAAGGCCGCCAACATCATCTACAAGGACCAGATATTCCTGGCCGAATCGGCCCACCTCTATCCGGTGGAGTTCAACGAGACCCACACCTTCAAGGACAACCTGGTGGTGCGTTTTCGGGCCATCCGGCCCTCCGACGAGGAAGAGATGCGCCGACTGTTCTACCGGTTCTCCGACCAGGCGGTCTACTACCGTTATTTCAGCCCCATCAAGTCCATGCCCCACGCCAAGATGCAAGAGTACGTCAACGTCGATTACCGCAAGACTGTCTCCATCGTGGCCCTGGTGGGGCCGGCTGGCCAGGGCCACATCATCGGCGAGGCCCGCTACGTGCGCCACCCCGACAAGCCCTACGCCGACGTGGCCTTTGTCGTCGACGAGCAATACCAGGGCCGCGGCCTGGCCTCCTACATGTTCAAGCTGCTGCTCTCGGCGGCCCGCAAGCGTGGCCTCAAGGGCTTCACGGCCGACGTGCTGGCCAACAACACCGGCATGATGAAGGTTTTCGAGCGCAGCGGCCTGGCGGTCAAGGCGCGGCTGGAGGGTGGCGTCTACGAACTGACCATGCCTTTTGAGGAGCGCGGCGTCACCGCCTGAACGCCGGCCAAACGATCCGGCCCCCTGGCCAAGCGCGCCGGGCGGACATATCTTCAAAAAGAAGACGATGTTCGCCCGGCGCGTTTGTTTTTTATAACCGGAGGCCAGACCCATGGAAAGCAACGTGCAACTGCTCTGCCCCCACTGTGGGGCCAAGAACCGCGCGCCGGCCGCGCGCCTGGCCGAAAACCCGGCCTGCGGCCGCTGCAAGGGCCGCCTGCTGGAGGCCAAGCCCGTCGAACTGGACGGGCCGGGCCTGGAGCGCATGCTGGCTGGTGACGATCTGCCGCTTTTGGTCGATTTCTGGGCCCCATGGTGCGGGCCGTGCCGGTCGATGGCCCCGGCCTTCGCCGAGGCGGCGGGGCTTTTGTGGCCGGCGGCGCGCCTGGCCAAGCTGGACACCCAGGCCAATCAGGCCATGGCCGCCCGTTTTGGCGTCAGCTCCATCCCCACGATGATCCTGTTCAAGGGCGGGCGCGAGGCGGCGCGCGTCAGCGGGGCCATGCCCGCCGCCCAGATCGCCGCCTGGGCGCGGGGCCGGCTCTAGGCCCGCCCCGGCCCTGGCCGCGCGAGGTGTTCCCTCCCGGCCCAAAAGCGGCCAGGACGTGGCCGTGGCAGAGGGCCGTTTTTTTTCCCCGCGCGACAATGATGGCTAAAGAAAAAGACAAGGCCCGCCGATAAGACGAAGAAGATATCGCCGGTCACATATGTTCAATGGCCCGAACTTTTGCCGCGCCTTAACGCCACGCGCCCGCTTTTAGCCTGGGCGCTGAAGTTGTTGCGTCCCGAAAAAACGGCGATGCCGAACAAACTATCCATTGTCATCGTGCGTTGCCGCTTTTTTCCGGGCGCGACAACTAAATCACATTGGCTTTTTACATTGTATATGGCCAGTTTTCGCGGCTGCGCTATAATTGAGTCACCCCCTGTGAAAAGTCGACGCGAAGAATTGCCTTGCGCGCTTGACGCGCGGAAGCCTGCCCGCGACAAGTCAATTCAAAACAAAGGCATTGCCGTGTCTTATAGATGAGATGCGCGACAAAGGCATGCCAAGCGGGCCACGACGCCCGCTAAAAACATCGCATGGAGAATCTTCATGACTCTGAAAACCAAGCTCATTTTGGGTGGCGTCATTTTGGTGTCATTGCCGCTGTTGATCGTGGGCGTCTATTCCTATGTCGCCTCATCCAAGGCCCTGACCGCCAACGCCGAGGAAAACGCCCTGTCCACGGCCCAACGCCTGGCCGACATGGCCAACACCTATATGGAGATGGAGTCGCGGTTGATCCGCGAGGTGGCCGTGGGCAACACCACCATCGCCGTGGCCGAAAAGAACCACGTCGGCGCGGCCGACGCCGACGTTAAGGAGTTGGACCGCAAGCTGGCAAGCTTCATCAAGACCGTTGGCCAGGATTACGCCACCATCTTCGTGACCAACGTCAAGGGCGACATCATCGCCGACGGCGTGGGCGGCGGCTACAAGGGCCTCAACGTGGGCGACCGGGCCTACCTGAAGGAGGCCCTGACCGGCAAGGTCGCGGCCGGCGAGATCGTCCTCGACAAAAAGACCAACAAGCCCGTGATGCTCATCGCCGTGCCGGTCATGGGACAATCCGGCAAGGTGGTCGGCGTGACGGCCGCGGCCATCGGCATGGAGTTTTGGAACAAAAACCTCACCAACGTGCGCATGGGCCAGACCGGCTATCCCTTCATGGTCAACAAGGACGGCTTGGTTATCGCCCACCGCGTGGCCGATCTGGTCATGGACGCCGTGCTCAGCGACATCAAAGGCATGGAGCGCCTCAATGAGCGCGTTCTGGCCCGGCAGAGCGGCGTGGAGTCCTATGTTTACAAGGGCGTGCCCAAGATCGCCGGCTTCGCCCAGGTGCCGCTGACCAACTGGTGCGTCATCGTCACCCAGGACGAGGCCGAGTTCATGGCCGCCGTGCGCGAAAACGGCCTGGGCATGGCCGTCATCGGCCTGGTCTGCCTGGGCCTGGGCGTGGCGGCGGTGTGGGTCTTTGGCGTGTCGGTGACCAGGCCCATCCAGCGGGTCATCGTCGGGCTGACCGCCGCGGCTGATCAAGTCGGCGCGGCCTCCAGCCAGGTCAGCTCCAGCAGCCAGCAACTGGCCGAGGGCGCTTCCGAACAGGCCGCCTCGCTGGAGGAGACCACGGCCAGCCTCGAGGAGCTTTCGTCCATGACCGCCCAGAACGCCGACAACGCCAGCCAGGCCAACATCCTGGCCCGCGACGCCCGCGCCTCGGTGGACCGGGCCTCCGCGACCATGGGCAAGCTGACCACCTCCATGGATGACATCCGCCGCAGCAGCGAGGAGACCTCCAAGATCATCAAGACCATCGACGAGATCGCCTTCCAGACAAACCTCCTGGCCTTGAACGCCGCCGTGGAGGCGGCTCGGGCCGGCGAGGCCGGGGCGGGCTTCGCCGTGGTGGCCGACGAGGTGCGCAACCTGGCCATGCGCGCCGCCGAGGCGGCCAAAAACACCACCGCGCTCATCGAGGGCTCGGTGAGCAAGATCAAGGGCGGCGCGGAGTTGGTGAGCATGGTCAACGAGGCCTTTGGCGAAGTGGCCACCGGTTCGGCCAAGGTTGTCGAACTGGTGGGTGAGATCGCCGCGGCCAGCAGCGAACAGACCCAGGGCCTGAGCCAGATCAGCAGCGCCGCCGGCACCATGGACGTGGTGACCCAGCGCGTGGCGGCCATGGCCGAGGAGTCGGCCAGCGCCTCGGTCGAGATGCACTCGCAGGCCGAGGCCATGCAGGGCTTCGTGCAAGAGCTGGTGGGCATCGTCGGCGGTGGCCACGTCGAGAGCGCCGCCGCCCCGTCGCCGGCCCCGCCGGCCGATCGGCGCCTGCTGCCCCGCCGCTAGCCGCGTCGGCCCGGAAAAATCATCGAGCCCCTGGCCGTTGCGTCAAACGGTCGGGGGCTCGTTGCTTTTCGGGGCGGAGGTTGGCGCGGCTAGAAACCCATGCTGGCCAGCATGTCGTTGATGGCGTCCTGGTCGAGCTTGGAGCCATCGCCGGGGTCTTGATCGTCGCCTTTCTCGGCGACCGGGGTCTTGATCGTCGAAAGCACGCGGTCGACCTCCTCCTGGGCCAGCTTTTCGCTCTGGTCGACGGTGATGCGTTCGTTGGCCTCCCTGGCCTTGAGTTTGGAGCCGAAGCTGACGACCATGGCCAAAAGCTGCACCTGGAAGTCGGAAAGCAGCCGCACGATGCGATAGATGATCTGGCCTGAAAGATCCTGGAAGCTCAGCGATTCGATGATCGAGTTGACCGAGACGCTGATGTGTTCCTCGGCGGCGTGGAGCTGGCGCAGCAGGTCGGGGTCGACGATGTTGCACGAATCTGGTTGTTCGTCGAGGGCCTGCTCCAGCAACTGCTCCAGGTCGTCGGGCAGCGGTGGCGGGTTGAGGCCCGCGGCGGCGGTTTGCAGGGCCTGGGCCAGATTTTCCAGGCCGGCCAGCACCTGGGGCGTGGGGCCGGCGGCGGGGGCCGGCGGGGTCTCGGGCGCGGCCGCCGGGGCCGGGGCCTGGCCGGGCATGGCCTCCAGGGGCAGGGTCTGCTCCAAAAAGATCTGGTCGCTGGTCTGGGCCATTTTTTTCAGCACGCCCTGAAAGCGCTCGTTGGCCGTGGCCTGGAACAGCACGCGCAGGACTGCCTTCAGGTCGAGGTTGAGGAAGTTGTCGCCGTCGGGCTGGGCCGGGGCGAGCTTGTTCATCTCGGCCTCGATCTGCTCCTGGGAGAACTCCGCCGCGGCGTCCCACATGCCCTTGATGTGTTTTTTGACCGCCTCGTTGGTGCACAGCTCGTAGACGGTCTGGAAGACCAAGTCCAGGGGAAACTGGTAATACGGCCCGTTGGGCGCGGGCGGAGGGGCGGCGGGCTGCTGGGCCGGCGGGGCGGCCTGGGCCTGCTCGATCAGTTCGTTGGCCTGGCGCGCCAGTTGGTCCAGGGGATTTTCGGCCAGCGAACCCACGAAGGCGCTGAGGCCTTGCAGGGCCTCGGCCAGGCGCTGGCGGGCCTGGCGCTGTTGGTCGTCGTCGCCGGGCGTCACGCAATCGGCGGCCACCGGGGCCAGGCGCTCCATGATGCTTTTGGTCTGGCCCACGGCCTGCTGGATGTCCTCGCCCAGGTCCATGATGCGCATGGTGGCCTGTTCGGTCATCTTGACCACGTCTTGCAGTTCGTCCTTGGCCATTTCCAACTGGCGGCCGGTGGAGGTCAGGTCGACGTTGTCGATGTTGACGTGGCGCACGTCGCGGATGGACATGCTCAGGCGGCGGGCCAGCGCGCCGATCTCGCGGTACATGTCGTGGCTGAGGTCGCGGTAGTAGGCCGCGCCGGGGCCTTGCTCCAGCCGAGGGTCGAAGGTGGGCTGGACCTTGCTGCCGTCGATGGGCTGGGCGGGCTCGGCTGGGCCGTCCAAGTCGAAGACGCCCCAGTCATCGTCGGCCGGGGCCGGGGCCTCGGCCAGGGCCTTGGTCGGCGGGGCGGCGGAGGCGGCGGGCAGGGCCGTCTGTTCCTGGAGCGGCTGCGGGGACGCGGCCACCACCACGCGGTAGATGGCTTCGGCCGTGCGGATGGTCAGCTGTCCGCCGCTGAGCTCCAGGATGATCTCCGGGGGGGTGTTCGCGGCCATGGCCTCACCTTTCGTCAAGAAATGCGCTTGCCGCCGGGCCGGCCGGCCTTGGGCGGGCCCAGAAACCTGTCGCGTTCGGAATAGATGCACCCGCAGTAGGGCTGGCGGTAGAGCTTTTGGGCCAGGCTTTGGGCCACGCCCTCGCGCCAGAGCGGCCGCCAGTCGCAATAGAAAAACTCCACCCCCCGCTCGGCGGCCACCTGCCGCCCGACCTGGGCGATGAGTTCGTGCTTTTGGCGCACCGAGTACAAAAGCGTCGTGCCAAAGGCCTCGAAACCGCCCTTTTTGGCCACCTGGGCCGCCCGGGTCAATCTCTGATGATAGCACAAGCGGCAGCGTTCGTGCTCGCGCCAAGCCACCGCCCGCAGCCAGGACTCCGGGTCGTATTCATCCTGGACGATCAGACGCAGCTCTTGCGCGGCGGCCCACTGCTCCAGGGTGGCCTGGCGCCTGGCGCTCTCGACATAGGGCTGCACGTTGGGGTTGAAGGCCAGGCCCATCGGCTCCACGCCGCGGGCGCGCAGATCGGCCACGGGCATGATCGCGCACGGCGCGCAGCAGATGTGCAACAACAACCGCATCGCGCCTAGCCCAAGGCCTCGGCGGCCCGCTCCAGCTCCAGGGCCAGGATCATGCCCAGGCTGGCCAGACACTCCAAGTCTAGGAAATTGGGCGCGGCGGCGTCGTAAAAAACCTTGGCTTCGGCGGGGAACTCGTCGTCGGCGTCATAAAATGTCAGCATCATCGGAATCTTGGGCAGCGCCTCGAACACGTGGCCCACGTCGCAGCTAATTTCTTGGCCGGCCAACCCCCGCCCGCCGAGGGCCAGGCAGGCCGCCTCCAGCGTCGCCGTTCGGCCGGAAAAACTCTGGGCGATGCGGGCGTCGACGATCTGGCCGAGGCTGCGGGCGAAGTCGGCCCCGCCGGGCAACTCGCGGTAGGGCGCGAAACGGCCGGCCGGCTGGCCGTTGCCGCCGTGGGTCAGGTAATAGGCCAGGGCGATGCGATGGATCATCCCGCCAGGCTGGCCGTCGGCCTGGCGCACGCCAGCGGCGCCGACGATGAAGCGCCGGCCGAAAACCGGGGCAATGACATCTTCGCCCTGGCGCTCCAGGCCCAGGGCGGCGGCGTTGCCGGCCAAGTCGGCGGCGGCCAGGCGGGGGATCAGCTCCTGATAGACCTTTTCGTAGTTGGTCGGTTTGTCGGAGGTGAACATGCCTACTCCAGATGCAGGGAGTGCTCGCGCAGCAGCAGGTCGCAGAGCTCGCGCACGGCCCCGGCCCCGCCGGCGGCCTGGGTGACGACCTGGGCCGCCGCGCGCAGCCAGGGCGAGGCCTGGGCCGGACAGACGGCCACCCCGGCCTGGAACATGACCTCCAGGTCGTCCATGTCCGCGCCAAAATAGAGCGTCTGAAAGGGCTTGGCCCCGCGCTCCAGGCCGATGAACTGGATCAGATCGCCCTTGTCGCCGTCGTGGGCCAGAAAATCGACGCCGGCCGCCCGGCAAAAGGCCTCGGCCGCCGGCAGGCCCCGCCGCGCCAGGCCCACGACCTTGTAGCCGGCGGCGACGATGTTGGCCAGGCCGATCATGTCGGCCCGGCAAAAGCGCAGGCTCTGGCCGCCATCGGGCGCGAAGCTCACCGCGCCGTCGGTGGCCGTGCCTTCCAACTCCAGCAGCACCAGGCGGATATCGTCCAGGCGGGCGCGCAGGTCGCGTTCGTCGAGCGGCGCTTTGGGCCGCGGCGGCTGGTCGAGGGTCATGGGCCTGCTCCGTGGCGGGCTGTTGGCTAACCCGCCGATAGATCATAGTAAACAGATTTTGATCATCCAGGCAAGCCCGCCGCGCGCTCCGAGAGCA
The DNA here is from genome assembly GCF_000143965.1 of Desulfarculus baarsii DSM 2075. Taxonomy (GTDB): domain Bacteria; phylum Desulfobacterota; class Desulfarculia; order Desulfarculales; family Desulfarculaceae; genus Desulfarculus; species Desulfarculus baarsii. The sequence continues at coordinate 82,416 of NC_014365.1, read as the reverse complement.
TTTGGGCCATCTCCAGGCCGGCGGCGTGGGCCTCGGCCATGATCTCGGGCCGGGCGGCGGCCTCGCCCTCGTGGTCCAGGCCGCGATAGAGCAGGCTCCGCCACAGGGGCATATCCAGCGTATCCATGAAGTATTTAACCGATAACAGCGCGCCGTCAAAGAGCTTTTTGCCCGTGGTCGCCCCCACCGAGACAAACAGCCCGGCCTTGGTCGGGTCTAGTTGACCAAAGGGCCGCCGCTCCAGCCAATATTTTTTGACCCACAGCGATTGACAGCGGTCCATCATCGCTTTGACGTGGCCGCTGACGGCGTAGAACATCATCGGCGAGGCCAGCATCAGGCCCTGGCAGGCCGCGAGCTTGTCGACCAAGGACTGAAAGTCGTCGTTGATCACGCAGCGGCCATTGTTTTTGCAGCCATAAATCTCCAGGCACGGCGAGATTTTCAAGTCGCGCAGCACCACTTCCTCGACCATGGCCCCGCCCTCGCGCGCGCCGGCCACGGCCCGGGCCAAGACGGCCGCCGTGTTGCCCCGTCGGCGCGGGCTGCCATAAATCGCCAGAATATCGCTCATTTATTCTCCGTTGCCAGCGGCGCAAAAAAGTATTGCCTCACGCCGACGACCCGCGCCGGCATCTGGCGATCATTCTAGCACGACCAATGTCGCTTGCGGAGCGGCCCTGGCCGCGCTACCCTTGGCGGCGACTCACATCGCGGGAGGCGCGGCCTTGGCTTTTGACCTCAAAAAACTCGTTTGCCGGGCGCTTGCGGTGCTGGCGCTGGCGGCAGCGGCCGGCCTGGCCTTCAACCTGCTCATGCCCCAGGGCGTGGGCTGGCTGCCGCCCGAACTGTCCGAGCCCCTGTGGCGGGCCGTCAGCCTGGAGCAGGCCGCGGCCATGCACAAACGCGGCGCGTTGTTCGTCGACGCCCGCGACCCCGGCGATTTCAAGTTGGCCCAGGTGCGCGGGGCGGTCAATCTATACCGCGAGGAGTGGGACCAAATGCGCGGCCTGTTGGCTGGCGTGCTGGCCAAGGCCCCGGCCGTGGTGGTCTATGGCCGCAGCCAGAGCCGCCGGCCCGACGCCTGGGTGGCCCAGGCCCTGCGCCAGGACGGCATGAATGATGTCTATGTCATGGAGGCCGACTTCGAACAGTGGCGCGAGGCCGGCCTGCCCGTGCGCCAGCGGCGGAGGGCGGCTCAATGAAAGCGGTTTTCCCCGAGCTGATCAGCCTGGGCTGCCGGCTGTTTCTGGCCTGGCTGTTTCTCTACGCCAGCTACGACAAGGTGTGGCATCCGGCCGATTTCGCCCTTTCGGTGGGCCGCTACGAGGTGCTGCCGGTGGTTTTGGTCAACGCGGGCAGCGTGCTGTTGGCCTGGCTGGAGTTCTTCGTGGGGCTGATGCTGCTGCTGGGCCTGTGGACGCGGGTGGCGGCGCTGTGGTCGGTGGGGCTTCTGGCCATGTTCACGGGGCTGATGATCTATGCCTGGGCCATTGGCGCGGGCTATGACTGCGGCTGTTTCCCCGGCCAGAGCGACGGCCACCAGGCCGGGCTCTCGGCGGCGGCCCGCGATGTGGGCTTCATGCTGCCGGCGCTGTGGCTTTTGTGGCGGCCGGGCCGCTGGCTGGCCGTCAGCGTCGCAGACGACCACGAGCGCCCGTGATGAACGGTCTGGAGCCCATCCAGGCGCGACCGCGCTCGGGCGACGAGCCCCTGCACGACCGAGGCCGGAGTTTGGGCGTCACGCTGGCCGATTTTTGGCGCTGGAGCGCCTCAGACTTGGTCAGCAACGCCATGCGCGGCGTTTTGGCCGAATGGCTGGTGGCCCTGGCCGTGGGTTGCGCCGCCGGCGCGCGCCAGGAATGGACGGCCTATGACCTGCAAAGCCCCGAGGGCGCGCGCATCGAGGTCAAATCGGCTGCCTACGTGCAGAGCTGGGCCCAGAAAAAGCTCTCGGACATAATCTTTCGCGTGCCCAAGACCCGCCCCTGGGATCCGCTCACCAACCAGACGGCGGCCGAGCCCCGCCGCCTGGCCGATGTCCATGTCTTTTGCCTGCTGACCTGCCAGGACAAATCCGCCGTCGATCCGCTGGATCTGGCCCAGTGGCGCTTTTTCGTGCTGCCCACCAAAACGCTGGACCAGCGCCAGCGCAGCCAGCACTCCATCACCTTGCCTTCGCTGCGCAAACTGGCCGGCGAACCGGTGGCCCACGGTGAACTGGCCGCGCGCATCAGCCACGCCTTTGCCCAGCAACGCCAGGCCGACTGACCCGCCTTTCCCTGGCGGCCGGGCCTTGTGTTTGCCGGCCCGTCAAGATATACTTTGTATATCCAATAACGGAGGAGAGGCCATGCCCAACAAGGTCGCCAAATGGGGCCATAGCCTGGCCGTGCGCCTGCCGTTGCAGATTGTCCGCCAGGCGGGCCTGAAGGCCGGTGACAACGTGACGATCTCCGCCGGTCAGGACGGCTCGGTCATCATCATCCCCACGCGCCCCCAGCACGACTTGGACGACCTGCTCGGCGCGATCACCCCCGATAACCTGCATGGCGAGGCGGATTGGGGCCCGGCCCAGGGCGGTGAGGTTTGGTGAGCCAGCCCTACGCGCCCGCCGCCGGCGATCTGGTCTGGCTGGAGTTCGATCCCCAGGCCGGCGGCGAGCAGGCCGGCCGGCGGCCGGCGCTGATCCTCTCGCCATTGGCTTACAACCAAAAAACCGGATTGGCCATCGCTTGCCCCGTGACCAGCCACGTCAAGGGCTATCCCTTCGAGGTGGCCTTGCCCGAGGACGGCAAGGTTCGGGGCGTTGTCTTGTCCGATCACGTCAAAATCCTGGACTGGCGGGCCAGGAAGGCCGTCAAGGCCGGCGCGGCCCCGTCAAGCGTGGTGGACGAGGTCCGCGCCAGGTTGGCCGCGTTGCTGGCCTTCTAGCCTGGGGCGACTCGCCCCCGCCTCACTGTTGTCGCGTCGGCAGTCGGAGGCGGAATATGGATAGCGGCGCGTTGGCCTTGGTCCGTCAGCCCGTCTTTTTGAACTGGGCGCGGGGGGCGCGGCAGACGGGGCACTCGTCGGGCGGCTGGTTTTCGAAGACATAGCCGCAGACCTGGCAGACGTGATATTCCACCTGGCGGTCGTTGACCATGGCGTTGAGGGCCTCTTTGTAGAGCTGGGCGTGGCGCTGCTCCACGTCGCGGGCCCGCACCATGGCGTAGGCCACGTCGTCGCGTTTTTGGGCGAAGGCCTCTTGGATGATCGGCGGGTAATAGCTTTGTTCGGCCGACGATTCGCTCTCGAAGGCCTGCTTGAGGTTTTCCTCGGTCGTGCCGGCCACGCCCTGCAAAAACAGCAGATACTCGGCGGCGTGGACGCGTTCGGCCTCGGCCACGGCCCGGAAGAGCGCGGCGATCTGGGGATAGCCCTCGTCGACGGCCACCTTGGCGTAGGACAGGTTGCGCATGTGGGCCTTGGACTCGCCGGCAAAGGCCTCGCGCAGCATCTTTTCCAGGGCCTCGGGCAGTTCTTCCAACAAGATGAAGCGGTTGATGTCCGCGCCGCACTTGGGGCAGTTTTCGGGCGGATACTTGCCCTGGTGCAGGTGGCCGCAGACGGTGCATTTCCATTGCCGCATGGTTATTCCTCCAGCCAGGCGAGGCACTTTGCCGGGCAGATGTTGATGGCCTCCTGGACGGCGTCCTCGGGGTAGTGGTCCAACTCGCGGACTTCAATGTAGCCCATGACCGGATTTAGTTCAAACACTTGCGGGCAGACGGCCAGGCAGCCCTCGCAGAGGGTGCAGCGGCCGATATCGACCACGGGTTTGCGCAAGGTCTCCTCCAAAAGTGAGAGCGCCGCACGGGGGAATTCATGTTTCACCGTGCAGCGGCCTCAAAGTGCGCGGCCGACCCCCGCGAGAGAGCCGGCCGTGCGATAAAAGCCAACCTTGGCGGCTGGTTACATGTCGTCGAGCACCTTCTGGGCCTCGGCCTTCCAGTCGGCCATTTCGGGCTCCATGCCCGCCGGGGCCTGGGCGGCGATGACTTCCTGGAGCATGGCCTTGGCCTTGTCGTCCTGGCCATCCTCGGCCAGGGCCTCGGCCAGGTAGACCTGGTTGAGGTAGTAGTTGGGGCCGATCTTGACCGCCTCTTGCAGGTACTCGATGGCCTTGTCGTTATCGCCGCCGAACAGGCCGGGCAGCTTGAAGTAGAGCCGGCCCAGCACGCGCTGGGGGCCGCCCTGCTCGAACTTGGGATCCTTGGAGATGACGAAGTTCATCTCTTCCTTGATGGGATCGACCAGGCTCAGGCTCTTGGTGATGCCCTTGGCCGAGCCGTACTTGCCGTAGGCCACGCCCAGCCAGTAGTGGCCCATGGGGTCATCGGGGTTGATTTCGGTGGCTTTTTTGGCCGCGTTGACCGACTTCTCGAAGGTGGCCTCCTGGGCGTCCTTGGGGCCCTTTTCACCGACGCGGTAGTAGGCGCGGGCCAACTTCCAGGCGGCTTCATAGCATTTGGCGTCGGCGGCCAGGGCCTGCTCGTAGAGGTTGGCGGCTTCCTGGGCCTTGGCCACGTCCATGCGCTGGGCCCAGGCCTCGTCGCCCTGTTTGACCAGGGCCGCGGCGTCTTGGGCCGGCGAGGCGGTGGCCAGGCAGATGATGGCCAGCATGGCGGCGGCGAATAGCGTCAGAGTCTTTTTCAGCACGGCGGCGTCCTCCCCCTCGCAAGGGCGAAAATAATGGTCGATGGCGACGGCCCCGGCGGGCCGCCACGCGTTGTTGGTTAAATAATCTACTTTGCCGGCCGCGCCAAAAGCAAGGCGCTAGGCCGGCCCCGCTCCTTTTTCGGCCGCGCGGCGGCGGGTGAAGGCGGCTACGAAGTAGCGGTAGGACATGTGGCCGTCGGTCAGTTGGCGCAGGCTGCTTTCGCGGCCGAACAGCGCCTCGACGATCTGGCCGTCGTCCAGGCCCTGGTCGGCCAGGCGCTCGATCTCCCCGGCCAGGCGCTCGACGTGGTCTATGCATTGACCCAGGGCCTCGGTGGCGTTTTCGACCACCTGGCCCAGGCCCAGGAACATCGTCTTGGGCCGCCGATCGCGCAGCAGGCGCAACGACTCCAGGCCCTGGGCAAAGTCTTCGTCGATGCGCGCGGTCTTGGGCGTGGTCGAGAAGAAGGCGTCGCCAACAAAGGCCAGGCCGCTTTCGTGGTGCAGAAAAACCACGTGATCCGGGCAGTGGCCGGGCGTGGCCAGCACTTCCAGCGGGCCGTGGTTGGTGGTCAGCTCCGGGCCCAGGGCCTGGGCCGCGTGCAGCTCGGGCCAGCCCCAGACCATTTCCTGATAGGGCCGCAGAGCAAAGCCCTGGGCCAACGGTTTCAACGCGGCCGCCGGGGCCAGCACCTCCAGGCCCAGCCGCCGCCGCAGCAGGGCGTTGGCCCCGATGTGATCCTCGTGGTGGTGGGTCACGGCGACCCTGGCCAGGCCGGCGCCCTCCACGGCGGCCAGCAACTCGGCGGCGCACAGCGGCGCGCCCGCGTCGATCAAGGCGTCGCCGAATTGATAACAAGCGCACCAATAATAGACCTGGCCGACGTGGAGGACGCCCATCAGGTATTGGGTCACCGGGCCGAAACGGCGGACTTTGAGCATGAACAACCCTCCCGGTCGGCGCGGCCTTTGCGCATCGTCGCCGCCTTTGATAGAGTTAGCGTGCTGACGTGGTGGTTCCGCTGAACGTAGTTTGTAAGTATAAACAGGAACGACAGCCCATGCGCAAGACCCTTTGCCTGATTTTGGCCGCCCTGACGCTCTTGGCCCCGGCCTTGCCGGCGGCGGCCCTTTCGCCGGTGGGCGGCCCCTTGCCCGCCATGACCCTGCCCGACGCCGATGGCCGCCAACACGACCTGCGAGCCGAGCTCCAGGGCAAGGTGGGCCTGATCATCTATTGGTCGGTGAGCTGCCCCCACTGCCGCAAGTTCATGCCGCAACTGCTGGAGCTGGCCCGGCGCTATGACGGCAACCCCTTTGTGCTGATCCACGTCAACGGCGATGGCCAGGCCATGGCCCCGGCGGCGGTGGCCTACGCCAAGGAGCACGGCCTGCCCCAGCCCGTGCTTCTGGATGTGGGGCCCGACGACTCCGAGCCCTTTGCCGAGAGTCTGGACCTGATCGCCACGCCGGGCGTGGCCGTGGTTGACGCGCGGGGCAATCTGCGGCTGTTGCAGGAGTTGGAGCCGGACATGGCGGCGGTGGAAAAGGCCGTGCAAGAAGGCTTTTAGCCTTCGGTTTCGGCCCGACGTCCGCGGCGCTTTTTTAGTGGAATGTCGCTGATTGGGCCTCGACCCGGCCGCCGGGCGGCGGGCCGGCGTGGCCGCCCGAGGCTGATTCGTCGGCCTTGGGGCCGGTGTCGTCGCCGGGGCTGTCGGCCTTGGCGCGCTTTAGCACCGAAAAATAGAACGTGCAGCCCTTGCCCGGCGCGCACTCCACCCAGGCCTCGCCGCCGTGGCGACTGGCCACGGCCTTGACGATGCCCAGGCCCAGGCCGCTGCCCTGGCTGCCGCGGGAGGTCTCCGAGCGGCTGAAGGCGTCGAAGATCTTCTCGGCCTGGGCCGGGGTCAGGCCCACGCCGTTGTCGCTCACCGAAAAGACATGATGCGATTCGGTCTCGTGGTGGGCCACCTCGATGCGGCTGAGGTTGGGCCCGCCATACTTCAAGGCGTTATCCACCAGATTTTCAAAGACGCGCATCAGGCCCAGGCGGTCGGCCCAGACCACGGGCGGGTCGATGGGCGTGGCGAAACCCACGCCCAGGCCGCGCAGGCGGGTTTCGAAATCCAGGCGCACTTCATCGAGCACCTCGGCCACGGGCACCGATTGCAAGTCCAGCGGGGCCTCGCTGGCGGCGATGTAGGCGTTGATCTCCGAGACCAGAAGCTCCATGCGGCCGGCGGCGTTTTCGATTTGGCGGCAGATGGCCTGGCCGCGGGGGTCGAGCTTTTCGCCGGCGGTGCGCATGAGCAGGCGGGTCAGGCCATGGATGCCCACGGCCGGGCCCTTGAGGTCGTGGCTGGCGGTGTAGGCGAAAAAGCGGATCGACTCCTTCTGGCGCTCCAGGGCGGTGGCGGCCAGGGTGTTCTGCGCGGCCACGGCGATGAGGTTGCCGGCCACCATCATCAGGTCGATCAGGGGCATGGTCAGCTCCATCACCCGCTTGGCGCCCAGGTTCATCACGCCGATCACCGCGTCGCGCACGATCAGCGGCAGGCAGACCACCGACTCCAGGCCCTTGGCCCGCAGCATGCCCACCCGCTTGGCGTCGTCGAGGTCGTCGACGCGCTGGGCCAGGAAGACCCGCCCGCTGTAGGCCCGGCCGCTGAAGCCCTCGTCCAGGCCCATCTGCTCCAGGCCACCCACGTCCAGGCCCTGGGAGGCGTGCAAAACCAGAATTTCGCGGGCGTGATCGACCAGATAGACGCGGCCGGTCTCCAAGCCGAACTGGTCGCGCACCTTGCGCAGGCCCGTCTCCAGCACTTCATCGGGCCCGTTCATGGCCGCCAGGGCGTTGCTGAGCTCGAGCACGAAGGAAAGATCCTGGTTGCGCCTGTGCATTTCGCGCTGGCCGCAGGGCACCGAGACAAACTTTTGGTTGAAGAGCACCGGACGCCTCCCCGGTTGGCGGTTTCAGGCCTGCGTCTTCAAAAATGCGATCTCGCCCTGGCGACGAGCGGCGCGCCACTGGGCGCCAAAGAGGTTTTCGGCCCCGGTCTGGGCCAGGCGTTCCAGGCAACGGGGCTCCAGGCCGGCGATGACGATGCGCTCCACGCCGCGGCAGTGGTCGCGCAGGACCACCACCAGCGCGCTCAGGGCCAGATGGTCGAAGCCACGGGCCTGGGCGAAGTCCAGGCGCAGGCGGCCGCCCACCGGGCACGAGGCCAGCACCGGGCGCAGTTTTTTCAGCACGGCCTCGGCGTCGAACCAGCCGCGGGCGATCATCTCGAAGCCGTCGCGCAGCAGGTGGGCCTCCACGCGCGGCCCGCCGCAGTTTGTTTTTGGCGCGGCGGGGAAGGTCGCGCCCAGGGCCGCGGCGGGCATGAGCATGAGCATTTCCAGGGGCAGGTCCGGGGCTCGCTCCACTTGCGTCCTCCCATTCGGCTGGTGTGGTTTATCCCACTATATGGCCGCCAAGGGGCCACTGCAATGAGACCGCGACCCTAATCGGCGTCAAAGGCGGCCTCATTTTGCCGGGGGCGCAAGGCCCAAGAAAAGCCGGGGTTCAACGACTCCAGGCGTCGGGATCGACCAGGCCGGTGGCGATGGCGTACTTGACCAGACCGATGACGTCGTGACGGCCCAGCTTGCGCATGATGTTGGCCCGGTGGTTTTCCACGGTCTTCTGGCTCAGGCAGAGCTTGTCGGCGATCTCGCGGTTGGGGAGGCCCTCGACGACCAGGCGCAGCAATTGGCGTTCGCGGTCGGTGAGGCGCTCCTGGCTGTCCTGGGCCGGGGCCGGGGTCATGTCGGGCATCTTGACGAACTCGTCGACGATGTGGCCGGCCACGGGCGAATCCAGGTAGCATTCGCCGCGCAGCACGGCCTTGGCCGCGTCGACGAGCTTTTCGCCGGCCGAGTCCTTGAGCACGTAACCTCTGGCCCCGGCCTTGAGGGCCTCGAGGATGAAGGTCTTGCGCGAATGGACGCTGAGGATGATCACCCTGGTCTCGGGCAGTTCGGCGGCGATCTGCTTGGCCGCCTCGATGCCGCTCTGCTCGGGCATGGCGATGTCCATGGTCACCAGTTCGGGCCGCAGACGCAGCACCGTCTCCACCGCCTCGAAGCCGTTGGCCGCCTCGCCGATGATCGTGAAGTCGGGGCTCTGGGCCAGGACGGTCTTGAGCCCCTCGCGGAAGATGGCGTGATCGTCGCAGATGACCACGCGGGCTTTGTCTTTCATCGTCTGCCTCCGATTGGCGCGCGCACCTTGAGGGTCGAGCCCTTGAAGTTTGAGTCTATCAGCAAGCGCCCGCCGATCAAACTGATCCTTTCGCGCATGCCGGCCAGGCCCAGGTGTTTGCCCGCGTCCAGGGCCTGGGCCACGTTGAAGCCCTTGCCCCAGTCGCGCACGCACAGTTCGATGGCCCCCTCGTCGGCGGCCAGGGACACCTCCACGCGCAGGCTGCCCGAGTGCTTGACGGCGTTGGTCAGGGCCTCCTGGGCAAAGCGGAACAGCGACGTGCGCACGCCCGGCGGCAGCAGGTCCTCGTCGATGGGCTGGAGGTTGTATTCCACGGCCAGCAGCTTGGATTCGCTCATCGACTCGCACAGGTCTTCCAGGGCGGCCACCAGGCCGAAGTTGTCGAGGATGGCCGGTCGCAGATGATAGGCCAGGGCGCGGGTCTGGTCCATGACCCGCTGGGCCAGGGCGATGAGCTGGTTGATGTCCTCGCGCTGGTTTTCCTCGCGTTGGGCCAGGGACTGCAAGCCGATTTTCAGCGCCGAGAGGATCTGGCCCATCTCGTCGTGCAGGTCCAGGGCGATGCGCTTGCGTTCTTCTTCCTGGGCGTTGATCAGCCGGCCGGAAAGCTCGCGGATCTTGCGTTCGGCCATGACCTCGGAGGTGACGTCGCGGGCCACGCCCAGGCGGCCGGTGGGGTTGCCGTCGTGATCGAGCAGGGCCCGCGAGTGGATCGACAGCCAGCGCAGGCTGCCGTTTTTGGTCAGGTGGCGCAGGGCCATGATCGAGATTTTTTCGCCCGAATGGGCGCGGCGGCGCTCTTCGTCAAAGTGGGCCCGGTCCTCGCCGGAGACAAAGTCGCGCCACAAGATGCCCAGCATGTCGCCGGGCTCGTAGCCCAGCACGGCGCTGACGGCCTTGCTGACGAAGGTCACCCGGCCCACGGCGTCGAGTTCGTAGACCACGTCGGGCAGATCCTGGACCAGGTTGCGATAGCGCTCGGTGGTGTGGCGCAGGTCGGCGGTGCGCTGTTGGACCAGGCCCTCCAGGCGGCGGGCCTCCTCGTCGAGCTCGGTGAGCATGCGCTGCTGCATGCGATAGCGCGACATCACCAGAAAACTCAGAAACAACAGGCACAGCAACAACAGGCCCATGAAAAAGACGATGTTCATGAACATGGCGTGGGCCGGGGCCATGGCCGCGTCGTAGTCCTGGGCCAGGGCCACCGACCAGCCCAGGCCGGCCACCGGCGCGGCGGCCGCGAAATAGCGCTTGCCGTCGTCGGGCGATTGCTCCAGCGCGGCCAGGGCTCGGCCGCCGCCGGCAAGCATTTTGCGGGCCTGATCCAGGGCCAGGCGGCCCTGGGGCGACTGGGCCGGCCGACCGGTCAGGTTCGAAAAGATCAGGCGCTGTTTCTGGTCGAAGACGAAGATGCTCCGCCCCGGCCGCACGGACAGGCGCTCGATGACGCCCTGCCACAGGTCGGCCCGCTGGACGATGGCCAGGTAGCCCACCGGCGCGCCGTCGGGGGTCAGCACCGGGGCCGAGAGGGTCACCACCAGCCGTCCTTGCTCGACGTGGCTCTCGTGGGCCGGTGAGATCGTCGGCCGCACCGCGCCCGGCGTCAGGCCCGGCGGTTCGAGGGGCGGGTTTTGCTGGCGGGGCAGGCCCACGAGGAAGTCGCCGGCCGGTCCGGCCACGAAGACGGCGTCGGTCTCCTGGGTGTCTTGCCACAGCGGGCCCAGGAAGGAATACAACTCGGCGAGGTCGCGCTGGACGATGGCCTGGCGAAAGGCGTTGCGCGCGGCGATGACCGCCAGGCGGCCCAAAACGCCCTTTTGGTGATCGCCGATGAAATAGCCGCAGTTTTCGGCCTGGGCCAGGTCGGCGGCCAGGTTTTCGCCCTCGGCGCGCTCGCGCAGGGCCTGGTAGACCACCAGGCTGTAGACTAGGCCCATCAGCACCAACAGGCTGAAGGCCCCGAAAAGCAGCACCGCCGGACGGCGCTTGATCAGAAATCTTTTGAACTGGGCCGCGGCCACCGCAAGCTCCTTTCGCGCGCCCCCTCCGGGGCGACGTTTGGTCATACTATAGCCTTTTTCGGCGTTTTGATAAATCCACCCCATGGCCGGCGCCGAAGCCGGCATCGTCGGCCGCCGGCCGTTCACCGTGGATAAAAGCCAATTTAATCGTCTGGTTAATCGATGGCGTGGCCCCTTTGGCCATGACCGGGCCCATCCCGAACCCCATGCACCCAGCGCAAAATGAGGCCGGCCGGCCGCCAAAATGAGGTCTGATCCCCATTTCCCGGTTGGCCCGCGACGCTTAATTTTTAGGCGTACTCAGGGGACCAACGCCCGGAGGAGCCGGCATGAATTCCGACCATGAAATTCGGGTGATGCTTTTGGATCGCGGCCAATACGTCGGCCAGTGGCTGGGCCGCCTTTTGGGCCGCACGCCGGGCTTCAGCTACCTGGGCCACTGCGACGGCGGGCGCTGCCTGGAGTCGCGGGCCCTGCGCACGCGGCCCGACGTGGTGCTGATGGACCTGCAAACCGCCCGCGCCCTGCCCGGCGGGGCCATGGGCCGCCTGCGCCAAAGCCTGCCTGGGGCCATGTTCGTGCTGATGGACTTGGACGACGGCGGCAACTACGAGCGCCTGGCCCGCCGCCTGGGGGCCGATGGCTTTATCAGCTCGGCCAACATGCCCCAGGCCCTGGAGAAAATCAGGCGTCGCCTGCTCTACCAGCGGAGGGTCTGACAAGGCCATGGGCGGTGAACGCAACGGCAAGCACAAGAACTTCTACCGCCAACTGCGGCGTAACATCATCCTTGCCATCATGCTCGTTTCGCTGGTGCCGTTGTTGCTCTCGCAGGGCATCGTCCTGGCTCACCTGCGCGAGGCCTACCGCGAAAAGGTCATCGCCCACCTCCACGAGTTGATCCTCAAGCACGGCCAGGGCATCGACCGCTACCTGACCGACCGCCTGGCCAACATCCGTCTGCTGGCCCGGGCCTACGACCCGGCGATCCTGGCCGACGAAGAGTTTCTGCGGCGGCAACTGGGCCTGCTGCGCGAGGAGTTCGGCGGGGTGTTCGTCGACCTGGGCTTGGTCGACGGCGAGGGCAAGCAACTGGCCTACGCCGGCCCGCTCAACCTCACCGGCGTCGATTATTCGCAGGCCGGCTGGTTCAAGCTGGCCATGGCCCACGATCAGTTCATCAGCGATGTCTTCACCGGCCTGCGCGGCACGCCCCACTTCGTGGTGGCCGTCAAACAGGACCGCCATGGCCAGGACTGGATCCTGCGGGCGACCATCGACATCGAGGCCTTCAGCTTTCTGGTCGAAAACATCCGCCAGGGCGAGACGGGCTTCGCCTTCATCGTCAACCGCAAGGGCGAGCTGCAAACCAGGCCCCGCTTCGCCGTGGACGTGGCCCGCCAGCCCTACGCCGAGTTTCTGCGGGCCAAGACCCTGCCCGGCAAGGTGGTGGTCACCGAAAAGCGCGGCCAGGACGGTCATGACTACATCATGGCCGTTTCGCTTTTGAAGGGCGGCCAGTGGCTGCTTTTCTATCAGCAGGAGCGATCCGACGCCCTCAGTTCGCTGGCCGGGGCCGAGCGGCTGGCCATGGCGGTGGTGGCGGCGGGGGTGCTGGCGGTGTTGTTCATGGCGCTGGCTGTGTCGGGGCGCATGGTCGCGCGCATCGCCAAGAGCGACGAGCAGAAAAAGCTCATGGACGAGCGCATGCTGGAGGCCGGCCGCCTGGCCGCGGTGGGCGAACTGGCCGCCGGCATCGCCCACGAGATCAACAACCCCGTGGCGATCATGGTCGAGGAGGCCGGCTGGCTGGAGGATCTGCTGGAGGAGGACGACGTGGTCTCCAACGCCGATCGGGCCGAGTTCGAGCGGGCCTTGGCCCAGATCAAGACCCAGGGCGCACGCTGCAAGGGCATCACCCACAAGCTGCTCAGCTTCGCCCGCAAGACCGACCCCGAGGCCCGCGAGATCTCGGTCAACGAGATGATCCAGGAGGCGCTGAGCCTTTTGGCCCAAAAGTCGCGCTACGCCAACGTCAAGATCCAGGCTCGGCTCCAGCCCGGCCTGCCGTCGGTCAAGGCCTCGCCCTCGGAGTTGCAGCAGGTGCTGGTCAATCTGGTCAACAACGCCGTCGACGCCATCGGCGCGGCCGGCGGCGCGGTGACGGTCTCTTCCGAGCGGGTCGGCGACAAGATCGTCCTGAAGGTGGCCGACACCGGCAAGGGCATCCCCGAGGCCGAACTTTCCCGCATCTTCGACCCCTTTTTCACCACCAAGCCCGTGGGCCAGGGCACCGGCCTGGGGCTGAGCATCTGCTACGGCATCATCCACAAGCTGGGCGGCCAGATAAGCGTCGAGAGCCAATTGGGCCAGGGCACGACCTTCGTCATCACTTTGCCGGCGGCGTCTGGGGCCGCGGAGGATCATAAATGAGCCGGACCAACGTCCTTTTGGTCGACGACGAAGCGCCTTTCGTCGCGGCGCTGGCCAAACGGCTGACCAAACGTGGCCTGCATGTGACCACGGCCTCCAGCGGCGACGAGGCCCTGGATTTCCTGGAGCAGATCGACGCCGACGTGATCGTGCTCGATATCCGCATGCCCGGCCTGGACGGCCTGGAGACCCTGGCCGAGGTAAAGCGCCGGCTGCCGGCGGTGGAAGTGATCATGCTGACCGGCCACGGCGGCTCCGATGACGTGGTGGAAGGCATGTCCTTGGGCGCTTTTGATTTTTTGGTCAAGCCCTGCGACGTGGAGCTGCTGCGCCAATTGGTGGAGGAAGCCGCCGCCAAGAAACGCGCATCCATCGGGGCGCGGGGCTAGGAGGAAAGCGCGACCATGGGCGCGGACCGTTGCACGCTGAGGCTTTTGCTTGTCGACGACGAGCACGGCTACCTGGAAGTGCTTTCCAAGCGCTTGGGCAAGCGCGGCGTGGAGGTGACCACCGCCTCCAGCGGCGAGGCGGCCATCCGGTTGCTGCGGCGCAACGAGTTCGACGCCGCGGTGGTCGATCTCAAAATGGAAGACATGGACGGCATCGAAGTCCTGAAGGTTTTCAAGAAAATGGACCCCGACATGGCGGTGATCATCCTGACCGGGCATGGTTCGGAGCAAGCCGCCCGCGACGGCATGCGCCAGGGGGCCCACGACTATCTGACCAAACCATGTGAGCTGAGCGAACTGCTGGACAAGATTCAACAGGCATGCAAGTGGAGTGAAAGGAGTGACAATGATACCGAAAAGTAAGCTGCTGATGCTGCTTGTGGCCATCGCGCTGGGCATCGTGGTGATGCTCTTGCCCCGGCCGGAAGGCACCAGATTCGAAATAATCGGCGACCCGGACCAGAAGGTTCTGGCGGCCGTGAGTGATGCATTCGCGTTGTACGGCGCGCCGGACAAGGAGGGCGCTTATCTGGTCGAGGCCAAGGCGCCGGGGACCGAACAGTGCACCGGCCAGGCCATCGAGGCCAAGATTCAGCAACTGGGCCTGGCCGACGTGAGCGTCGAGTACGACAACGGCCTGTCGCCCAGGGCCAAGACATTCCTGGCGGTGCTGGCCTTTTTGGTGGTGCTGTTCGTGGCCGAGCCGGTGCCGCTGGAGATCACGGCCATGTGTATCGGCGTGCTGCTGATCGCAACAGGCGTCAGCGACGTCAAGGACGCCTGGGCGGCCTACATGAACCCGGTGGTGGTGTTCATCATGTGCTGCCTGATCTTCGCCATCGCCCTCGACAAGGCCAACGTGACCAAACGCCTGGCCCACGCCGTGGCCAAGAAGGCCGGCGACAGCGTGACCAAGTTCACCTTCATTTTGGCCATAAGCCTGGGCTTGGCCTCGGCCGTCATGCACGACGCGGCGGCGGCGGCCATCGGCTTCGCCACCATCCTGCCCTTGATGCGCGCCGCCGGCGTCGAGCCCAACACCAACACGGCCCGCTTCATGATGATGAGCATTCCCTTCGCGTGCAGCGCCGGCGGCATGGGCACCCTGGTCGGCGGCGGCCGCTGCATGGTTTCGGCGGCGTTTCTGAAGGAACTGACCGGCATGGAGCTGGACTTCCTGGACTGGATGCTCTACGCCGGCCCCGGCGCGCTGATCTGCGTGCCGGCGGTGGTGGCCGTGGTTTATCTGGTCTTCCGGCCCGACCCCAAGATCAAGCTGCCCAAGTATGACGAGGAAATCGGCCCCTGGACGCGCAACGAGATCGTCACCCTGTCGATCTTCGGCCTGGTGCTGCTGAGCTGGTTGCTCAAGGGCTTCACCGGCCTGGATTATTCCGTCACCGGTATTTTGGGCGTGGTGGCCCTGGTGCTCACCGGCGTGCTGAAGTGGCACGACATCCACACCGATCTGGAGTGGGGCACGGCCCTGTTCATCTTCGGCGGCGGCTTGGCCCTGGGCCTGGCCATGGACTCCTCGGGCGCGGCCCGCTACTTCGCCAATCTGTTTTTCCCGCTGGTCAAGGGCGGCGGCTGGCTGGTGCTGCTGGCGGCGGTGGGCGTCTTCGGCGCGCTGGTGACCAACGCCATGGCCAACGTGGCCGCGGCGGCCTTGATCCTGCCCATCGTCATCCCCATGGCCAAGATGGAAGGCGTCGACCCGCGCGTGCTGGCCCTGGGCCTGGGCATGTGCACCAGCTTCGCCTATCTGCTGGTCATCGGCTGCCCGCCCAACGCCATTTCCTACTCGTTCAAGCAATTCCGGGCCATGGACCTGACCAAGGCCGGCCTGGTGGCCACGCCGATCATGCTGGCGCTGGTCCTCGGCGTCGCGGCGCTGTGGTGGCACATCATGGGTTTGGTATAGAATGAGATCAGAGGCGTAGGGCGTGGCGTTGGAAAAGTCGCAAATCACCGTTCTGCTCGTCGACGACGAGGCCGATTTTCGCGGGCCCCTGGCCCGGCGGCTGGCCAAGCGGGGCATCGACTCCGTGGAGGCCGGCTCCGGCCAGGCGGCCCTGGAACTGTTCGCCGATCGGCAGTTCGACGCGGTGATTCTCGATGTCAAAATGCCCGGCCTGGACGGCTTGCAGACCATGGCCGCCATCAAAAAACGCCAACCAGACCTGGAGGTCATCCTGCTCACCGGGCAGGCCAGCGCCGCCGACGGCGTGGCCGGCATCAAGGCCGGCGCCTTCGACTACCTGACCAAGCCGGTGGAGATCGAACAACTGGCGGGCAAGATCCGCCAGGCCGTGGAGCGCCGCGAAATGCGGCAAGAACAGGAACTGGAGGCCCAGTTCCGCCAAGAGATGCAGCGGCGCATGAACGTGGCCGAACGCCTGGCTTCGCTGGGCACCATGGCCTCGGGCGTGGCCCACGAGATAAACAACCCCCTGGCCATCATCAGCGAGGCCGCCGGTTGGCTCAAGGGCCGGTTGGCCAAGGATCAAAGCGCCTCGGACGAACTGCGCAAGGCGGGGGAGCTGGCCATAAGCAAGATCCTCTCCAGCGTGGAGCGGGCCAGCCGCATCACTCATCAACTGCTGGATTTTGCCCGCAAAAACGACTGGGAGATCCAGGAGTTCGACATTGTGGAGCTGGCCTCGGACGTCATTGACCTGACGGCCAACGCCGCCAGGGACGCCAACTGCAAGGTGGAGCTGCACGCCAAGTCGCGGCCCATCAAGGTGTGGTCCGACCCTTATCAACTGCGCCAGGTGCTGATCAACCTGCTGACCAACGCCTGCCAGGCGGTGGGAACCCAGGGCGGCGGCGAGGCCTGGCTCAGCGTGGACAGCGCCGGCGATGACGTGCTCATCGCCGTCAAGGACACCGGCCCGGGCATACCCAAGGAAAACCTCACCCGCGTCTTCGAGCCGTTTTTCAGCACCAAGCCGCCCGGAAAGGGCACCGGCCTGGGGCTGAGCGTCTCCAAGGGAATCGTCGAAAAGCTCGGCGGGCGGATAGAAGTCGACAGCCGCCTGGGCAGCGGGGCGGTCTTTCGGGTGAGCCTGCCGCGCAAGCCGCAGGTCTCGCCGGTCAGGCCGGAACATGGCCCAAGCCTTAACCACTAGGAGCGTATTGCCATGAAAATACCGATTTACATTCTGATCGTCGATGACGAGCCCGATTTCGTCGACATGCTGGCCATGCGCCTGGGCGACGAGGGCAACAAGGTGCGCACCGCCCTCGACGGCAAATCAGGCCTGGCCCTGCTCGACGAGTGGGACGCCGACGTGGTCATCCTCGACATCAAGATGCCCGGCATGGACGGCATGCAGGTGCTCAAGGAGATCAAACAGAAACACCCCATCGTCGAGGTGATTTTGCTGACCGGCCACGGCACCATCGACACCGCCGTGGAAGGCCTCAAATCCGGCGCCTACGACTATTTGCTCAAACCGGCCAACCACCAGGAACTGCTCGACAAGCTCGAACAGGCCCGCAAGCGCAAGGCCGAACATGAAGAACGCATCCGGCAGGCCGAGGCCTTGGCCTTGGTCCGCAGGACAGGAGGCATGTGATCATGGCTGAAGGCGGGATAAAGGCTCTGGTCGCCGTGGATGGCTCGTGGCGGGCCATGTCCATGGTCCATTTCATTGCCGGACAAATGGAGCCCCGAAAGGTCGAGCTGAAGTTATTCAACGTGCACGACCAGTTGCCCGAGGGATTCAGGGATATCGACAAAAACCTGGACTACCTCTTCCGTCTTTCGGAAGTCAAGAGCTGGGATCTCAGCCAACGCGCGCACATGGCCAACTTCATGAACCAGGCCCGGCTGATCCTGGAGCGGGCCGGCTTCGACGCCAAAGGCATCGATTCCCAGATCCACGAACGCGTGCGCGGCGTCGCCCGCGATATCATCGCCGAGGCCAGCCGGGGCTACGACATGGTCGCCTTCGCCCGGCGCGGCCTGGGGGCCTTGCAGGGCACCATCCTGGGTTCGGTGGCCAACAAGCTCGTCACCAAGCTCACCGACATACCGCTCTGGGTGGTCGGGCGGCGGGCCAAGCCGGGGCGGGTGCTGCTGGCCGTGGACGGCTCCGAAAGCGCCACCCGCGCCGCCGCCCACCTGGCCAGGGTGGCGTCGGACAACGCGGCGGTGACGGTCTTCCACGCCGTGCGCTCGCCGCGGCTGATCATGGAATACCCTCTGGTCATCGACGAACTGCCGCCGGAGATCGTCCATATCTCCGATGGCCAGACCGTCGGCCAACGGGCCCAACGCGTCATGGAAGAGGCCGCCGAGGCCCTGGTCGCCAGCGGCTTCAAGCGCGAGCGCATCGAGCTCAAGCTGGCCCAGGACGTCTCCAGCCGGGCCGACGCCATCGTCAGCGCGGCCAAGGCCGGCAGTTACGGGCTGATCCTGATGGGCCGACGGGGCATGTCCAGCGTGGGCGAGTTCTCCATGGGCCGGGTGACAGCCAAGGTGCTGCAACTGGCCAAGGGCATGGCCGTGGCCGTGGTCAACTGACCCAGACCGACGATTGGCCCTGCTGGGGGGCCTTGAAGGGCCACGACTCCGGGATTCGCTCCCGGGGCCGTGGCCCATATTTTGGCATGCGACAAAGCTCTTGACAGATTTGGCCATTTAGCCAAAATTAGAAACGTCGATGCGGGTCGGACAACCTGAATCACGTCAACCTTTTCTGTCGGGGCAAGCGAAATGTCGGAAAACTGTTGTGCGAATACTGGGCAGGCGCTGATTCTGGCCTGTTCGGGAGGCTCCAACGTGGGCCAGTTGACCAATCAGGCGGCGGTGGAGCTGACCAAGGAGGGCTTTGGCAAGATGTTCTGCTTGGCTGGCGTGGGCGGCAATCTGCCCGGTTTCGTGCGGGCGGTGGCCGAGGCCCCGGCGCTGTTGGTCCTGGACGGCTGCGAGGTTGGCTGCGCCAAGGCCATCTTGGCCCAGGCCGGCGCGCCTTTGCGCGGGCATCTGGTGCTGACCGAACTGGGTGTCGTCAAAAACAAAGACCTGACGCCGCCGGCCGAACAGCTGGCCCAGGTCAAGGAAGCGGCAAAAAAGGCCGCTTGGTCGGCCGGGCCCAGCCTGACGACCATTGGCGGCTGCGCCTGCGGCAAGTGAGGCCAACGCTCGGGCCCAACGACTTCGAGGCTCGCCCCCGGGGCCGTGGCCCAAATTTATTTGATGTTTTCGCCCTTCAGCTCGGGGTATAGCTCGCGCACGCAGTCGGGGCAGAGGCCGTGGCTGAAGCTGGCCCCGCTGTGGCTGGCCAGGTAGTGTTCGATCTGTTGCCAATAGCCCTTGTCGTCGCGGATTTTTTTGCATTTGGCGCAGATGGGCAAAAGCCCGCTGAGGGTGCGCACCTGGTCCAGGGCTTGGCGCAGATCCTCGACCAGCCGGCGCTGGGCCAACTCGGCGGTCTTGCGGCGGGTGATGTCGCGCAAAACGCCCACCGAGCCGATCAGCCGGCCGTCTTCGTCGTGATAAGGAAAAGAATGGTCGCTGAGCCACTTTTCCCGGCCGTCCTTGCAGCGCACGCGGTAGTCCAACTCGATGGGCCCGACCTGGCCGGACAAGCGCTTGTGGCGCAACATCTCCAGATCGGCCGGCCGGCCGTCGGCGTGGGTGGCCTCCAGCACCAGACTGGCGAAGGACATGGCCATGATCTCCCGCGCGCCGTAGCCGGTCAGGCTTTCTATGCCGGGGCTGAGGTAGTCGTAGGCCATGGTGCTGAAGCGAAGCTGGTAGAGCGCATCGCCGGTGGTCTCGGCCAGCAAGCGCAGGCGGGCGTCGTTTTGGGTTTGATCGATGGGGCCCAGCGGCGCGCTCATCTCTCGCTTCCGTGACTTGGCTTTGGCCCGCCCAGCAGGGCCAGGCCCAGGGCGCGATGGACCAGCTTGGCCGCGGTGAAGTCCCAGGCGGTCATGCCCATCAGCGGGGCCAGCTCCACCACGTCCAGGCCGATCACCGGGCAACGGGCGCAGACGGCCTCCAGCCAAGCGGTGACCTGGGGCCAACTCAGGCCGCCGGGCTCGGGCGTGCCAGTGGCCGGCATCACCGAGGCGTCGAAGCCATCCACGTCCAGCGTCAGATAAACCGGGCCTTCCAGACCGGCCACGGCCTTTTGCAGCCAGTCCGGGTCGTTGTGCACCTCACGGGCCCACAGTGGCTCCATGCCCCTGGCCCGGATCAGCTCCATCTCGGCCAGCGAGCAACTGCGCGCGCCAAAATGGCGCACCTCCAGGCCCAGGTCCAGCGCGCGGCGCATGGCGCAGGCGTGGGAATAGGGGCTGCCCTCGTAGCTGTCGCGCAGATCCAGGTGGGCGTCCAGGCTCAATACCGTGAAATCGGCCCCACGACGTTTGACCAGGGCCCGCAAGGCGGCCACGGTCACGGTGTGCTCGCCGCCCAACAACACCGGCAGGCGGCCGGCGTCCAGCTCTCGGCCCACCGCCGCCTCGATGCGCGTCAAGGCCGTCTCCAGCGGCGGAGAAACATTCACCGCTGGCCGGGTGATCACGCCCAGATCCATGACCTGGCAATCGACCACGTTGTCGTAAAGCTCCAGTTGCTGGCTGGCGAAGATGATCGCCGCCGGGCCCAGGGACGTGCCGTGGCCGTAGCTTACCGTGGCCTCCAAGGGCGCGGGGATGATCGCGGCCCGGGCGGCCTCCTCGGGCGGGTTGGGCAGTTCGGAAAAAGAGGTGATCGGTCCATCCAACGACATGGGCGTTCCTTCTGCGCTAGAGCGCTCTCGACCTATTAACCTAGCACACATTATATAACCACGAATCGGAAAACGCCTGCCTCGCGCGTGGGGGGTGCTGGTCCCGCCCAGTGGGCTTATTTTTTGGCTGATGACGATTTTTACCTAATGCCGCGCCACCGAAAAACCGAAAAGAACTTTGACGGCGGCAACAACTATCCACGGAAGGATAACCCATGGAACTCGCCTATCTGGTCGTCTCGGTAGCCGGCATGCTCGTGGCGGTGTCGGTGTCGATCCACCAAGAAAAAAAGCGCGACAGGGAGTTGGACCAGTGCCTGAGCGAACTGGCGTGCTTGACCAACCCCAGCGGCCCTCCTGACGAGGAAGGCCACGCCATCCACTAAAAAAAGCCCTCGCCGGCGTCGCGGCCGTCCCGGACCGACGCCTGACAGCCGTCCGCGCTGACACAGGAGGGGACCGATCCGGTTCGGGTTCTGGTTCTTCCGCCGCGCGGCAAGGGCGAAAAACAAAGCCTTCCGACCTTGGGACACGGGGAGTTCTGGTCGGGAGGCTTGCTTTTTTTGTTATGCCGGCCCGAGGCGATCGATGAGGCAGTCGACGGCTTCTTGGGGTGATTCGGCTTCGGCCAGGCCTGGGATGTCCCAGGAATCGAGGGCGACGATCGGTTTGCCGGCTTTGAGGGCGAAGCCGATTTCGCTGAGGGTGCCCGGCCCCCCGGCGATGGCGATGACCCCTTCGCCGGCGCTGACGACCAGGGCGTTGCGGGCCTGGCCCAATCCGCTGGGGATGACCACGGTGGCGTAGCGATTGGCGGTGTGGCGGTCCGTGCCGGGCAGGATGGCCACGGCCAGGCCGCCGGCTTCGGAGGCGCCGCGGCAAGCTGCCTCCATGACCCCGCCCAGGCCGCCACAGACCACGCCCAGGCCGTGTTTGGCCAGGAGCTGGCCCACTTGGCGGGCTTGTTCGTATTGCCGGGGGCTGGCCGCGCCGGCCCCGACCACGCTGACGAGTCTAATCGCGGCCATGGGTTATCCAGCCATGTTTGCCCACCAAATCGACGAAGCGACAACCGCCCAGGTCTTCGGTGACCAGGCGTGGCCCACGTTTGGTGAGGCGGGTGAGGGTTTGGTGCAGACGGTCGCCCACGGGCATGACCAGGCGTCCGCCATCGGCCAGTTGATCGATGAGGGTTTGGGGCAGCTTTGGCCCGCCGGCGGTGACGAGGATGGCGTCGTAGGGCGCATGCGCGGGCAGGCCCAGAGTGCCGTCGCCGACGACGAGGTTGACGTTGAAGGCCTTGATTTTTTCGAGCGTGGCCTGGGCGCGGCGGGAGAGGGCCAGGATGCGTTCGACGCTGTAGACCCAATCGGCCAGGCGGGCCAGGATGGCTGTTTGGTAGCCGCTGCCGGTGCCGATTTCCAAGACTTTTTCGCGGCCGGTCAGGCCCAGGGCGTCGGTCATGATGGCGACGATGAAGGGCTGGCTGATGGTCTGGCCCTCGCCGATGGCCACGGGGTGATCGGCGTAGGCCTGGCCCCAGAGGGCCTCGGGCACGAAGAGGTGCCGAGGGATTTCGCCCATGGCCGCCAGCAGCTTTGGGTCGCCGACGCCTCGCCGGGCGATCTGTTCCTCGACCATGCGGCGGCGCTGGACCGGAAAGTCGTTGAGTTGGGCCAAGGACGGATGCTCCGGGTTATGGGTTGTTGGCCCGTCAGCGGCCTTTGGGCTCGATGACGGTAATTTTGTGTTTGGGCCGATCAACCGGGGCGGCCTCCGGCGGCGCGGGGTCGTCGTCTTCCATCTCGATGCGCCAGCCATCCTGGGGCGGGCCGGCCTTGCGGCGTCTTAGCAGGTAGGTCGCGCCGTGCAGCAGGACCAAGGCCCAGATCGCGCCGATGACCCACCATGCCCATTTGACGCGCCAGGCGTAGGAGTAATACGCGCCCAGCACCACCATCGACGCGCCCAAGCTCATGCCCAGGTGGCGGGTGAGGGCGTCCCTGGCCTTGGCGTTGGGGTCTTCGCCCTGCATGATGACGCGGATGATCCGGCAATCGGCCGTTTCGTCTGGCCGCTGATCGTCTGGTCTGGGTTGGTGATGATCTTGGGTCACGCCGCCTCTCCCGCCGCGCGTATGATTATACATACCACCGTCACGCGCGTTTTGGCTAGCCCGCTTGGGCCAGTAGGGTTTGGCGCAGGCGATCGTGGGCCAGGGCCAGCAGCGGTTGGAGGTTTACGATATCGCAGGCGTTGTAGGCCAGCAGCGTCGGCAGGGCCGAGGGGTCGCCGGCCTGGTGGCGGGCCCAGAGGTGGACGGCGTCCAGGCCGCCCAGGCCGTCGACGCCCGGTGGCCTGGTCAGGCCCAGTTGTTTTTCGATGCGTTTCAGGCCGCCGGTCAGGCCGACGCGTTTGAGCGTCCAGCGCAGATCGATATGGGCCGGCGGCAGCCAGAGGTTGTGGAAAACGGCGCGCAGCACGGGGATGTCGAAGCTGGCGCCGGCGAAGGTGACGACGATGTCGGCCCCGTGCATGGCGTGATCGAGCTGGTGGATGTTTTGGCCGGCGACGAACTGGCGCACGGTCTGGCCGTCGTAGAGGCCGACGACGGTCACGCCGCCCCACTGGTCGGGGTCGCCGCCGGTTTCGATGTCGAGGTAGACCACGCGGTCGAAGTGGGGCCACAGCCGCCAGTGCTCGGCCGGGGGTAGCATGGCGGCCAGGGTTTTGGCGGCGTCCGGCCGTTGCAGGGCCTCCAGGGAGCGTTCGACGACCGGCCGGCCCAGGTTGTGCAGACCGGCCGGCAAAAGGCGCTGGCCGCGGTCGAGGAAGTCCTCCCACGATTCGACGCCGGCGCGCCAGATGGCCCGCTCGCGTTTGGGCCCCACGCCCGAGATATGCAAAAACGTGCGCTTGAGCATGAGCTGATTATGGCCCTGGCCGGGGCAGTTGCCAATGGCCGGCCGGGCCGGGGCTCGTTTTTTCGGCGACCGTCGGCAACGGCTCGCTGACCCATGGGCTTTGGGTTTACACGCTTCGGGCCGAGGTTTCATAATGGCATAATGAAACGAAGCGAGGCCGTCGGAGGAACGTGGGCATGCAAGAGAGCCTGAAGGTGTTGCTGATCGAGGACGAGGCCGATTTCGCCGGCGTGGTGCGCAAGCTGTTGGAAAACAACCGGCACTTCGCGTTCAAGGTGGATTGGGCCCAGTCGCTGGCCCACGGCCTGACGATGATGGACGGCGGCCGCTATCAGGTGGTGCTGTTGGACCTGAACTTGCCCGACAGCCGGGGGCTGGAGACGCTGCGCATTTTGCTGCGGGCCGCGCCGGAGATGCCGGTGGTGGTGCTGACGGGCATCGACGACGCCGATGTCGCCATGCGCAGCCTGGAGCTGGGGGCCCAGGATTTTCTGGATAAGGGCGAGATCTCGGGCAAGCTCCTGCCGCGTTCGCTACGCTTTGCCGTGGCCCACAAGAATTCCTGGCTGCTGGCCCAGAGCGCCAAGCAGGAGAAGGAAACCATCCTCGACAGCCTGGTGGAGCACGTGGTTTTCACCGACAACCAGTCGCGGGTGTTGTGGGCCAATCGCGCCGCCTGCGAGGCCGTGGGCAAGACCCGCGAGGAGGTGGAGGGCCGACTCTGCTACGAGATCTGGGCCGACCGCGGCGACGTCTGCCCGGACTGCCCCCTGGGCCTGGCCATGGCCACGGGCCAACCCCAGGCCATCGAGCGCACCAGCCGTTCGGGCAAGTTCTGGCAGATCAAGGGCGCGCCGGTGCGCGACCCCGGCGGGGCCATCGTCGGCGGGGTGGAGATGGCCCTGGACGTGACGGCCCGCAAAAAGGCCGAGGAGGCCCTGGCCGCCAGCGAAAAGCGCTATCGGCACCTGGTCGAAAACGCCGCCGACATCATCTACCGCACCGATATCGACAACATCGTCACCTTCGTCAACAAGGCCGCCGAGGACATCACCGGCTACGGCGCCGACGAACTGGTGGGCATGAAGACCGACGACCTGGTGGCGCCGGAACATCGCAAACAGGTCTACGAGCACTATCGCCGCCAGTTCGAACTGGGCCAATACAAGGTCTACCTGGAGTTCCCCATCGTGGCCAAGGACGGCCGCACCGTGTGGCTGGGCCAGAACCTCTGGTCGGTGGAGGAAAACGGCAAGCTGGCCGGCTTCGAGGCCATCGCCCGCGACATCACCGAGTTGCGTGACGCCCGCGAGGCCCTCCAGGCCGCCTACGAGGGCATGGAAGACCGCATCGCCGAGCGCACGGCCCAGTTGGAAATGGCCAAGCGCCAGTGGGAAGACACTTTCAACGCCGTGCCCGACGCCATCGCCATCATCGATCGCGGCCACAAGGTGCTGCGGGCCAACAAGGCCATGGCCCGCCTGGCCGGTCTGCAACCCCACGACATCGTCGGCAAGGAGAGTGCCTGGCGGTGCTGCACGGCTGCGACAAAAGCTTCGAGACCTGCCCGCACACCCGCCTGATCAAGGACGGCCAGCAGCACAGCCAGGAGTTTTTCGACCCCGTGCTGGGCGTGGACATGCTGGTGACCACCTCGCCGCTGTGGCGGCCCGACGGCAAGCTCATGGGCAGCGTCCACGTGGCCCGCGACATCAGCCAGCTCAAAAACGCCGAAAAGGCCGTGCAGGAGCAACTGCGCTTTCTGCAGATGCTGGTCGACACCATCCCCCACCCCATCTTTTTCAAGGACAAAGACGGCCTCTTCACCGGCTGCAACCGCGCCTTCGAGTTGCTGATGGGCCTGAGCCGGCAAGACGTGCTGGGCCGCACGGCCCGCCAGGCCCTGCCCGAAGGCGTGCTCGACCTGGGCGAGAGCAACGAACGCCAGGCCATGGCCAAGGGCTCGACCATCAGCTACGAGACGCGGCTGGCCAACGCGGCCGGCGAAAAACGTGACGTCATCTTCAACGTCGTGGCCTACAAGGACGCCGAGGGCCAGCCGGCCGGTTTGGTCGGCTCGATCCTCGACATCACCGAACAGCGCGCCGCCGCCCGCGAACTGCGCCAGAGCGAGGAGCGCTACCGCACCCTCATCGAGACGCTTTCCGAGGGCTTGGTGGTCGTCGATGAAAATCTCAACATCAAGCTGTTCAACCCCCGCTTCATCGAACTGGTCGGCTACCCGGCCGATGTGGTCAAAAAGGCCAACTTCACCGATTTCCTCGACGACGAAAACAAGGCCGTAGTGGGCGCCCAATACGAAAAGCGCAAAAAGGGCGGCAGGGACTCCTATGAGCTGGCCTTCACCCGCCAGGACGGCGGCAAGGTCTACACCCTCATCTCGCCCAAGCCTATTTTCGACGCCAGCGGCGTGTTTAAGGGCTCCTACGCCCTGGTCACCGACCTGACCGAGCGCAAAATCCTGGAGAGCCAGCTCATGCAGGCCCAGAAGCTCGAGGCCATCGGCCAACTGGCCGCCGGCATCGCCCACGAGATCAACACCCCGGCCCAGTTCGTCAGCAGCAACACGCGTTTTCTGGAGGAGTCCTTCGCCGATCTGACCCGGCTCTGCCAGGCCTATTCCGCCCTGGGCCAGGCCGCCCTGGCGGCCGACGGCGAACTGGCCGCCTTGGCCCGCGCCGCCCAGGAACTGGCCCAGGAGATCGACCACGATTATCTGATCGAGGAAATACCCAAGGCCATCGGATCCAGCCTGGAGGGCCTGGGCCGCGTGGCCAAGATCGTCCAGTCCATGAAGGAGTTCGCCCACCCCGGCCGCGACGATTTTTCGCCGGTGGATATCAACAAGGCCATCGAAAACACCGTCACCGTGGCCCGCAACGAGTGGAAATACGTCTCCGACCTGGAGACCGACCTGGACCCCGACCTGCCCCACGTGCCCGGCCTGGTGGCCGAACTCAACCAGGTTTTCTTGAACATCATCGTCAACGCCGCCCAGGCCCTGGCCGGGGTCATCCGCGAGGGCGTCGACGAAAAGGGCCTGATCCGCATCAGCACTCGCGCCACCGCAACGGGCGTGGAGGTGCGCATCTGCGACAGCGGCCCAGGCATCCCCGAGCACGTCGGCCGCAAGATCTTCGACCCGTTTTTCACCACCAAGGAGCCGGGCAAGGGCACCGGTCAAGGCTTGTCCATCGCCTATCGGGTGGTGGCCGAGCGCCACAAGGGCGCGCTGAACTACGAAAATCGCCCGGAAGGAGGCGCCTGTTTCGTCATCAACCTGCCCCTGGTCCGAGAGGAAGACTGAGCCTGCCATGAAACGTATTTTGTTCGTTGACGACGAACCCCAGATCCTGGACGGCTTGCGGCGGATGCTGCGCGGCAAGCGCCGCGAGTGGGAGATGGTTTTCGTGGGCGGCGGCGCCGAGGCCCTGGCGGAAATCAAAAAGCGCCCCTTCGACCTGGTGGTCACCGACATGCGCATGCCGGTGATGGACGGGGCCGAGCTGCTGGAGCGGGTGCGCGAGATGTGCCCGCAGACGGTGCGCATCGTGCTCTCGGGCCATTCGGAGCGCGAAAAGATCATGCGTTCGGTGCGGCCGGCCCACCAATACCTGGCCAAGCCCATCGAGCAGCAGGAACTGATGGCGGTGCTGCAAAAGGCCATCGACCTGCAACAGGTGCTGGGCAACCAGGCCCTGTGGGCCATCCTGGGCCAGGCCGAAAACCTGCCGGCGATGCCGGCGATCTACAGCCGGCTGGTGGAGGCCATCGAGTCGGAGGACTCGTCGATGGAGGCTATCGGTCGCATCATCGAGCAAGACCTGGGCATGACCGCCACGGTGCTCAAGGTGGTCAACTCGGCCTTTTTCGGCCTGCCGCGCACGATCTCCTCGGCCTGCCAGGCCGTGGGCCTGCTGGGCCTGGACCTGATCCGTTCGCTGGTGCTCTCCTACCAGCTTTTTTCGACCTTCGAGGGCCGGGGCCCGGCCAAATTTTCCTTGCCGGGTCTATGGCGGCACAGCTCGGTCACGGCGGTTTTGGCCAAAAAGATCGCCCAGATGGAAGGCGGCGACCGGACGATGGTCGATGAAGCGTTCATGGCCGGCGTCTTGCACGACGTGGGCAAGTTGCCGTTATACTATTACGCCAAGGAGACATACGCCAAAGTGCTGGAAGACGTGCGGGCCGGCGAGGGCCTGCTGTTCGAGGTCGAGGGTCGGGTGATGGGGGCCACCCACGCCGAGGCCGGGGCCTTTCTGATGGGCCTGTGGGGCATGTCCGAGCGGGTGGTGCGGGCCATCGCCTTCCATCACCGGCCCGGCGATTGGCCCCACGGCGACTTCGGGCCGTTGACGGCCGTGCACGCGGCCAACGTCCTGGAGCACGAACTTTACGTCATCCACAAGCACTACCGCGTGCCGGCCCTGGACGTGGCCCACCTGGAAACCGTGGGCAAGGCCGGCCGCGTGGATGCCTGGCGCAAGGAATGCAAAAATCTACTGGGCGATGGAGCGAACTTTGAGCCCGAATAAACCGCCGGAGAAAATCCTTTTCGTCGACGACGAGGCCGCCGTGCTGGATTCGTTCAAACGGCAGTTGCGCGGCAAGTTCGACATCGACACCGCCCTGGGCCCAGCGGCGGCCCAGCAGGCCATCCAGAACGATGGGCCCTACGCCGTCATCGTCTCGGACATGAAAATGCCCGGCATGAACGGGGCCCAGCTCCTGGCCTGGGCGCGGGGCGCCTCGCCCGAGTCGGTGCGCATGATCCTGACCGGTTTCGCCGACATGGACAGCGCCGTCAAGGCCGTCAACGAGGGCAACGTCTATCGCTTCCTGACCAAGCCCTGCGACGCCCAGACGCTGATCCGCGCGCTCATCGACGCCATCCGGCAATACCGCCTGGAGATCGCCGAGCGCCAGATCCTGGAGCAAACCTTGCAGGGGGCCATCAAGGTGCTCACCGACATGCTGGCCCTGGTCAAGCCCGAGGCCTTTGGCCGGGCCTCGCGCATCTCCCGCCACGTGCGTGACATCGCCGCCGAGATGGCCCTGGAGCAGCCCTGGCAATACGAGACCGCGGCCATGCTCAGCCAGATCGGCTGCCTGGCCCTGCCCGACGACTTGTTGCACAAGGTCTACAAAGGCAAGCCGCTCAGCCGCATGGAAAGCGAGGAATTCCGGGGGCATCCGGCCATGGCCGTCGAGCTTTTGGACAACATCCCCCGCCTGGAGCCGGTCAGCCAGGCCATTTTGTACCAGGAAAAACAGTTCGACGGCTATGGCCCGCCCGAGGGCGGACTGGCGGGCCACGCCATCCCCCTGGGCGGACGCATCCTCAAGGTCGTGCTGGATTTCGATTCGCTCTCGGCCGGCGGTCTGAACAAGGCCAGCGGCCTGGCCGAGCTGAAAAAACGCCACGGCTGGTATGATCCCGACATGATCCTGGCCCTGGAAGTGACCCTGGGCATGGAGGCCAACTACAACCTGCGGCGCGTTGGCGTCGCCGACCTGGAAGAAAACATGATCCTGGCCCAGGACGTCTGCGCGGGTTCGCGGGTCTTGCTGGCCCAGGGCCAACAACTCAGCCGCACGCTAATCGTCAGCCTGCGCAACTATCACCGGGCCCAGCGCCTGGCCGAGCCGGTGGAGGTGCTCGTGCCGATCAGGTGAGCCGCCGCCCACCCAATGCCCGCCCCGCCATTTGTGTTTGTTCGAGTTTGGCCCGGCCCGCGCTGCCCCCGAAGCCGGGGCTTTCGTCAATCGATAGCTGGGAGACCAAGCCGATGGCCGACTGTGAACTGCTTGATAAATGCGGGTTTTTCAAGAAATACGGCGCCAGCCACGCCCCGGCCTGCCAGGGCCTGGCCGCGCAATATTGCAGGGGCCCCAAAAAAGACCAGTGCAAGCGCAAGGAATATCGTAAAAAACACGACGCGCCGCCGCCCGACAACATGCTGCCCGGCGGGGCGCTATTGAAGGAGTGAAGGCCGTCGCGCCGGGCGGGGGAAGCCTCGCCCGGCGCGACGCGCGCCTACCAGCTATAGCGCTTGAGGATCTCGCTGACCGCGTCCTCGCGGCTTTTTTCGACCAAGACCATGCGCCGGCTCTTGCCCTCTTTGATCTTGGCCGCCAGCACGTCCAGGTTGGCCGGCTTTTCCAGAAAGTCCATGGCCCCCAGCTTCATGGCCTCGACGCCCTTTTCCAGGCTGGCCTGGCCCGAGAGCAGGATCACCTGTAGGTCGGGCTTTTTTTGCAGGGCCCGCTTGAGGGTCTCCAGGCCGTCGAGTTCGGGCATCATCAGGTCGAGAACGATGGCGTCGTAGGCGACCTCGTCGATCTTGCCCAGGGCCTCCACGCCGTTTTGCGCCGCGTCCACGCTGAAGCCGCGGTTGCTCAGGCGTTCGCTCACCGTGTCCAGAAATTCCTTTTCGTCGTCGACGATCAAAATCCGCGCCTCGGACATGACGTTCTCCCTTTCCCGTGAGCAGTATCGCACAACAAATTTAAGCACCGGCCGCCCACGCCCCGCCGACGGGCCGTTTCAGCCCTCCGCGCCGGCCAAGGGCAGGCGCAGGCTCAGCGCCCGGCCCTCGACGACCCGGGCCTCGGCCCGCAGCGCCGTCAGCAACGGGGCCGACGGCAACGCCGGCGGCTGGGCCAGTTCGCCCTCCACCAAAAGCCGCGCCGCGTCGCCCTCGATCGTCAGCCCCAGGCGTAGCGTCGAGCCCTTGGCCGCCACGTCGGCCGCGCCGCGCAGGCAGGCCCAGACCACCTGCTCGAAAAGCACCGGCAACGCCGGCAGCACCAGTCCCGCCGGCGTCGGGGCCAGCTCCAGGGTCAGGCCGCGCAGGCCGGCCAGCCGGCCGAAAAGCTTGCCGATCAGCTCCAGGCTCTGGGCCGGGTCGGTTTCCTGGCGCTCCAGGTCGGCGCTGTGGGCGAAGGCGTTCAAGCGCTTGACCACGCCGTCGGCCCGCGCCACGCGGATCAGCACCCGGCCGATCAACTCTTCCAGCCGGGCCGGGTCCACCTCGCGGCCCCGGGCGGCCATCTGCAAAAGCTCCTGGACCAGGCTGCCCTGCTCGTTGATCACGGCCAGTTCGTTTTTTATCTCGTGGGTGGCGCTGGCCGTCACCGCGCCGACAAAGGCCAGCACGCCGCCCATCAGTTCTTGCCATTTTATTTCGGCCGCCACGCGGATCACTCCCGTCCAACACCTTTTTGCATCAGAGAAAGCAAAACGTCAATATCAACCGGCTTGACCAAGTATTGACACGCGCCCATATCCAGGGCGCAACGCAAATCCTCGGCGGCGCTGTGGCCGGTCAGCAGGATGACGTTGGCCGCCGGCTGCACGGCCTTGATGGCCTTGATGGCGTCCAGGCCGCCCAGGCCGGGCATTTTCAGGTCGACCACCACCCAATCGTATTTGTTTTGCCGCACCAAAGCCAGGCCGTCCTCGCCGCTGGTGGCCCAATCGCTTTCGATGCCCCGCAGCTCCAGCCGTTCCGAAAGGGTGACAACCAGTTCCTTTTCGTCGTCGATCAGCAGAACCCTCATTACTCGTTATCGCCTTTCGTCGGGGTGTTGGCCGCTGGCGCGCGCTCCGGGCCGCCAGCCTGGCCCGTGCCCGCGCGGTCTCCATCCTGCTTGAGGGGCAAGACGATCTTGAAGGTCGTGCCCTCGCCGGGGGCGCTGGAGACCTCGATACGGCCGCCCAGCTTGCGCACGATGCCATAGGTTATCGAAAGCCCCAGGCCGGTGCCGCGCTCGCCTTTGGTGCTGAAAAACGGCTCGAAGATGCGTTTCAAGTCTTCCGGGGGGATGCCCACGCCGTCGTCGCTGACGGTCACGGCCACGTGGCGGGCGTCGTCCAGGCCGGCGGCGATGGCGATGCGGCCGCCATCGGCCACGGCGGC
The DNA here is from genome assembly GCF_000143965.1 of Desulfarculus baarsii DSM 2075. Classification (GTDB taxonomy): domain Bacteria; phylum Desulfobacterota; class Desulfarculia; order Desulfarculales; family Desulfarculaceae; genus Desulfarculus; species Desulfarculus baarsii. The sequence goes on along the minus strand of NC_014365.1, from coordinate 50,929 downwards.
CATGGCGTTGTTGATGATGTTGAGGAAGACCTGCTGAAGCTGGCCCTTGTCGGCCTCGATGGCCGTCAGGTCGTCATGGATGTCCATATCGATGGTCACGTTGCGATATTGGGCCTCGCGGCCCAAAAAGCCCAGCACCTCGCGCAGCAGGGCCTCCAGGTGGATCTGCTCGTACTTCACCGGCAGATGCCTGGCGAAGCCCAACAGGCGGTGGGTGATGTCGCTGACCCGCTTGACCGAATCCTGGATCACCGCCGCCTGCTTGAGGAACTTGTCCCTGTGGGCGAAGTCGTCGCTGACGGCCAGCAGGTCTTTCATCAGGCCGACCTTTTCGTTGATGATGGCCACGGGGTTGTTGATCTCGTGGGCCACGCCGGCGGCCAGGCGGCCGATGGAGGCCAGCTTGTTGGTGTATTCGACCTCGTGGAGCATCTGGGCCCGGCGCAGATCGGCTTCGTAAATGCGGCTGACCAGGTTGGTCGAGCCCCACCAGACCACGGCCAGGATGGCCATGACGCTGACCAGAACCATGACGATGACGTTGATGCGCAGCAGATCCCATTTGGCCAGCAGGGCCTTGGGCTGGCTGACCACCACCACCGCGAAGGGCGTGCCCTCGATCTCGGCCATGCCCACCAGGGCCGCCTTGCCCGAGGGGTCTTTGAACTCCTCGACCACCTGGGCCAGGCGGGCGGCGGTGGGCCGCAGCGGAAAACGGCTGAGCACCCCGCCAAAACGCAGCGACGGCGTTTGCAACACACCGTCCTGGTTGACCAAAAACACCTCGCCGGTGCTTTGTTGATCGATGGCCCTGAGCAATACGTTGAGCCGGCCGGTGTCGATGGTCGCCCGCAGCACCGAGGGATTCTCGCCGTCCTGCTCATGGCGCACGGCGATGACGAAGTGGGGGAAGTTGCGGTGGCCCAAAAAGACGTCGCTGATGTAGACGCCGCGGATCAGCACCACCTGGTACCATTCTTGGTCGGTGTAATTGCGCCCGCGCAGGGCGTAGGGCCCCACGTAGGCCTGCTGCACGCCCTGGGCGTCGATCAGCCCCAGGTCGACCACGCCGCCAAAGGACTGGCGCAGGCGGCTGAAGATGACGGCCAGGCGATCCTGGTCGGCCAATTGCTCGGCGCTGTTGTCCATGTTGACGAAGGTCAGGGCGGCCTTGCGGCTGTCGAGGAAGTCGGCCGCCTGGACCCTGGCCTTGACCAAAAGCCGCTGGGTCTGGCTGGCGATTTCGTTGCGCTGGAGCTGATATTGCTGTTCGAACTGATAGAAGTTCACCGCCGTCAGCAGCACCAGCGGCATCAGCGTCACCACCACCGCCGAGACAAAAGTGGTGCGCCACAGCCGGCGATAGTTCAAAAGCTCCAGCCGCGAATCCCGCCTATCCCAGAAGGCGGGCTTTATTTTGCGCCAAAGACCCACGTCGTTATTGCCCACTCCTGATCTTATCGTAGGCCTGTTGCATGGTCTGGGACAACTGCTCTATGTCCACCGGCTTTTCCAGATAGGCGAAAGCGCCGATTTGCAGGCAGTTGTCGCGGTCGCGCTCGGAGCCGTGGCCGGTGAGGATGATCACCTCGACCTTGGGGTAGTCGCGCTTGATGCGCCGCAACACCTCCAGGCCGTCGATGCCGGGCATTTTCAGGTCCAGCACGATGACTTCCGGTTCGTCCTCGGCCACCACCTTCAGGGCCTGTTCGCCGTCGAAGACCACCGCCGAGCCGATCTCGCGCAGCAGCAGCCGCTCGCCCAGGGTCTGGACGAACTCGCGCTCGTCGTCGACCAGGAGCACCTTGGAGGGCAGTTGGAAGTCGGCCCGGCGATAGACGTCGGCCTGATGGTAGCCCGGGCCAGCCTCCACCTCCACCGCCGTCACGCCGTCCACGCCTTCGACCAGACGCTTGACCTCGTCGCTGAGCCGGCCCAGCATCAGCACTTTCTTGTTGACCTCCACCCGCGCGCGGCCGCCCTTGACCGTCACGGCCAGATCGCGGGTGCTGTGGCCCTCCTCGGCCAGGGCCATCTCGACCTGGGCGGCCAGGGCGAAATCGGCCGCGGCCTGGCGGGAGGCGGCGGTGGGTTGCAGCGGCGGCGAGGCCGCGTGGCGGCAGATCAGCTCCACGGCCTGGTCGACGCTGTTTTTATCCATGGGGATGAGCATGTCGTAGAGCGCCGCGTCCCAGGGCTGGCGATTTTGCAGATACTCCAGCCAGCGGAAGGCCGCCTCGTCGTCGCGGTGGACGCGCGCGCCGGCCTCGCGTTCGTTCAGGCCCAGCTCGCGCACGGCCTTGGCCACGCGGAACTTGGTGTCGGCCGCCAGGCACACCCGCAGGGCGTGGCTGACCTCCTTGGGCGTCAGGTGGCAGCCAAAACCCATGAACACCAGGTTGTCCTCGGCCAGCATGCGCGACATGGCCAGCTTGAGCAGGCTGAGGCCCCGCTCTTTTTCGTGCGAGAACGAATTGAAGATGTTGGCCTTGCCGTACATCACCCGGCGCAGGGCCCCGGCGCCCTGCTTGCCCAGGCCGGCGGCCAGGGCGATGAGGTCTTCGTCGGAGGCCAGGCGATAGCCCAGCCGACCGGCCACGGCCAGGGCCACTTGCTCGGCGTCGCAGAACGAGCCGTAAAAAATGTTGACCACGCTCATGATCTAGTTTCCTCCCACTTCCCGCATGGCGTCCAGGGGGCACACCGTGACCAGGGGGCAGTCTTTTTCGTCCGAACCCCGGTGGGCCGACTCGTGGATGGAGGCGATGGCCACCGCGGCCAGGGGGTAGATGTGATCCTCGCCGATCTTGGCCAGCAGATGAGTGCGCCGCATGGCCTCCAGGACGTTTTCCTTGACGTGGGAAAAACTGATGTCATAGCCGGCGCTGCGCACCCGGTCCACGATCAACGATAACGCTTCCTCGCCCGAGGCGTCCATATCGTTGATGCCGTTGGCCACCACCAGGATGTGTTTGAGCTTGGGCATCTGGCGGATGCGCTCGTTGATCTTGTCTTCCAGGAAGCTGGCGTTGGCGAAAAACAGCGGGCCATCGAAGCGCACCACGGCCACGTGCCGGCACTGGCGCAGGCCAAAGTGCTCGGCGTCGCGCAGGGCGCAGTCCTCGTGCATGCTGAGCGCCGCCACCCGCGGCCGCATGCTCTTGTAGAGGAACATGCCCAGGCTCAGCAGCACGCCGATCATGATGCCCTTGTCCAGATGGGGGGCGAAGGCCAGCGTGGCGATGAAGGTGATCACGCTGATGGCCCCGTCATACCACTGGGCCTTCCAGGCGTGGACAAAACCGGCCACGTTGATCAGGCCCACCACGGCCATCATGATCACCGCCGCCAGCACGGCCTGGGGCAGGTGGTACAACAGCGGCGTCATGAACAGCAGCACCACCACCACCATCAAGCTGGTGACGACGCTGGACATGCCCGTCACCGCGCCCGCCTGCAAGTTCACCGCCGAACGCGAAAAAGAGCCCGACACCGGGTAGCTCTTGCCCAGGCAGCCGATCATGTTGGCCAGGCCCTGGCCGATCAGCTCCTGGTTGGGGTCCAGGCGCTGGCCGGTCTTGGCGGCCATGGCCTTGGCGATGCTGATGGCCTCCATGAAGCCCAAAAGCGAAATTATCGCCGCGTAGGGCAGAAGCTGCAACACCGAGCCCATGTCCACGCTGGGCACGCCGAAGGCCGGCAGGCCCGGCGGGATCGAACCCACCACCGCGCCGCCGCCGATCATGGTGATGGCTTTTTCATCCAGGGCGCCCTCGCCCAGCTTGATGCGCCACGTCCGGCCATCGGTTGGCGCGCCGGCGGGGGCTTGGCCTTGCTCGTAAAAAACCACGGCCTCGTCCGGCCCGCTCACGGCGGCCAGCAGATAGCGCCTCAGGGCGGTGCGCAATTGATGGGCCCGTTCCTTTTCGGCCTCGATCATGGCCGTGTCCAGGCTGGCCTGCTGCTTGAGCCTGATCAGCTCCAGCGACTCGCCGCCTTCGGCCGACTCCTGGGCCATGACCGCTTTGTTTAGCCCGGCGCGGTGGCCGCCCAACTGGGCCACCTGGGCCATGGCCTGGTTGTAGTCGACGATCTGCTGGCGGATGGCCGGCGAAGCGATGGCCTCCAGGCCCACCTTGGCGTCGTGGTTGAAGCCGATGGCCCACGAAACCAGCGTGGCCACGGCCACCGCCGCCAACACGTATGGCAGCTTGGGGTTTATCTTTTTCAGGCCATACATGATGGCGAAGGCGCCCACGCCCATGATCACCGAGGGCCAGTGGGTGAAGTTGACCGCCGCCTCGACCACCCGCATGATCGTTTCATAGTGGTGCTCGGCCTTGTCGACGCTGACGCCGAAGATCTTGTTGAGCTGGCTGGTGGCGATGATGATGGCCGCGGCGTTGGTGAAGCCGTTGACCACCGGGTGCGACAAAAAGTTGACCACCAGGCCCAGGCGCAGCACGCCCAGCAAGAACTGGAACAGGCCCACGATCAGCGTGAGCAAGATGGCGTAGGCGATGAAGGCCTCGCTGCCGGCGGTGGCCAGCGGCTCCAGCGAGGCTGCGGTCATCAGCGAGACCACGGCCACCGGGCCGGTGGCCAGTTGCATGCTGGAGCCGAAAAGCGAGGCGATCATCGGCGGCAGAAACGCGGCGTAGAGGCCGTAGTAGGCCGGCAGGCCCGCCAATTGGGCGTAGGCCATGGACTGGGGGATCAGCACCAGGGCCACGGTGACGCCAGCCATCACGTCCATGCGGGCCTTGGCCCCGTTGTAGTCCTTGAACCAGGCCAGGAAAGGAAAGATTCGCGTCAACATGGGCCACATTCCTCTCGCGCGGCCATGGACGTCAGGGCTCCAGGCCGAATTTTTTTATCTTGCGCCACAGCGAAACCCGGTCGATGCCCAGGATTTCGGCGGCCCTGGTTTTGTTGCCGCCGGTCTGGGCCAGCACCAGCTTGATGTATTCGCATTCCTTTTCCTCCAAAGTGGGCAAGGACCCCTCGACGGCGGCCGCGGGCCGTTTGGCGCGCAACTCCTCGGGCAAGTCCCACAACTCCAGGCGTTGGCCCACGCCCAGGGTCACCGCGCGCTCGATGATGTTTTCCAACTCGCGGATATTGCCTGGAAAATCGTGGGCGCAGAGGGCGCCGATCATTTCGGGCGAAAGGCCGTCGAAGCGCTTGTTCTGGCGTTCGGCGTGCTTGTGCAGAAAATGATGGGCCAGCAGGGGGATGTCGTCGCGCCGCCGGCGCAGGGGCGGGGCCTCCATGCAGACGACGTTGAGGCGATAATAGAGGTCGGAGCGGAAACGGCCCTCGTCGACCATCTTTTTCAGATCGCGGTTGGTGGCGGCGACGATGCGCACGTCCACGGGGATGGCTTCGGTGGCCCCGACGCGCGTCAGGGCCTTTTCCTGGATCACGCGCAGCAGCTTGGACTGCATAGAAAGGGGCATGTCGCCGATCTCATCCAGAAAAACCGTGCCGCCGTCGGCCGCCTCGAACAGGCCGGCCTTGGTCTGCACCGCGCCGGTGAACGAGCCCTTCTGGTGGCCGAACAGCTCGCTGACCAGCAAGTCCTCGGAAAAGGCCGCGCAGTTGAAGGCCACGAAGCGGCGTTCGGCCCGCTGACTGCAATAATGCAGCGCCCGGGCCAAAAGCTCCTTGCCGGTGCCGGTTTCGCCGATGATCAGCACGTTGGCGTCGGTGGGGGCCACCTGCCCGACGGTGGCCACCAGCTTTTGGATCAGCGGGTTTTTGCCGACGATGAAGCCCATGCCGTCGCGGGCGCGCAGGTCGCGCTTGAGTTCGCGCAGTTCCTCGCGCAGGCGCATTTTTTCCAGCGCGCCGGCCACCTGGGTCCGCACTTCGTCGAGCTTGTAGGGCTTGGCGATGTAGTGAAACGCGCCGTTTTTCATGGCCTCGATGGCCGAATCCACCGAGGCGAAGGCGGTGAGCATGATCACCTCGGCGTCGGGGCCGCGTTTCTTGGCCTCGGCCAGCACCTGCATGCCGTCGACCTTTTCCATGCGCAGGTCGGTCAGCACCAGGTCGTAATTCTGCGCGGCCAGCATCTCCAAAGCCATCACTCCGCCGTCGGCGGCGTCGACTTGGTATTCGTCGCCCCGCTGGAGGATGTGCTTGAGGTTGGCCCGGGCCAGGGGATCGTCCTCGACGATGAGCAGGCGCGGCTTGCGGGGCATGACTCAGGCCTCCCCGGCCCGCAGGGGCAGCGTGATGATGAAACGCGCGCCCTGGCCCGGCCGGCTCTCGGCCTGGATGTGGCCGCGATGACGTTCGATGATGCCGTAGGTGATCGACAGGCCCAGGCCGGTGCCCCGGCCGACTTCCTTGGTGGTGAAAAACGGGTCGAAGATGCGCGGCAGCACCTCGGGGGCGATGCCGCTTCCGCTGTCGGTCAGCTCCAGGCGCACGGTTTCGCCCTCGGCCAGGCGGGCCAGGATCGACAGCCGGCCGGCCCCGTCCATGGCCTGGATGGCGTTGATGATCAGGTTGATCAGGGCCTGGACGATGTGGGCCTTGTCCATGTCCATGACGATGCCCGCCGGCGCGTCCACCTCCACCTGGACCTGGGCCGGGATCTCGCCCTTGATCAGCTTGAGCGTCTCGTCGATCACCGCCCGCAGGTCGTGGCGGCTGGGCTCGAACTCGCGCTGGCGGGCGAACTCCAGCAACGAGCCGACGATGTCCTTGGCCTTGGCCACCTGTTGCTCGATGGCTGCCAGCAGTTCGCGGTGATATTCCTGGAGGTCTGGCGAATCCAGCTCCTCCAGCAAAATCTGCGTGGAGGTGCTGATATTGTTGAGGGGGTTGTTGAGCTCGTGGGCCACGCCGCTGGTCAGGGTGCCCAGGGAGGTGAGCTTCTCGGTCTGGATCATCTGTTCGTTGTTTTGCCGCAGATGGCGCACCATGTGGTTGAAGGCGGCGATGACGTCGCCGATCTCGTCGCGGCGGTCATTCCAGGCGATAACCCGGAATTGACCCCGGCCCACGTCCTGGGCGGCGTCCTCGATGACCTTCAGCGGACGCACCAGGCGCTGGATCAGCCCGTGGGCCGCCACCGCGCCCAGGGCCGCCAGGCACAGCAAAAAGGCGATCATCACCGGCCGGTATTGCCGCAACAGGCGCTGAATCTCGTGGCGTTCCTGGCGGGCCAGCACCTCGCAGCCGTGGATGATCTGCTGGCCGGCCGAGCGCAGCCCATCGATGGCCGCGGCCAGCTCGCCGGAGCTGTCGCCGCCGGCCAGGGCCCCGCCCAACATGCGGTGGGCCGCGCCCAGGGCCTCTTCGTAGCGGCCCGCGTTGGCCAGCAGCAGCCGGTAGCCGGCCTGGCCCAGGCCGGCCGACAGGTGTTCGGCCTGGCTTTTCAGCAAGCCGTCGAACTCGCCCAGGTAGGCCAGGGCCTGCTGATAGTCTTTTTCGTGGTGATAAAGAAAGTAGTTTTTTTCGTAGCGCCGAAACTCCAGCACGGTGTTGAGCATGCTGTCGGCGTGGCTGAGGAAGACCAGGCGCTGCTCGATGCGCGCGAAATAGACGTAGCTGAAGGCCCCGAAGAGCACCATGAACACAAAGGCCGTCACGAAGCCCAGAAGCAGGCGCACGCGGATCTTGGAGAGCGTTTGCGGTCGGCCCATGGGTCGGCTTCCGTGAGGGGCGGCATGGTGATGGCTCAGGCCGACCCGTCCGCCGGCGGTGGCAAGTTGGAGCTCTGGCCACCGCCGGCGGACGGCGCCACTGGAGTTGGCCTCGCATAGATGAAATAATCGTGCCAAAATAGGCCTCCGCGGACATCATGCTGAAATCATGGAAGATTTATCTGGAATGACGAGTCAAATCATGGCGATTGGCGCTGTTGCAAAACGCAACTCATCGCTTTGAGGATAACGCCGCTAACCGTGTAACTTCAATGGAAATTTTAAAATTGCAACAGCGATGGGCGGGATTGTTGCAATTTTAAACAACGGGGGAAAATGGCCAGAATTGGCGATTGGTTGGCCAACTCGCCGTAATCTTGAGCATTTTTGCGCAAGCACCCGCCAAGGACCGCCGCGCGGCCCCCTCGCCGACGCCCACCTCAGCCGCCGATGACCACCGGCGGCTGCAGGGCGTGGACCTCGCGCAGGGCCTTTTCCAGGTATTCCAGATGCTCCATGGTCAGGCGGCGGGCCCGGTCCGGGTCGCCGTCCTCGATGGCCTGGGCGATGGCCTGGATCTGATCCATGATCACCGGGCCGCTCTCGGGCCGGCCGGCCAGGCGGTCGCGGCTGTAGGGCAAAAGGTGGCGCAGGGTGGTGCTGACCCACGAAAGCAGGTGGCTGAAGAGGGTGTTGTGGCTGGCCTGGGCGATGAAGGCGAAGAAACGGGCGTAGGCCTTGCCGCCTTCGCCACGGCGGATCAGGCTGTGGCCGCCCAGATTGCGCACCGACTGGCGCAGTTCGGCCAGGCGGATCAGGTCGGCGGGCGTGCGGCGGCTGGCGGCCAGGGCCGCGGCGGCCGTGTCGACGACCTTGCGAATCTCCAGCAGCTCCCAGATCTTGGTCGGGTCCACCGCCACCAGCTCGCCCACCGCGCTGGGGCCGCCGCCGGCCAGGGCGCTGGTGACGTAGGTGCCCGAGCGCGGCCGCACCTCCACCAGGCCCTTGGCTCGCAGCACGCCCAGGGCCTCGCGCAGGGTCGGCCGGCTGACGCCCAGGCGCTGGGCCAGGGCCGTCTCGCCGGGCAGCTTCTCGCCGGGCCGCAATGAGCCGCCGGCGATCAACCGCGCCAGGTACTCGGCCACGCGGCGGCTCATGGTCGGCGTTTTTTCCAGGGGGCCGATGCTGTCGATCTGGTCTGACTTCATGGCCATGGTTGTACCACAACGCCGGGTGTTTCAACAGGCTTTTTTCGGCTGCTTACACAAAGTGAAGCCGAAGCGCCCCATTGCTTGACAGCCAGCCATGGCCGATGCTACCACTCGCTGGTAAGACCAGATAACCAATCACCGGGAGCGAGCATGGCCCAGACCCGCAGCGAAATCCGCCCCGACGGCGTGGCGTTTTTGATCATGGATCAGCCCGGCCGGCCGGTCAACACCCTGGCCGCCGAGCTGCTGGACGACATCGACCAGCGCCTGGGCGAACTGGCCGCCGACGGGCGGGTGCTGGCCATCGTGCTGGCCTCGGCCAAGGCCTCCAGCTTCGTGGCCGGGGCCGACCTGAAGAGCCTGCGTCAGACCAAAGACCCGGCCCAGGCCAGCGCGGCGGTGCGGCAAAGCGGCCGCGTGCTCGACAGGCTCGCGGCCCTGGCCAAGCCCGTGGTGGCGGCGGTGCACGGGGCGGTGCTGGGCGGCGGGTTGGGCCTGGCCCTGTCGTGCCGGCGCATAGTGGCCGCCGAAGGCCCTGGCGCGGCCTTTGGCCTGCCGGCGGTGAGCCTGGGCTTTATCCCGGCCGGCGGCATCACCGGCCGGCTGGTGGCGCGGGTCGGCCTGGCGGCGGCGTTGCCGCTGTTGCTGGAGGGCCGCCGCCTGGGCCCGGCCCAGGCCCTGGAGTTGGGCCTGATCGACGCCGTGGCCCGGCCCGAGGAGCTGTGGGAAAGCGCCGCCAGCCTGGCCCTGGCTCTGGCCCAGGGCCGGCTCGCGCCCCGGCCGCGACGTGATCAAGGGCTGGACCAGGGGCTGATCCAGGCCGCGCGCCGCCAAGTCCTGGCCCGTGGCCAGGAAAACAACGCCGCGCCCCTGGCCGTGCTGGAGGGCCTGGAACTGGCCGCGACCCATGGCCCCCAGGCCGCCCGCCACCGCGAGGACGAGCTTTTTGGCCAACTGGTGGCCAGCCGGCCGGCGCAAAACCTGATCTGGCATTTTGGGGCACTGGCCGCCCAACAGCGCCTGGGGCCCGGCCCGGCGGCCCGGCCGATCATCCGCCTGGGCATTGTTGGCGCGGGCCCCCGGGCGGCCCAGTTGGCCGTGGCCGGCCTGGAGCGCTGGGGGCTGGCCGTGGCGGCTGGCGACGAGGCGGCGGCCCAAGAGCTGCGCCAGGCCGTGGCCCAGGCCGTGGACAAGCAGGCCGCGCGGGGCCTGGTGCGAAACGCCCAGATGCACCTGGGCCGCCTGCGCGCCGCCAGCGATCTGGCCGTGCTGGCCGGCTGCGACGCCGTGATCGTGACCCGGCCGAGCGCGCCCGCCCGGTTGGCGCAAATCCTGGCCGCCTGCGCGCCCGGGGCCGTGCTGTTGGTTTGCGGCCCCCTGCCGCCGGCCGACTGGCCCCAGGCCGAGGCGGTGGTCGGCTTTGGCCTGGCCGACGATTTTGCCCGTGGGCCGCTGGTGGAGCTGTGCCGGGGCGCGGCCGCGCCCTGGGCGCTGGATACGGCCGTGGGCCTGGCCAAGGCCCTGGGCAAGGCCGTGGCCCCGAGCGGGCCGGCCGAGGCGCCTTTGGTGGAGCTGCTGCGCGCGGCCCAGGCCGCCGCGCCCCCGGCGGACGCCGCGTTGGTCCTGGCCAACCTGGCGGCGCGCTGGTTGACGGCGGGCTGGATCGCGCCGGCCGAGGTCGAACTTTTGGCCGTGCACTGCCTGGGCTTCGCCGCCTGGCGCGGTGGGCCGCTGCATGTCGCCGACGAGATGGGCCTGGCGCGGGTGGTGGCGCGGTTGGAGGCGCTGGCCGCCAGCCACGGAGAAACCTTCGCCCCCGCGCCGCCGCTACGCGCCATGGCCGCCGAGGGCCGCGCGTTTTTCGCCTGAACAAAGGAGCATCGACGATGCATTCGATCTATTTCGGCCCCGAGCACCACGAGTTTCGCCGCAACGTGCGGCGCTTTGTCGAAAACGAAATAGCCCCCCACGCCGACCAGTGGGAGCAGGCCCGGGCCATCCCCCGTCAGGCCTTCCGGCGCATGGGCGAACTGGGTTTTTTGGGCGTGTGTTTTCCCGAGGAGTATGGCGGGGCCGAAGGCGACATCTTCATGGCCATGGCCTTGCTGGAAGAGCTGGCGCGCTCGCGCATGGGCGGTTTCGCCGCCGCCGTGGCCGTGCAGCAGTTCATGGCCCCGCAGCATATCCATAAATACGGCTCGGAGGAACTGAAGCGCAAATACCTGGCCGGCTCCATCAGCGGCGAGATGGTCGGGGCGCTGGGCGTCACCGAGCCCGGGGCCGGCAGCGACGTGGCCGCCATCCGCGCCAAGGCCAGCCGCCAGGGTGATCACTACCTGATCAACGGGGCCAAGACCTTCATCACCAACGGGGCCGACGGCCACTTCATCACCCTGGCCTGCAAGACCGAGCCCGGCGCCGGGGCCAGGGGCATCAGCCTGATTGTCGTCGACCTGGACGCGCCGGGCGTCAGTTGCACCCGCCGCCTGGAAAAAATGGGCTGGCACGCCTCCGACACCGCCGAACTGACCTTCGAGGACGTCCGCGCGCCCCTGGCCAACCTGGTCGGCCAGGAAAACAAGGGCTTTTACTACATCATGCAGGCCTTTCAACTCGAACGCCTGGCCTGCGCGGCCATGGGCCTTGGCCTGGCCCAGCTCTGCCTGGAGCACGCCGTCAAATACATGGGCGAACGCAACGCCTTTGGCGCGCCGCTCAGCAACCTCCAGGCCCTGGCCCATCGCCTGGCCGAACTCAGCGCCCGCCAGGAGGCGGCCCGCCAACTGACCTATCACGCGGCTTGGCTCTATCAAAACGATCTGCCCTGCGTGGCCCAGTGCTCCATGGCCAAGCTCCTGGCCTGCGAACTGGCCAAGCGCGTGGCCGACGAGTGCCTGCAATTTTTCGGCGGCTACGGCCTGATGGAGGAATATCCCATGGCCAGGCTGCTGCGCGACTCGCGCCTGGGCACCATCGTGGCCGGAACCAGCGAGGTCATGCGCGAGATCATCGCCCGGCTCAGTTTTGGCAGGGCCGATTACAAATAAGCGCCGTCGCGATAGGGCTTGGAAATGGCCGTCCGTCCGGTTTATCATGAAAAAAAGAGGGGGGTTGGCCGCCAACGCTTGTTAGCTGTAATCAAGGTTCGCCCATGAGCATGGCCACGGCGGAACAATTGGCGGTGTTGGCCCAGGCCATGGAACACTCGCCCACGGCCTGGGCCGTCACCGACGAGGAGGGGCGCGTGCGGCGGCACAACGCCGCCTTCGCCGCCCTGCTGGGTCTGGAGTCGGGCCAGGAGGCCGCGGGCCGCCCGTGGTCCCACCTCAGCCCGGTCGCCCGGCGGGCCGAGGAAAGCGCCTTGCTGCGCCAGGCCGGCCAGGACGGCCGGGCGGTGAGCACCCACAAGGCCCTGGTCCAGCGGGACGGCGGGCTGATCACGGTCGTCGACGCCGCGCATCCCTGCCAAAACGGTGGTTTTTGGCATCTGCTTTCGCCGGCGGTCAACCGCCCCGGCCTGGTCAACGGCCGCTGTCAGGCCATGCTGGAGGCCTTTGACGACCCCATCTACGTCTGTGACCAAGACCACAACATCGAATTCCTGAACCAGGCCATGATCCGCCGCCTGGGCCGCGACGCCACCGGCGAAAAATGCCACCAGGCCATCCACGGCCTGGACGACGTCTGCCCCTGGTGCGAGGGCCAAAAGGTGCAAAACGGCCAGACCGTGCGCCAGGAAATGCAGCGCTCCAGCGATTCGCGCTGGTACAACGTGGTCTGCACGCCGGTGTTTCTGCCCGATGGCCGGGTGGCCCGCCAGACGGTCTTCCGCGACGTCACCAGCCAGAAGCTTTTGGAGCAGCATCTGCGCCACGCCCTGGACAGCCAGCGGGTGCTCTTCGAGAGCCTGCCGGTGGGCGTGCTGGCCGTCGATGAACACTACAACGTCACCCAGATCAACCCGGCGGCGCAAAAAATCCTGGGCGTCAACGCCAACCAAGCCCTGGGCCGCTATTGCCACGACGTGATGGGTTGCGACAACGACCCCCTGTGCCCCCTGCGGCGCTCGGCCGCCGAAGGCCGCACCGCCGGCCCCGACGACTGGCACGTGCGCGACAGCCGGGGCGCGCTGGTGGACGTGCGCATGTGGGCGGCGGCCATTTTCGACAGCGACGGCCGGCACCTCGGCGGGGTCGAGGCCTTCCAGGACATCAGCGAGGCCAAGGCCCTGGAGCGTCACCGCGCCCGCATCATCGCCATGCTGGCCCACGACATGAAAACGCCGCTGATCAGCATCCGCGGCTTCGCCAACCTGCTGCTGCGCGACGAAGACCAGGCCCACGCCAAAAACCGACGCAAATACGCCCAGTTCATCGAGCAGGAGGCCGCCCGGCTCGACGGCTTTGTCCATCGTTTCCTCGAGATGAGCCGCCTTCAGGACGGGGCGCTGAAGCTCAAGCCCGAGCGCCTGGACCTGGCCGAGCGCCTGGCCGGCGTCGTCGAGGCGGTGCGGCCCCAGTTCCGCGCCGCCAACGTGGAGCTGTTGCTCGAAGCGCCGGCCCCGGCCCCCGTGGAGGCCGACGCCGAACTGCTGGGCCGGATTTTCGACAACCTGCTCGACAACGCCTTGCAACATTCGCCGACCGGCGGCCAGGTCCACGTCAGCGTGATCGCCGAAGGCGGCGAGGCCCAGGTGCGCGTGCGCGACCAGGGCTCCGGCATTCCGGCCGACGAGCTTTCGCTGATTTTCGAGCCGTTTTTCCGGGGCAGCAACAGCAAGACCACCCAAGGCTACGGCCTGGGCCTGGCCGCGGCCAAGGCCATCGCCTGCCTGCACGGCGGTCGTCTGGTGGTCGACAGCCAGCCCGGCCATGGCGCGCTGTTCACGCTACGTCTGCCGATCTCCCGGCCCAGCCAGGCGGCGGCCGACTAGGGCGTGACCAAAAGGCCCCGCCGGCCCAACTCGGCCACGGCCTGGTCAAAGGCCGCCTGGTCGGCGTGCTCGACGGTGTGCAGGTGCACCCCGCCCGTCAGCGCCGAGAGGAACTGGGCCCGGCGTTCGCTCATGCGGGCCATGAAGCGGCCCACGTCCACCCGCGAGCAGAGCATCAGGTTGCCGCGCAACTCGCCGTAAAAGGCGTGCTCGACGATGACGTCGACGACCATCAGCCCGTGGTCGACCATCACGCAAAGCTCTTCCTCGACCCGCGAGGCGTCGTGACGGCAGGCCAGCACGGCCCGGCGGCCACGGGGGCCGTTGGCCTCGGGCATCAGGTAGCCCCGGGGCGTGGCCACGATGTCGTGGCCCTCGGCGCGCAGGATGGCCATGTCCTGGACGATGACCTGGCGGCTGACGCCCAGGCGCGCGGAAAGCTCGCCGCCGGTCAGCGGCTGCCGACCGTCGGCCAACAGGGCCAGAATCTGGGCGCGACGATCGTGCAAGGGCGGGGAAAGCGGGCTATGAAACGGCAAACATGCGCTCCAGGGCCACGGCGGCCTGGCGGGCCGTGGCCTCGTCGACGCCGACCACGCCCCTGGGTTTGCCATCCAATATGGCCTCCAGGCTGGCCAGCAGATTGGTTGGGCTTATTTTAGCCATATCCGGGCAGCCGGCGACAGACTCGTTGAGCGAAAAAATCGTTTTGTCGGCGAAACGGGCGGCCAGGCGGCGCACCAGGTTGATCTCGGTGCCGATGGCCCAGGCCGAACCGGCCGGCGCGGCCTCCACCAGGCCGATGATCTTTTCCGTCGAGCCGCTGTCGTCGGCCAGGGCCACCACCTGGCTGGGGCATTCGGGGTGGACGACCACCTTCACCCCCGCCTGTCGGGCGCGGGCCCGGGCCACGTCGGCGGGGCCAAACTCCACGTGCACCGGGCAAAAGCCGTCCCAGACGATCACCCTGGCCTGGGCCGCCTCGCCTTCCAGGACGGCGGCGTCACGCCGCCACATGGCGATCTCCCGCGGGGTCAGGCCCAGGGCCAGGGCCGTGTTGCGGCCCAGGTGCTGATCGGGGAAAAACAGCGCCCGCCGACCCTGCCCCAGGGCCCAGGCCAGCACGGCCCGGGCGTTGGACGAGGTGCACACCGCCCCGCCGTGGCGGCCGCAAAAGGCCTTGAGTCGCGCCGACGAGTTGACGTAGGTGATGGGGATGATCGGGCCATGGCCCAGGCGGGCCAGCTCTTGCCAGCATTGCTCGACTTGCTCGGGCGCGGCCATGTCGGCCATGGGGCAGCCCGCGCCGCCATCGGGCAGGATCACCCGGCGGCCCTGGCCGGCCAGGATGTCGGCGGTCTCGGCCATGAAATGCACGCCGCAGAACACGATGAACTCGGCCTCTTTTTGCGTGGCCGCCAGGCGCGACAGCGCCAGCGAATCGCCCACCGCGTCGGCCCAGCCAATGACCGCGTCGGACATGTAGTGGTGGCCCAGGATCAGCGCCCGCCGGCCCAATTGGGCTCGCACCTGGCCAAGACGGCGGATGGTCTCGCGGGCAAAGGGCTCGGCGGCCGGGCCGGGGTCGGCCAAAAGCTTGGGGCAGATCTGGGGCATGGTCAGCTCCTCGCGGGGCCGCCGGACGCGGCCGGCTCCAGGTCCAGGCCGATGTCCAGGGGCTTGGCCCCGCTGGTCAGCCAGCCCATGGAAATATAATCGACGCCGGTGGCGGCCACCTCGGCCAGGCGGGCCAGGTCCAGGCCGCCCGAGGCCTCCAGCACGGCCCGGCCGGCGCAGAGCTTCACGGCCTGGGCCATCAGGGCGGCGGGCATGTTGTCGAGCATGATCACCCCGGCCCCGGCCTCGAGGGCCTGGGCCAGTTGCTCCAGGCTCTCGACCTCCACCTCGATGACGACCATGGGCCCCACGGCGGCCTTGGCCCTGGCCAGGGCCGGCCCCACCCCGCCGGCCAGGGCCAGGTGGTTGTCCTTGATCAGCACCGCGTCGTCCAGGCCAAAGCGATGATTGACCGCCCCGCCGACCCTGGCGGCGTATTTTTCCAGCCAGCGCAAGCCGGGGGTGGTCTTGCGGGTGTCGAGGATTTTGGCCTTGTGGCCTTGCACGGCGGCCACGGCCTGGGCGGCCAGGCTGGCCACGCCCGAGGCCCGTTGCAGGAGGTTGAGCGCCAGGCGTTCGCCGGCCAAGATGGCCCTGGCCGGCCCGCGCACCGTGGCCAGGGCCTGGCCCGGCCGCAAAGGCGCGCCCTCGGCGAGCAGGGGCGTGAACTCCACGGCCCCGTCCAACAGCGCGAAAACCATGCGCGCCGCCGGCAGCCCGGCCAGCACGCCTTGGTCCTTGCAGACAAAGCGGCCCGTGGCCCAAGAGTCCTCGGCCACCACGGCCGTGGAGGTGATGTCGCCCCGGCCCAGATCCTCGGCCAAAAAGCCCTCGATGGCCCGGCGCATCAGCAGTTCGTTCATGAGGCCGCTCCTTGCGCCAGGCCGGAGGCCATGGCCGGTCCGTCGGCGCGGAAATGGGCTCCCACGCTGGTTTTGCGCTGGCGGGCGGCGGCGATGATCGCCTCGGCCACGGCGCACATGTTGGCCAGGCTGATCTGTCCCGGCGCGGCCTCGCGGGCCAAGCGGGCCACCTGGGCGGCGGCCCGGGCCAGGCCGTCCTCGTGGCGGATGAGCCCCACGTCGCGCCACATCAACTGGCGCAGGCGCGCGATGGCCGGTTCTTGCCCGTCGTCGTGGCCGGGCAGGCAACGCTCCAGGCTCACGCCCGGCGGCAGCCAGCGGGTCAGTTGCGCGGGCGTGACGGCCTGGCCCTGCAACGGCGGCGCGGGCGCGGGCCGCCGGAAAGCGGCCCGACCGGCCCGACGGCCAAAGACCAGGCCCTCTAAAAGCGAATTGCTGGCCAGGCGGTTGGCCCCGTGCACGCCGACGCGGGCGCACTCGCCACAGGCGAAAAGCCCCGGCACGGTGGTGGCCCCGTCCAGATCGCAGGCCACGCCGCCCATCAGGAAGTGGGCCGCCGGCGTCACCGGCAGCGGATCGCGGGCCGGGTCCAGGCCGTGGCGCTGGCACAGGGCGTTGACCTGGGGAAAGCGCGCGGCAAAGTGATCGCCAAACATCCGCGCGTCGAGGAATACCCGCCGGCCGGCCGCCAGCCGCCGGAAAATGGCCCTGGCCACCACGTCGCGGGGGGCCAGTTCGGCCATGGGGTGCTCGCCGGGCATGAAACGCCGGCCCTGGTCGTCGATCAAGTGGGCCCCGTGGCCGCGCACCGCTTCCGAGACCAGCGGCAGCGGGTCGGCCCCCGGCGCGTCCAAGGCCGTGGGATGAAACTGCACGAACTCCATGTCGGCCAGCACGGCCCCGGCCCGGGCGGCCATGGCCAGGCCCTGGCCGTCGCAGAACGGGCCGGTGGTGCGGGCGAACAAGCGGCCGCAGCCGCCGCTGGCCAGAATCACCGCCCGTGCCAGATAAACATGGGGCCGGCCGGTTTCATCGATGGCCAACAGGCCCCGGCAACGGCCAGACTCCAGCAAAAGCTCCAAAACCCGCGCGCCGGGGCGCGGCTCGATGCGCGGTTGCCCGGGCAATTGGGCCAGAAGCGTCTGGGCGATGGCCCGGCCGGTGGCGTCGCCCAGGGCCGGGATGACCCTGGCCCGCTGGTGGGCCCCCTCCATGGCCGCCCGGAAAGCGCCGTCGGCCTGGCGGTCGAAGGGGCAACCCAAGCCGGCCAGATGCAATACGCGCTCCGGGCCCTCGGCGCAGAGCGCCTCCACGGCCCGGGCGTCGCAAAGCCCGGCCCCGGCGGCGATGGTGTCGGCGGCGTGGTCGGCCGGCGAATCACCGGGCATGAGCGCCGCGGCCACGCCGCCCTGGGCGTGGAAGGTGTTGGAGTCGGCCGGCGCGCCCTTGCACAAAACGATCACCCGGCCGTGCTGGGCCGCCTCCAGGGCGGCGCTGAGCCCGGCCACGCCCGCACCGATCACCAGGCAATCGGCCACGTCCACGGCGATGGCCTTTGTTGCATTTGTTCCCATGGGCCAAAGCTACCGCCGGGCATGTGTCTTGTCAACTGTCTAGGCACAATTGTCGCGCGGCGGGCGCGGCTATTTCAGCGGGCGGTGGGAGGCCTCGACCTCGGCCATGAAATCGCGGAGTGCTTGGTTGAATTGCTCTGGTCTTTCGGCATGATGGCTATGGCTGGCCCCTTCGATGACCACCAGGCGGCCCTGGGGCGTTTGTGCGGCGAACCAGCCCACGGTCTCGGGCCTGGCCTCGTCGAAGCGGCCGCAGACATAGAGCACGGGCATGAGCAGCTCGCCCAGGCGCGGCGAGAGGTCTTGCTCCTTGAGCGAGCCCAGGCAGGTGAACTCGCTGGGGCCCCACATGGCCAGGTAGACCGGCAGGGCCAGGCGGGCGAAGGATTCCTGGAGAAAGTCGGGCCAGGGGTCGAGCCGGCAGAGATGGCGCCGATAATAGACGTCCATGGCCCGCTGATACTCCGGCGAGTCGTAGGACTGGGCGGCCTCGGCCTTTTCCACGGCCTGCCGGATCGCCGGCGGCGTCTGGGCCAGCAAGAGCCTTTGGTCGGCGATCCAGCGCGGCGCGCTGAGCAACGGGCCGCTGAGGATCAACCCGGCCACGCCCTCCTGGCCATGGCTGAGGACGTATTGCGTCGCCAGCATGGCCCCCCACGACTGGCCCACGATGAACAGCCGTCGCAGACCCAGGGCCCGGCGCACCTGGTCCAACTCGTCAACGAAACGGGCCGTGTTCCAAAGGGCCGGGTCGTCGGGCCGGTCGGAGTCGCCGCCGCCCAACTGGTCGTAGAAGATCACCGGCCGCTGATCGGCCAGGGCTGCCAGTGGCCGCAGGTATTGCATGTTGGCCCCTGGCCCGCCGTGGACGACCAACAGCGGCAGGCCGGGCTTGCCCTGGCCGTGGATGCGGTAAAACACCCGGCCGTCGCGGGTGTCGACAAAGCCTTCCACGGGCTTGCCCCCTCCGGCGGCCAAGGCCTGGCCAGCCAAGGCGAAGGCGATCAACGCCGTCATCAGCCACGCGCCCGGTTTCATCGTCGGCCCTCCGTCAACTGGACCGAAAAAACGCGGCGGAGGCAACCAGCCGCCCGCCGCGCGTCATCGCCCATGAGCGGGCCCTTACGGCCGCCACAGCGAGGTGCAGGGGATCTTGGACAGATCGACCCGGTGGCGATATTTCATGGCGATCTCGGTGACCTCGGTCAGCAGGCCGTCATCGAGGGTGATCGGGTTCAGGCCCAGCGAGAGGAACTTGTCGTTGGCCACCTGCAAGGCGTTTTCCGAGGCCTCCACGCGGGGGTTTTTGACGAAGGCGATCTCGGCCCCGGTGATCTGACGAACTTTTTCGGCCAGGGCGCGCACCTGGTGGGTCTCGGTCTGCTGGTTGAGGATGTTGACCCGATCGCCGCTGAGCGGCGGGTTGCGGATGGCCAGCTCGATGCAGCGCACGGTGTCTTGGATGTGGATGAAGGCCCTGGTCTGGCCGCCGGTGCCGTGGACGGTGAGATGATGGCCCACGGCCGCCTGCATCAGGAAACGATTGAGCACGGTGCCATAGTCGCCGTCGTAGTCGAAGCGGTTGATCAGACGCTCGTCGACGGCGGTCTCGGCGGTCTGGGTGCCCCAGACGATGCCCTGGTGCAGGTCGGTGACGCGCACGCCGTCGTTTTTGTTGTAGTAGTAGAACAACAAGGCGTCCTGGGTCTTGGTCATGTGATAGATCGAGCCGGGGTCGGGCGGGTAGAGAATTTCTTTTTCGACCAACACGCCCGGGGCCACTTCCAGCTTGACCGGCAGGTAGCCCTCGGGGATCTGCATGCCGGCGGTGCCGTAGCCATAAACGCCCATGGTGCCCAGGTGCACCAGATGCACGTCCAGGCCCGATTCGACGATGGCGCACAAGACGTTGTTGGTGGCGTTGAGGTTGTTGTCGACGGTGTAGCGCTTGTGCCGGGGCGACTTCATGGAATAGGGGGCGGAGCGCTGCTCGGCGAAATGGACGATGGCCTCGGGCTTTTCCTGCTCGATCAGCGAAAGCAGGCGCTTGTAGTTCTTGGCCACGTCAAAGTTGTGATAGGCCAGGCAGCGGCCAGAGATCTCGCGCCAGGCGGCGATGCGCTCGCCCATGAAGCTGATGGGCGTAAGCGAGCGCACTTCCAGCTCGTTGTCGATGTTGCGCCGCGAAAGGTTGTCGACCATCACCACGTCACAGCCATGGGCCGACAGGTGCAGGGTTGTCGGCCATCCGCAAAAGCCGTCCGCGCCCAGAATAATGACTTTCATGCCTTGTTGCCCCTTGATCGCTTTAGGTAATGACGGATGCTTGGCGGAATAGTTCGTCAGATCATCCGGCGTGTTTGTTTTCGCGCCACGGGCGATGACCGGCTCGCGGCCGCGCCGTGGTTTTTTGTCCGCGCCAACGGGCTGGAACTCGTTGTTTCATGGGGTTGGCGCAAAGCAACCAGTGCGCCGGCCCCTAGCCACGGCGGGTCGTCGACGCATTTTTTCGGCAGGCGCTTCATTTTATACATCCCCGCCGGCTAGTCAAGCAATCTTCAACCCCCCGCCACGGACGGGGCCTCCGTTTGGCCTTGACCGCCAAGCCTCCCTGGGCCAAACTTCAGGCGAAATAAACTCGCAAAGGCTGTCCGAACATGGGCATACTGCTCGATCTAGTGGTGATTCTGGGCCTTTCGCTTGGCGTTATCTACGTCTTTCACCGCCTGGGCATACCAAACATCGTCGGTTTTCTGATCGCCGGGGCCCTGGCCGGGCCACACGGCCTGGGCCTGGTCTCTGGCGTCCACGAAGTGGAGCTGATGGCCGAGGTGGGCGTGGTGCTGCTGTTGTTCACCATCGGCCTGGAGTTCAGCATCAAGGACTTGATGCAGATCAAGGACGTGGTGTTCATCGGCGGGGCGTTGCAGGTGCTCGGCGCGATGGCCCTGGGCGCGGGCGCGGCTCATCTCCTGGGGTTGAACTGGAACACCGAGATCTTCGTCGGCTTTTTGCTGGCGCTGAGCAGCACGGCCATCGTGCTCAATCTTTTGCGGGAGCGTTCGGCCCTGGATACGCCGGCCGGCCGCATCTGCCTGGCCATCCTCATTTTTCAAGACATCGCCGTGGTGCCGATGATGCTGGCGGTGCCCTTCCTGGCCGGCGGGCACGTCAACGGCGCGGACATGTGGCTGATGCTGCAAAAAGGCCTGGCCGCGGTGGCGGCGCTGCTGGTGCTGGGCCGCTGGCTGGCCCCGTGGGCCATGGCCCGGGTGGCGGACACGCGCAGCCGCGAGATGTTTCTGATCAGCGTGGTGACCATGTGCCTGGGCGTGGCCGCGCTGACCTGGTGGGCCGGGCTGTCGCTGGCCCTGGGCGCCTTCGCCGCCGGGCTGATCATCAGCTCGTCGCCCTTTGGCCTGCAGGCGGTGGGCAGCATTTTGCCCATGCGCGATTTGTTCATCAGTATTTTTTTCATCTCGATGGGCATGTTGGTCGAGCCGGCCTATTTCGTGCATCATCCGGTGCTGGTGCTGACGGTCACGGCGTTGGTGCTGATCCTCAAGCAGGCCTCGGCGGGGGTGGCGGTGCTGTTTTTGGGCCACGGCCTGCGCGTGGCCGGCTCGACGGCGCTATCGATCGGGCAGATCGGCGAATTCTCCTTCGTGCTGGCTCAGATCGGCCTCAACGCCAAGCTGCTCGACAGCAATGGCTACAATTTATTCCTGGCCACGGCGATCATGACGATGGTGCTGACGCCTTTCATGCTTTCGCTGGGCTTCCGGCTGGGCGAAAAATCGCCGGCCTGGCTGTCGGCCATCGGCCTGGGCGGCTATTGGTCGCCCTCGTGGGGAGGGCCAGACCGCCAGGGCGGCGACGACGAGGGCCATGCGGCTCACGACGGCCACGCGGCGCAGGTGGTGGTCATCGGCTATGGCCTGGCCGGGCGCAACGTGGTGCGGGCGGCCCGCCTGGCGGGGCTGCCCTTTTTGGTGGTGGAGATGAACCCCCACACCGTGCGCCAGCAGTCGGCCCTTGGCCTGCCCATCGTCTTCGGCGACGCCAGCAATCCGGCCGTGCTGGCCCACGCCGGCCTGGCCCACGCCAAGATCCTGGTGGTTTCGATGGGCGGCTCGGTGGTGGCGCGGCGCATCGTCGCCGCGGCCAAGAGCATCAACCCCACCTTGCACGTCATCGTGCGCACGCGCTACGAAAGCGAGGTCGAGGGCCTGCGCAAGGTCGGGGCCGACGAGGTCATCCCCGAGGAATACGAAACCGCCCTGGAGATATTCACCCGCGTGCTGCGCCGCCTGCGCGCGCCCGAAAGCGAGATAGCCACCCTGTTGGCCCAACTGCGGCGGCAGGACTACAATTCCCTACGCGACGTCAATCCCGGCGGCGAGGGTGGCGAACAGCGTCTTTCGGGCCTGTTCGACGACACCGAGATCCTCACCTTTCGCCTCGACGAGCGCTCGCCGCTGGTCGGCCGCAGCCTGGGCCAGGCCAACCTGCGCAAGGACCATGGCGTGACGGTGGTGGCCATCAAACGGCCCGACGGCGTGGCGGCCTCGCCGGGGGCCGACGAACTGTTGGCCGGCGGCGACATGCTGGTGGTGATGGGCCCGCCCGGGAAAGTGGCCGCGATGGGCCGGTTGTTTGGAGCGCCGCCTAGCTGATCAACCCGACACAAGGACTTGTCATGCCCCAGACAAAACCTTCCCGTCACGCGTCGCCTTGTTTGCTGGCGACCATTTTGCTGTTGATCGTCACGGCGGCCCAGGCCGCGCCGCCCGGCGGGCCGCCGGCGGTGATCGTGGCCGCCGCCCGGCAAAAGGATCTCCAGGCCACCAGTCGCCACGTGGGCCGCGTCGAGGCCATGCAGAGCGTGGATCTGCGAGCCAGGGTGCAAGGTTATCTGGAGCGCATCGCCTTCCGCGAGGGCGGCCTGGTGCGGGCCGGTCAGACGCTTTTCGTCATCGAGCAGGCCTCCTACCGCAACCAGGTGGCCGCCGACCGGGCCAAGGCCGCCCAGGCCCAGGCCGCCCTGGCCCAGGCCGAGCAATACCTGGCCCGCCTCAAAAGCGCCGGGGCCGGCAGCGTCTCGGCCGCCGACATGGAGCAGGCCATCAGCGTCCAGCTCCAGGCCAAGGCCGCCGTGGCCCAGGCCCAGGCCAACCTGGCCCAGGCCGAGCTGAACCTGGGCTACGCCACGGTCAAGGCGCCCATCGCCGGGCGCATCGGCCGGGCCGCCTACACGGTGGGCAATCTGGTGGGCCCTGAATCGGGGGCGTTGGCGCGCATCGTTCAGGTAGACCCCATCCGCGTGGTCTATTCCATCTCCGAGACCGAACTGCCCCAGCGCGGCCGTGAAAACGCCGCCCAGCGCGAGGCCGGCCGCCAGGTGCGCCTGCTCCTGGGCCAGGGCCACGATTATCCCATCGTCGGCAAGGTCGAGTTCATCGACAACGAGGTGGACCCGGCCACCGGCACCATCGCCGTGCGCGCCGTCTTCGCCAACCCCGAGGGCCTCTTGACGCCGGGCCAGTTCGTCACCGTCAACGAGTCGTCCGGGCCGGCCAAACCGGTGGTGCTGGCCCCGCAATCGGCCGTGCTGGAGGACCAGGACGGACGCCATGTCTTTGTCGTCGACGGCCAAAACATCGCCAGCAAGCGGCCGGTGGTCACCGCCGGCCAGTCCGGGCCGGACTGGGTCATCGCCTCGGGCCTGGCCGCCGGCGAGCTGATCGTCGTCCAAGGCGTGCAAAAGGTGCGTCCCGGCCAGGCGGTCAAGCCCGTGGCCGACGCGGGTCGATAGGGCGGCCAGATATGATCTCCAAACTTTTCATCGACCGCCCGCGCCTGGCCGTGGTGATTTCGTTGGTGATCACCCTGGCCGGGTTGATCGCGCTTCTGAACATCTCGGTGGCCCAATATCCCAAGATCACCCCGCCCGAGATCGTCGTGCGGGCCACCTATCCCGGGGCCAGCGCCGAGGTGGTGGCCCAGAGCGTGGCCGCGCCCATCGAGGCCCAGGTCAACGGCGTCGAGGACATGATCTACATGACCTCCACCAGCGGCAACGACGGCTCCTACAGCCTGACGGTGACCTTCGACGCCGACGCCAACGCCGACATCGCCCAGGTCAACGTGCTCAACCGCCTCAAGCAGGCCGAGTCCAAGCTGCCCAACGAGGTGGTGGCCCAGGGCCTGACCGTGCGCGCCCGCAGCTCGGACATGCTGGCCATCATCAACTTCTTTTCGCCCAAGGGCACGCGCGATCAGCTTTTTCTCAGCAACTTCGTCAGCATCAACGTCCAAGACGCCCTGGCCCGCATCAACGGCGTCAGCGACGCCAACATCTTTGGCGAACTGAGCTACAGCATGCGCGTGTGGATGGACCCCGAACGCCTGGCCGCCCTGGGCCTGAGCGCCTCCGACATCAACCAGGCCATCGCCAGCCAGAACATCCAGGCCGCCGCCGGCGCGCTGGGCTCCTCTCCCGGCCCGGCCGGCCAGCAGTTGCAGTACCCCCTGCGGGCCAAGGGCCGGCTGGTGACGGTGGAGGATTTTTCGAACATCGTGGTGCGCGTCAACAAGGACGGCGGCGTGCTGCGCCTGGGCGACGTGGCCCGCGTGGAGTTGGGGGCCCAGTCCTACGCCGGCAACAACCTGCTCGACGGCGCGCCGGCGGTGCCGCTGGGCATCTATCAGTCCTCCGACGCCAACGCCCTGGAGACCATGGACCAGGTGCGCGCCGAACTGGAACGGCTGGCCCGGACCTTTCCCGACGACATAGAATATCGCCTGACCATGGACGCGACCCTGTTCGTGCGGGCCACCATCCACGAGATCGTCCTCACCCTGCTGATGACCTTCGTGCTGGTGGTGGGCGTGACGTTTCTGTTTTTGCAGGACTGGCGGGCCACGCTGATCCCCACCCTCACCATCCCCGTCTCGCTGATCGGCGCCTTCGCCGCGCTGTTGGCCCTGGGCTACAGCGCCAACATCATCACGCTATTCGCGTTGATTCTGGCCATCGGCGTGGTCGTCGACGACGCCATCGTGGTGGTCGAAAACGTCCAGCGCATTTTGGACGAGGAGCGCATCGACGCCAAAAGCGCCACCATCAAGGCCATGGGCCAGGTCACCGGGCCGATCATCGCCGCCACGCTGGTGCTTTTGGCCATGTTTTTGCCGGTGGCCTTTTTGCCGGGCATCACCGGCCGGCTCTATCAGCAGTTCGCCGTGACGATCTGTTTCGCCGTTTTGCTTTCGGGCGTCTGCGCCCTGACCCTGAGCCCGGCCCTCTGCGCGCTGATTCTGCGGCCGGCGGCCGGCGGCCACCAGGCGCGGCGCGGGCCGCTGGGCTGGTTCGAGGCTTTGCTGGGCCGTTCGCGCAATGGCTACGTGCGCGGCGCGGGCTGGCTGGCCGGCCGCCGGGCCCTGACGCTGGGCCTGCTGGCCCTGGTGTTGACCGGGGGGTATCTGCTTTTCGTCGGCAGCCCCACCAGCTTTTTGCCCGACGAGGATCAGGGCTTGTTTTACCTGGAGATCCAACTGCCGCCCACGGCCTCGCTGGAGCGCACCAGCCTGGTCTCGCGGCAGATACATGCGGCGATCAAGGACACGCCGGGCATCGCCGCCGTCACCAACATCAACGGCCGCAGCGCCCTCAGCGGCACCGGCGAAAACCTGGGTCGCGCGGTGATCATGCTCAAGCCCTGGGATGAGCGCACCGCCGACGACGAACAACTGCCGGCGATCATCAAGGCCGTCCAGGCCAGGGTGGCGGCCATCCCCGCCGCCGACATCCGCGTGATCACCCCGCCGGCCATTCGCGGCATGGGCTCGGTGGGCGGCTTCGACTTCCGGTTGCAGGCCTTCGGCGACCAGACGCCCCAGGATCTGGCCGCCGTCACCGGGGCCATGGTCGTGGCCGCCAACCAAGACCCCAACATCCAGCGGGCCTTTTCCAGCTTCACCGCCGACGCCCCGCAGATCTACATCGACCTCGACCGCGTCAAGGCCCAGAGCCTGGGCGTGCCGGTGGGCCGCGTCTTCGAGACGCTCCAGGCCCAGCTCGGCTCGAAATACGTCAACGACTTCAACCTGTTCAACCGCGTCTATCAAGTCAAGATCCAGGCCGACGCGCCCTACCGTGACGCGCCGGAGGCCATCGGCCAGCTCTATGTGCGCTCCGACTCCGGGGCCATGACCCCCCTGTCGACCCTGGTCAGCCTGAAGATCACCACCGGGCCCCAGGTGATTTATCGCTACAACCAGTTCCCTTCCACCCAGATCAACGGCGCGGCCGCCGAGGGCAAAAGTTCGGGCCAGGCCATGGACGCCATGGCCGCGCTGGCCCGGCGCACCCTGCCCCAGGGCTATGGTTTCGACTGGTCGGGCCTGAGTTATCAGGAACAGCAGGCCGGCGGCCAGACGGTGGCGATTTTCCTCACCGCCCTGCTTTTTGGCTATCTGTTTCTGGTGGCTCAATACGAAAGCTGGTCGATCCCGCTGACGGTGATCCTGTCGATCTCGGTGGCGGTGCTGGGGGCGCTGGCGGGTTTGTTCATCTTTGGCCGGGCGCTTAGCATCTATGGCCAGATCGGCCTGGTGCTGCTGCTGGGCCTGGCCAGCAAGAACGCCATCCTCATCGTCGAGTTCGCCAAGACCAGCCGCGAGGCGGGCGCGCCCATCGTCCAGGCGGCCCTGGATGGCGCGCGGGTGCGTTTCCGCGCGGTGTTGATGACCGCTTTTTCGTTCATCCTGGGCGTGTTTCCGCTGGTGGTGGCCACGGGGGCCGGCGCGGCCAGTCGCCGCGATATCGGCGTGACGGTGTTTTTTGGCATGTTGGCGGCGACGATGCTGGGTATTTTTCTCATCCCGCCGCTGTTTGTGGTGTTGCAGGGCTGGCGTGAGGGCCTGAAAGACTTCGTGCGCGCCCGGCGAGGGGGGACAAAGCCATGACAAGCCCAGGCAAGATCGCCCTGGCCGCCGCCGTCGTGGCCGTCGGCCTGATTTCGGCCGGCTGCGCCGCCGTGGGCCCCGATTACCAAGCGCCCAGCCCGCAAACGCCGCCGGCCTGGCGCGCGACCATGACCGGCGGGCTGGAGGCCGCCACGCCCCAGGCCCAGGCCCTGGCCCAGTGGTGGGCCAGGTTCGACGATCCACTCTTGACCGAGCTGATCGGCCAGAGCCTGGCCGGCAACCTGGACATCAAAACGGCCCGGGCCAAGGTGCGCCAGGCCAGGGCCGCCCGGGGCCTGAGCCAGGCGGCCCTGTGGCCCGAGCTTTCGGCAGATGGCGCTTTCGAGTCGCGCCGGGCCAGCGAAAACAGCCGCTCCGGCTCGGGCGGGCAGTATGACCTCTACTCCGGCGGTTTCGACGCCGGCTGGGAGATCGACATATTCGGCGGCGCGCGGCGGGGGGTCGAGGCGGCCCAGGCTGATCTGGAGGCGGCCCAGGCCGATCTGCGCGACGTCTGGGTGAGCATCTGCGCCGAAACGGCGCGCAACTACGTGGAGGCCCGCACCTACCAGGCCCGGCTGGCGGCCATGCGGGCCAACCTGGAGGCCCAAACCAAGACCCACGCCCTGATCGCCGCCCGGCGCGCCGCCGGCCTGAGTAACGAACTGGCCCTGCGTCAGGCGGGCTACAACCTGGAAAGCTCCCGCGCCCAACTGCCCGGCCTGCAGGCCGGCTTGGAAAGTTCGCTCAACAGCCTGGCCATCCTGGCCGGCCGCACGCCCGGCAGCCTGCACCAACGCTTGGCCGAGGTCAGGCCCATCCCCCAGTGCCCGCCCCGCGTGGCCGTGGGCGTGCCGGCCGAGGCCCTGCGCCAGCGGCCCGACATCCGCGCGGCCGAACGCCGCCTGGCCGCCCAGACCGCCCGCGTCGGCGTGGCCACGGCCGCGCTTTATCCCAAGCTGCGCCTGCTGGGCAGCATCGGCCTGGAGTCCGTCAGCTCGGGCGAACTGTTCAGCGCCGCCAGCCAGGCCTGGGGCATCGGGCCGGCCGTCAGTTGGAAGATTTTCGACGCCGGCGCGGTGCGCCAAAACATCGCCATCCAGTCGAGCTTGCAGGAACAGGCCCTGCTGGCCTACCAAAAGGCCGTCCTGGCCGCCCTGGCCGAGGTCGAAGACAACCTGACCGCCTACGCCCGCGAACAACTGCGCGCCCAGAGCCTGGCCAAGGCCGTCGAGGAGGCCCGGCGCGCCGAGGCCATCGCCCAGGACCAATACCGCGCCGGCCTGGTCGATTTCAACAACGTCCTGGAGGCCCAGCGTTCGTTGCTGCAATTGCAGGATCAACTGGCCCAGAGCCGGGGCGCGGTCACCAGCGATCTCATCACCGTCTACAAGGCCCTGGGCGGCGGTTGGAACGCCCTGGCCGAGGATCAGCGGACGACCGCGAAAAATCCGCGCCGATAGTTGAAAAAGCCCGGTCCATTGCCTGCATAATATAGGCATCGACAAAACGCCGGGTTCGCCAGCCAGTTCATCATCCACGCCAACGCCGCCAGCGCCAGCGACAGGCCGTGGCCGCGCGGCCGCGTCCGCTTCACCCGGCCCGCGCGCACGGGGGAACCTCAACGTGAACGCCAGCCAATACATCGCCGGGCTCCGGCCCGGGCCGTGGGCGGTCTTCAAGAAGGCCCTGCTGATCTTCGCGCCGCTGATGGTCATTTCGCTGGCGGTGCTCGCCGAGCTGTATCACGCCGAGACCGCGGCGGACATGGTCGCCAGTCGGCGCATGGAGATGGAGGCCGCCACGGCCGGTCAACGGGCCATCCAACGGGTCTTCGCGCCGGTGGTCGACGATCTGCGCTTTCTGGCCGGCCTTGTCGAGCGCCGCCTGGCCGCCGCCGATCGGAGCGCCGCCCTGGCCGAACTGGCCAGCGAGCTGACCCTGTTCGCCGCCAGCCACCCCGACTACGACCAACTACGTTTCGTGGACGTCGCCGGCCGCGAACGGGCCCGCGTCGACCGCGTGGGCGGCCGCGTCAAGGCGACGGCGCCGGGCGAACTGCAAGACAAAAGCCGGCGCTATTATTTCCGCCGCTCCATCGGCCTGGGCCGTGGTGGGATCTACGTCTCGCCGCTGGACCTCAACGTCGAGCGCGAGCGCGTCGAGCAACCGCTCAAGCCGATGATCCGCCTGGCCCAGCCGGTCTTCGGGCCCGACGGCCACAAGCTGGGCGTGGTGGTGATCAACTACCTGGCCGCCAAGCTGCTGGAGCAACTGCGCCAAGTCGGCCGGCCCGCGCCATCGGCGCTGATGCTGTTGAATAACCAAGGCCACTGGCTGATGGGCCCCGATCCGGAAGACGAGTGGGGCTTCATGCTGCCCGGCAAGGAAAAGCGCACCCTGGCCAACGCCCAACCCCAGGCCTGGCGGGAGATCAGCGGCCGGGAGCAGGGTCAGGCCCAGACCGCGGCCGGGCTTTATTCCTTTGTCACCGCGCGGCCCTTGTCCGAGCTGCGCGCCGCCGGCCAGGGCGAATATTTCTGGAAGGTCGTCTCTTTCCTGCCGGCCGGGGCCATGTCGGCCAAGGCCGAGGCCTGGCGGGACTGGGGCTTGCTCGTCGCCGCGGCCCTGGCCTTCGTCTGGGGGCTGACCGCCTGGGGCCTGGCGTGGGCCTGGGAACAGCGCCGGGCCACCACCGAGGCCCTGCGCCAGGCCAACGACGACCTGGAGCGCCGCGTGGTCGCCCGCACGGCCGAGCTTTCCCAGGCCTACCAGAACGCTCGTGACGAAATGGCCCAGCGCATGGAGGCCCAAAAGGCCCTGCGCGCCAGCGAGGAAAAGTACCGCACCATGATGCAGGCCATGGAGGACGCGGTCTATATCTGCTCGGAGGCGTTTGTCATCGAGTACATGAACCCGGCGATGATCCGCCGCCTGGGCCGCGACGCCACCGGCGAATTGTGCCATCAGGCCCTTTATCACCGCCCCGACGTCTGCCCCTGGTGCGTCATGGGCGTGATCAAAAAGCGCCGCCACGTCAATTACCAGCTCGACGACGAGCTATACAACGCCGTCTATCACGTCAGCAACGACCCGCTGATCCACGAAAGCGGCGCGCTTTCCAAACTGACGGTCTTCCGCGACGTGACCAAGCTCAAGGAGCAGGAGTTGGCTCTGCGCGAAAGCGCCGAGCTCTATCACAACCTGTTTCAGTCCATGCTCCACGGCGTGGTCTACCGCGACGCCCAGGGCCGCATCGTCTCGGCCAACCCGGCCGCCGAAAAGATCCTGGGCATCGTCTTGCAACACACCACCGAAGGCCTCGCGCCCGAAAGCATCCCGGAGCTTTTCCGCGAGGACGGCGCGGCCATGCCGCCCGAGGAGCACCCCTACGAGGTGGCCATGCGCACAGGCAAGGAGGTGCGCGGCGTGGTGATGGGCGTGCGCAACCCGCATACCAAAAACGTCATCTGGATCACCGTCAACGCCGTGCCCCTGTTCCGGCCCGGCGACGAAAAGCCCCACCAGGTCTTCACCACCTTCGAGGATGTTTCGGGCCAGATCCGCGACAGGCGCGTGCGCCAGGCCCGCCTGCGCCTGTTGGAGCTTTCGGCCGACTGCGACTCGGACACGCTGCTGCAAAAGACCATCGACATGGCCGAGGAGCTCACCGGAAGCGAGATCGGCTTTTATCACTTTGTCTCCGAGGACGAAAAGACCCTGCAACTCCAGGTCTGGTCCAGCAACACCCTGGCCACCATGTGCACGGCCAAGGTCGAAAAGGCCCATTATCCCGTGGACAAGGCCGGCGTGTGGGTCGACTGCCTGCTGCGGCGGCGGGCGGTGATCCACAACGACTACATGTCCCTGCCCCACCGGCGCGGCCTGCCCGAGGGCCACGCGCCGGTGCGCGGCGAACTGGTGGCCCCGGTCTTCCGCCAGGGGCGCATCGTGGCCATTTTGGGCGTGGGCAACAAGCCCGGCGATTACCTCGAGGGCGACGTGGCCGTGGTCGCGCAATTGGCCGACCTGGCCTGGGACATCGTCGAGCGCAAGCGGGCCCAGGAGACCCACGCCAGGCTGGAGGATCAACTGCGCCAGGCCCAGAAAATGGAGGCCATCGGCACCCTGGCCGGCGGCATCGCCCACGATTTCAACAATATCCTCAGCGCCATCATCGGCTATTCCGAGCTGGCCGCCAGCGACCTGCCCGAGGGCCATCCCGTGCAGGAATACCTGGAGGCCGTGCTCAACGCCGGCGGACGCGCCGCCGAGTTGATCAAGCAGATCCTCAGCTTCAGCCGCCAGGCCAAGCGCGAGCGCCAGCCCGTGGCCGTCACGCCCATCGTCAAGGAAGTCATCAAGCTCATGCGGGCCTCGGCCTTCGGGTCCATCGAGGTGCGCCAACGCTTTTCGGCCGACGCCGACCTGGTCTTGGCCGACCCCACCAGCCTGCACCAGGTGGTGATGAACCTGTGCACCAACGCCCGCCAGGCCATGCTGGAGACTGGCGGCGTGCTCACCGTCGAGTTGGATAGCCCCATCATCAACGCCGAAGACGCGGCGCGCTACGACATTCAGCAGGGCCATTTCCTGCGGCTGTCGGTCAGCGACACTGGCGTGGGCATGGATCAGGCCACCCTCGGCCGCATTTTCGAGCCGTTTTTCACCACCAAGGAGCAGGGCAAGGGCACGGGGCTGGGCCTTTCGGTTTTGCACGGCATCGTCAAGGACTTGGGCGGATCGATCCGCGTATATAGCGAGTCGGGCCGGGGCAGCGTCTTCCAGGTGTATCTGCCGCTGCTGGCCAGCCAGGCCCAGCGCGCGGCCGCGCCCGAACGCCAGGCCTTGGCCGGCGGTTCGGAAAGGATCATGTTTGTCGACGACGAAGAGGCGCTGGTGGATATCGGCCGACAGATCCTGGCCCCGCTGGGCTACGAGTTCTTCGGCTTCACCTCGCCGGAGCAAGCCTTGGCCGCCTTCCGCGCCGCGCCCGACGGGTTCGACTTGATCTTCACCGATCAGAACATGCCCGGTCGCAGTGGCCTGGAAATGGCCCTGGAGATGATGCGCCTGCGGCCCGAGCTGCCGGTGATCCTCTGCTCGGGCTTCAGCGAGCAGGTCTCGGCCGAAAAGGCCTTGGAGCTGGGCTTCAAGGCCTTTTTGTACAAGCCCATCCTCACTTCGCAGATGGTGGCGGCCATCCGCCAGGCCCTGGACGAGGCGCGGACGCCGACGCTCACGGCCGAGGGGCCGGCCGACGCCGCGCCGGCCCTAGAAGCGCATTGACCCCACCAGGTGGACCAGCCAGCCGTCGTCGAGCTCGATGCGGTTTTGGTCTTCGTCACCGTGGTTCTGGCCCTGGAACATCAGGCGGTCAAAGGCGCGTCCGCCGGAAAGCTCGATGTTGGCCCCGGGCAGAGGCTTGAAGCCCACGCCGATGACGGCGCGTTTTTCATAATAAAACAGGCGGTTTTCGTCGCGCGGGCGGTCGGCTAGCAGATAGTCTTGATAGGTCCAGGTGAAGCGTCCGAAGGTGGACCACTGCTTGGTGAAGCTCCAGGCGGCCTCGCCGAAGACGTTACGCAGGGGATAATAGGCCACGCTGAGCTTGAGCGGGTCCACGGGCCGGTAGGTGGCCATGAGCATGGGCAGGCCGATGGTCAGGTCTAGGCTGCGGTCGGCCGCGGTGTACTGCCAGGCCACGCCGGGATAGGGCACGCCGGGCAGAAAATCCATGCTGCTGGAATAGAACAGGAAAAACAGCAGGGCGTTCTGTTTGTCCAGCTCGCGGCGGGCAAAGCCCATGGCGTTGTAGGTCAGCTCGTCGGCCGAATTGAAGGGCTTGTCGGAGGCCGAGCCAAAGGAGCCGCGCACGCCGCCGATCCAGTTTTGGCCCAGCTTGCGCCGATAGGACAGGGCCAGGTTCAAGTCCCACAGCTCATCGGGAAATGTGCGGTTGACCTCGGGCAAAAACAGGTCGCTGTCGACATTGCGCACGTCGGCGTCCAGCCACAGGGCCAGTTCCTGGCCGTCGTCCTGCATCAGCGGGGTCATGGCCGAAAGTTCCTGCTTGTTCATGGCAAACGACGTGGAGCTTCCCTGAACGTCGACCTCCGACCAGAACATGCCGCTGTAGGCGGCCTTGGCTTTGACCTGGCCCATTTTGGGGCGCAGGAGCTGTAAAAAGGCCGAATCGGCCGCCAGGGCCACGCCACCGGCCAGGCTGACGGCCACGGCCAGCGCCGCGATCAAAAGTCGCTTCATGTCCTCACCTCCCGCAAAAGGTCGTGAAACTCAGTGGTCGCCCTCGGTCGGGGCCGGCCGGCCCCAGGTCTCGGTGCAAAACAGCGCGCAAAACAGCCCGGCCAATGCGATCCACAGGCACCACTCGAAGGCCTGACCATAGACCGCCGCCGCATAAGGCCCGCGCCCGCCGTGGCGTTGCAGCAGCCAGCCCAGCAACGGCTGGCCCAATGCGCCGCCCAAAAACGGAAAAAAGTTGATCAACCCCACCGCCGTGCCGGCTATCTCCACCGGAAAAAGCTCCTTGGCCGCGATGAAACCCACCCCCGAGGCCGCCGCGCAAAAGACGCTGAGCAAGGCGCTACCCAGATAGAGGCCCCAGAGCGGGATGTCGGCCGGGGCCAGGGCCAGCGGCGCGGTCAGGCCGCACAGGCCCACCGCGCAGCCGATCAGCACGGCCTTGCGCGAGCGCAACACCTTGTCGGATAGCCAGCTCAGCAGGGGGCTGCCCAGCACCATGCCCACGGCCATCATCGACAACACGTGGCCCACGTCGGCCGGGCCCAGGCCGTGCGTCTGGGCCAGATAGGGCCCGGCCCACAGGCCGCCCAGCCCGAAAAAGACCACCCCCGTGCTGATGAACCAGCCGGCCAGCGGATAAAACCGGCCGTGGCCCAAGACCATCATCGCCCCTTGCCACAGGCCGATGGCCGGGGCCTCCGTGGCGCATGGCCGCGCCTCGGCCGGCGGCAGGCCCTTGTCGGCCGGGTTGTCGCGCACCAAAAACCATATCGCCACGCCCACCACCATGCTGATCAGCCCGATGACGACAAAACTGGCCCGCCAGCCAAAGGCCGCGCTGAGCATGGCCAGCGGCGCCGAGGCCACGTAGGCCCCCAGCCCGCCCAGGGCCAATAGCAGCCCGGCCATCAGGGCGAACTGGCCGCGCGGAAACCAACAGGTGATGATCTTCATCGTCGGCACGAAAACCATGGCCACGCCCAGGCCCACCAGCACCCGCGCCGCCACCGCCACGGCGGTTGACCAGGCCAGGCCGAAGAGGATCGAGGCCACCCCGGCCAGGGCGAAAAACAGCGTCACGCTGCGCCGCGGCCCCCACGAATCGGCCAAAAGCCCCGCCGGCATCTGCATGGCCGCGTAGGGATAGAAATAGGCCGAGGCCAAAAGCCCCATCAGCGCCGGGCCCGCGCCCAGGTCGGCCATGATGTCCAGGGCCACCACCGACGGGCACAGCCGATGAAAAAACACCAGCACATAGGCCGCCGCCAGCGCGCCGAAAACAACCCAACGATACGGCGAAGGCCGGGCTTGACAGTGTTGGTCCAAAGCTGACTCCATGCTGCATGGCCCGATTATAACCGCCGCCAATGATTATTGACACCACCGCGCGCGTCCGCGCCGGCGATTGTCGGCAAAACGCCGCCAGCCGGCCGGCGCATTGGCCTTGACTTGCCCGCCGGCCGGCCTCAGCCTGGGAGATACGGACGATAACCTCGGTGTTTGCCGGGAAATAAAATTAACTTACGCGATGTGAAAGGAGGAGTCATGGGCACCAGAGGACGCGAGATCATCGGCATGGACGTCAACGTCCTGCTCGGCATGCTCAACCAGGCCCTGGCCGACGAGTGGTTCGCCTACTATCAATATTGGCTGGGGGCCAAGGTGGTGGCCGGGCCGATGAAAGACGCCGTGGCCGCCGAGCTGTTGCAGCACGCCACCGACGAGCTTTCCCACGCCGAACTGGTGGCCGGGCGCATCGTCCAGCTTGGCGGCGTGCCGGTGTTGGAGCCCAAGCTGTGGTACGATCTCAGCGGCTGTGGCTACGAGCCGCCGGCCGACCCCTACGTGCAGCTTGTGCTGGAGCAGAACATCCGCGGCGAACAATGCGCCATCAGCACCTACGACAAGATGATCAAGCTCACCCGCGAGGCCGACATCGTCACCTACAACATGGCCAGCACCATCCTCGAACAAGAGGTCGAGCACGAGGAAGACCTGCAATCGTTGCTGGAAGACCTGGAGCTGATGATCAAGCGCTACAATCGCTAGAGCAAACGCGGCGGGGCCGGCCCGCCAAGGCCAGCCCCGCGCCAACGGCCATGGCTGGCCTTATTCTTTGTACATGGCCTCGATGCGATCGGCGTACTTGGCCAAGATGACCTTGCGCTTGAGCTTGAGGGTGGGGGTCATCTCGCCCTCCTCGATGGTGAACTCCTCGGGCAGCAAGATGAATTTCTGAATCTTCTCGTGCTTTTCCAGGTCTTTGGTCAGCTCCTTGACGCGTTGGGCGTAGAACTCGACCACGCGGGGGTTGTCGACCAGCTCCTGGCGCGAGGCGAAGCTCACGCCGTTGGCCTGGGCCCACTGCTCCAAGGACTCGAAACAGGGCACGATCAGGGCGCTGGCGAACTTGCGCCCGTCGGCCACCAGCAGAATCTGCTCGACGAAGTGGTCCTTGCCCACGGCGTTTTCCACGGGCTGGGGCGCGATGTACTTGCCGCCCGAGGTCTTCATCAGGTCTTTTTTGCGATCGGTGATGGACATGAAGCCGTCTTGGTCGATGGCGGCCACGTCGCCGGTGTAGAGCCAGCCGTCGACCAGGGTCTTGGCCGTCTCCTCGGGCTTGTTGTAATAGCCGCGCATGACCTGGGGCCCGCGCACGAGCAGCTCGCCGTCGGGGGCCAGCTTGAGCTCGGTGTCCTTGATGGCCGTGCCGCACGTGCCAAAGCGCTTGTGATCGGCCGAGGGGCAGGTCACGGTGGCGGTGGTTTCGGTCATGCCAAAGCCCAGGCAGACGAAGATGCCCACCGCCCAGAAAAACTCGTCGATCTCGGGCGAGAGCGGCGCGCCGGCGCAGGGGAAGACGCGGATCTCGCCGCCGGTGAGCTGGCGAATTTTTTTCAGCACCAGGGCGTCGGCCAGGGCGTGGCGCAGTTTGAGGCCCAGGGGCAGGGGCTTGTTGTCGATGCGCAGGCGGCCGGCGGCCAAGCCGGTTTGCAGGGCCCAGTGAAAGAGCTTGCGCTTGTTTTCCGGGGCGCTCTCCAGCTTGTTGAAGACGGCTGAATAGATTTTCTCGTAAAAGCGCGGCACCATGCAGACGAAATGGGGCTTGACCTCCTGCATGTGCTCCAGGGCCTGCTTGGGGTCGGCGCAATAGTGGTTGGTCATGCCCCGCGCCAGGGCGTTGTAGGTCCAGGCCCGCTCGAAAACATGGGACAGCGGCAGCAGGCACAGCGAGCGGTCGCTGTCGAACATGGCGAAGCGCTCGGGCAGGCTGATGTATTGATGATAAAAATTGGCGTGATCGAGCATGACGCCCTTGGGCTCGCCGGTGGTGCCCGAGGTGTAGATCAGCGTGACCAGGTCGTCGGCGCGGGCGCGGCCCAGGCGGGCCTCGACCTCGGCGCCGGCGTCTTGGGCGGCCTGGCCCAGGGCCAAAAAGTCGTCAAAATACATGATGTTGGGGTTCTGCTCCAACCGCACGTGGCGGTCGAAACAGACGATGGTTTGCAGGCCCTCGGTCTGGCCGAAGAACTTCATGACCTTGGCGTACTGCTCCTGGCCGCCGACAAAGATCAGCCGCGCGTTCGAATCGTCGACGATGTATTTGGCCTGGCCCATGGTGCTGGGCGCGTGGATCGGCGCGACCATGCAGCGGGCGTTCAAGATGCCCAGGTCGGCGATGGTCCACCACGGCGAGTTGGCCGCGAAGATGGCCACGGCCTGTTTTTCGGCCAGGCCCAGTTTGATCAAGGCTCGGGCCACGGCGTTGACCTGCCGGCCCATCTCGCGCCAGCTGATCTCGCGCCAAGCGCCGTCCTCTTTGTACTTGAGGGCGGCCCGCTCGCCGTATTTCTGGATTTGCCCGTTGATGATGACCGCGATGTTTTGCTTTTCCATGGTTCGACTCCGCGCTGCGCCGCCCGTGGGTCTTTGGCCCGCCAAAACGGTGTTTAGATGGGTGATGCTAAACTATATCGATTAATGCGGTTTACGTCCAGCGCGGGGCAACGGCGGCCTTTGGCGGGTTATTTGGTTGGCCCGGCGGCGATGGCCGCGCGCAGGCGCGCCAGCAATTCGGCCAGATCCAGGCCGTGGGCCTGGGCGGCCTGCTCCAGGGTGTCGAAAAGCGATTGGCAGCAGATGCAGCGGCCGGTTTGGCGCTCATAGTCCTTGAATACGGCCTCGGTCTGGCGGTGTTGATAAATCACGTCCAGCACGATGCTTTGCCCCGAGAGGCCTTGTTTTGCCTCGCCTTGGCTCATGCCGGGATTTGCCGCAGCGCCAGGGCCAGGGCGGCGGGGATGCGCGCGATGATCTCGCCGATCTGGCTGGCGGGCGTGGGGTTGGCCAGTTGGCCGGCCAGGCGGTTGGTCAGGGCGGCCAAACGGGCGGCGCGGGCCATGGGCTGGCCGGCGGCCAGCAACGCCGCGGCCAGGCCGGTGAGGGTGTCGCCGGTGCCGCCCACGCACTCCAGCACGGGGCAATCGGGGCCGGGCAGGGCTTCGATGGCCTCCGGCCCGCTGGCCAGATAATCCTTTCGGCCCTTGACCAGCAGATGCCGGGCGGCGTTGCCGTGGGCATGGGCCCGGGCGATCAGGGCCGGGGCCTGGGCCTCCTCGTGCAGGATGAAGCCACGGGTGTAAAAGGGGTGCGGCGCGGCCTCGTCGGCCAGAAAGGCCAACTCGCCGGCGTCGGGGGTGAACAGGTCGTAGCTGGGGGCCATGCCGCCCATCTTGGCGGCGTACATGAATCCGGCGTCGGCGATCAACAGCGGTCGGGGCCGCATCTGCTCCACGGCCAGAAGCACCCGCCCGTGCCAATCCACGTCGGGTTGCAGATAGTGAAACACCAGCGCGGCGTATTGCCGTTCTGGCAGGATCCGGGCCAGATGGGCGTAGAGCGCCCGGCTGCCCTGGCCCGCGCCGATGTCGCCGACCAGATGGGCCATCACCGGCGGGCCACCCAAGGCCTGGCTGGCGCTCACGGCCGCGGCCAACAGGGCGGCCGTGCCCCGGGCCACCGCGGCCACGGGCCGCGCGTCGATCAGCAGACGCGGGCCATCCAGCGTGGCCAGGCCTTCGACCACGGGCAGTTCCGGCCAGGGGATGGCGCCTGCCACCGCTAGCATCGCCTTTGCATCTCCTCGAAGGCCAGTTGCAGGGCGTAGCCGCAGAGGGTGTGACCGATCTGGCGGGGGCTGGGGGCCTCGTCGAGGGTCTTGCCGATCATCTCCTGGGCCAGATAGGGCACGTCCGGGCAGCCGCCGCCCGAGACGTTGACGATGCGTCGGCTTTGTTTCTCCACGGTCAGCTTCATGTTGGCGGCGCGGATCATCAGGTGCCGGCCGTAATCCACGGTTTGGAACAGATCCACCGGCCGCAGCAGCGGGCCGTCCACCGGCGCGCTTTGCAGCGGCGTCAGGCCGGCCTGGTCCAACAGACGCAGGATGGCCAGCTCCTCGACCAGCGGGAACTCGATGACCAAGTCGCAGCCGGTGCGCAGCTCGGGCGGCGGGCCCTTGACGCTGACCAGCCAGCCGGCCTCTTTCAGCGCCGCCTCGGCGCGGATCACCTCGCTGGTGTTGGCGTAGACCAAGATGCCATGGCGGCCCAGGCTCC
Organism: Desulfarculus baarsii DSM 2075; assembly: GCF_000143965.1. Taxonomy (GTDB): domain Bacteria; phylum Desulfobacterota; class Desulfarculia; order Desulfarculales; family Desulfarculaceae; genus Desulfarculus; species Desulfarculus baarsii. Next base: position 12,215 of record NC_014365.1, on the reverse strand, counting down.
GGCCGGGTTCGACCCGTCCGGCCAGGGCCTGCTTGACCGCCTTGAATAGGCCCAAGCCCCTAGCCTTTGGCCAGGCTCAGGCGATAGCAATCGGCCTCTTGGCCAACGGCCTCCACTCGCCAGCCCTGGCTGGTCGCCGCCCGCGAGACGTTTTCCACCGAGGTGTCGGTGTCGACCAGAACTTCCAACTGGCCGCCGCTCATTTTCTTGAGCGCCTCCAGGGTCAATATCACCGGCTGGGGGCAGGACAGCCCCCGCGCGTCGATCTCTTGGCTCATTTTTCAGCTCCTTAGCATGGCCGGCCGCTCAGGCGGCCTTGGCCCCGCGCATGGCGAAGCCCAGATACAAGCACACCGCCAGGCCCACCGCCACCGCGGCCATGCCGTGGGGCCCGATGCCCGCCGGCGAGGAGGCCAGGCCGAAGTTGTGGGCAAAGGCCGCGCCCACGATCATGCCCAGCACGAACACCGCCGCGTCGCCATCGCCCTCGCCGGCCAAAAACAACTGCCGACCGGGGCAACCGCCGGCCAGCACAAAGGCCAGCCCGGCCAACAACATGCCCAAAAAGTTCCACAGACCCATGGTGTGGGCCACCGGCTGGCCCTCGAAGCCGGCCTTGAACTGGCCCAGGGCCAGGTTGGACCCGAAGGCGAAGACCAGAAGGGCCAGCACGCCCCAGAAAAGATGGGGCTGGCGGAAAAGGATCAGATCGCGGAAAGCGCCCATGGTGCAAAACCGGCTGCGCTGGGCCAGAAAGCCCACGGCCAGGCCCACGACCAGCGAGACCAAAAGCGGCGCGTGCATGGCGCCCGGCCCCTTGAGGCTATAGAACAGCACGCCGGATTTGTCCTGCTCGGCCACCTGGGGGTAGATGAACATCAAAACCAAAAAGCCGGCCATCAGAATGGGCAACAGCAGGCCCACCGCCGCCGGCGATTTTTGCGCCCGGCCCAGGTTGTAGCCGCGCCGCAGAAAAATCGTGCCCAGGCCAATGCCCACGATCAACCCGGCCAGGCCCAGCAGGGCGTTGCCGTCGCCGCCGGCCAGGCGCAAAAGGGCCCGCCACGGGCAGCCCAAAAAGACCAGCGCGCCGATCATGGCGAAAGCGCCCAAAAAGAAGCGCGCCAGTGGGGCCGAGCCGCCGCGCGGCCGGAACTCGCCAAAAGCCATCGCCGCGATCAGCGCGCCCAGCACGAAACCGATGATCTCCGGGCGCATGTATTGCACCACCGCCGCCTGATGCAAACCCACCGCGCCGGCGATGTCGCGCTCGAAGCAGGCCACGCACACGCCCATGTTGCCGGGGTTGCCCCAATATTGCAGCAGCGCCGCCAGCACGCCGATGACCGCGCCCACGCCGATGACGCCCCCTCGCGTGGCGAAAACGTTTTTTGTCAGCACCTTCCGCTCTCCATGACTTTCGGGCCGAGACGGCCGTTGACCCAACGCGCGAGGCCGCGCTGGCCTAGGTAACTATAATTTGGGCCGATAATGCAAATAGGTAAATCCGAACCACCGGGCGCGCGAGCATCGACCGCGCCCATGCCCTGGCCCGGCGCTGGGCCATGGCCGGCGCGCTTCAAATAATGTTGCCCGGCGGCCGGCCACGGATTTAGACTCCAAGCGATGGCCGGGTGGTCATCCATGATTATTATTGCTTGCGAGGCGCGCGATGTTGTTCAAACGCATGACGATCGGTTTTTTGCTGGCGTTGATCCTGGCCGGGGCCCTGGGCCTGGCGGCTGGCGGCGGTTTGGCTGGGCGTGGCTGGCCGGCGGCCTGGGCGGCCGCGCCGAGCCCGAGCGCCCTGGAAGCGGCCACGGTCAGCCAGCTTGGCGCCCTGGAGGCGGCCCTGCGCGCCCAGTTGCAAGGCCGGGCCGCGGGCGATCAGGGCGTGCGCATGGCGTTGATCAAGCTGAGCATGTGGGGCCCCTTGGCCGACGTCACCGGCTGGTTTTTGGCCGCCCTTGGCGACAGCCGGACGGCGCGGCGGGCCTTTGCCTGGCTCATGCCCTTCATAAAATGGATGTGCGAGCCGTTTTTGTTGGTGGTCGACAACGATGACGACGAGCTGGAGACGGCCGCCGAGATCGACAAGATCTTCGCCTTCGTGGCCAGGGAAAAGGCCAAGGGCCTGCTGGTGAGCTTGGACAACGTTGGCGACGCCTCGCTCTCGCCCGAGGACGCCCGGCAATACCGGGCCTATTATCTGGACCTGATCCGCCGCTTCACGGCCGGCCAAGCGTCCGTCAACGATCTCAACGTCTCGCTGAAGCTTTCGGCCCTGGTCCACGACCTGGACGCCGCCCTGGATGGCCAGGGCCGTTCGGCCCGCGCCCAGGCCAAGCGCGCCGAGATCGCCGCCGCCCTGGTCGAGCTGTTGCGCGCCGCCGCCGCGCCGGGCAAAAAGGTCTTCATCCGCATCGACATGGAGGAATACGCCTACAAGGACATGACCTTGGCGTTGTTTCGCCAGGTGGTCGAGCAAAACCGGGCCCTCGCCCTGGACGGGCAAGGTGATTTGCGCTTGGGCGTGGTGATCCAGGCCTATCTGCGCGATGCGGCCCCAGACGTGGCCGCCCTGGCCACCTGGGCCCGGGCCCACGGCTTTCGCGCGCCCATCCGCCTGGTCAAGGGGGCCTATCTGGAGCACGAGAGGGCGCTCGCCGCCGGCCAAGGCCTGGCCAAGAGCCCGGTGTGGAACAACAAACCCAGCACCGACGCCAATTACGAGGCCCTGGCCGAGGTGATGCTGCGCCGCGCCGACGCCATCAAACCGGCCTTTGGCACGCACAACCTGCGCACCATCGCCAGGGTCATGGCCGTGGCCGATGCGCTGGGCCTGGAGCGCCACGCCTACGAGTTGCAGATGCTCCACGGCATGGGCGATCCCATCAAGCGGGTGGTGGTGGATGCGGGCCGCCTCATGCGCGAATATGTCCCGGCCGGCACGTTGGCCCGGGGCCTGAAGTACGCCGGCCGCCGCTTTGCCGAGTTGGCCGGCGGCCAGAACGCCCTGGCCCGCAGCATGCGCGGCGATTTCTCGGTCTTTGCCGGCGCGCCGGCCTTCGAAGGCGAGCAGGATATCATCGACGGCCGGGCCACGCTGGCGTTGCTGGCCCAAACCAGGGCCGGCCACTGACCAGCGCCCCGCCGACGCGCGGGCCATCGGCGGGGCGGCCTGGCTTCATGCGGCCTTGGTCTTGCGCAGATAGACGCTCCAATAGCTGAAGCCCACGAACACCGTGCCGCCGATGATGTTGCCCAGCGTCACCGGCACCAGGTTGGCCCAGAAAAACGAGCCCCAGCCCAGGAGCGCCGGGTCCAGGCCCTGGGGCGGGGCCACGCCGGCCCAGTCGCGCAGCAGGATGCCCGCCGGGATGAAATACATGTTGGCCACGCAGTGCTCGAAGCCAATGGCCACGAACCCCATGATCGGAAAGAAGATGGCGAAGATCTTGCCCACCGTCTGGCGGGCGGCCAGGGCCATCCAGACCGCCAGGCAGACCAGCCAGTTGCAGCCGACGCCCCGGACAAAGGCCTCGCCCCAGCCCAGGCCGACCTTGGCGTAGGCCAGCTTCAGCGCCGCCGCGCCCAACGCGCCGCCGCCGGTCTTCCACAGGCCCGAATAATGGAACAACAGCACGATGAGCAGGCTGCCGATGAAGTTGGCCACGAAGACCACCACCCAGCGGGCCAGCACCGCGCCCCAGGTGGTCTGTCCCTCCAGCACGGTGGAAACCATCAGGTTGTTGCCGGTGAACAGCTCGGCCCCGGCGATGACCACCAGCATCAGGCCCAGGCTGAACACCGCGCCGGTCATGAACTTGGTGAAGCCCAGGCCCATGTGGCCGGCCATGTCGAAACTGACGCTGCTGGCCAGCATCCCGCCAAAGCCGATGTAGGCCCCGGCCAGCACGCCCAGCAAAAAGATGGTCAGCCACGGCGAACTGACCTTGCTGACGCCCACGCTGTGGGCCACCGTCTCGGCGATGGTCTTGGGGGCCTTGTCGTCCGACGACGGCACGGGAAAGGCCCCGATGGTCCGCGCGGCGCGGTCCAGGGCCTTTTGCTCCTGATCGACCTTGCGGCGCAGGGCCCGCGTGACCACTGTGATGATCTCGTCGGGCCGGAAGGGCTTGGGCACGTAGTCCATGGCCCCGCGCTTGAGGGCCTCGGTGGCCCGCTCCACCGAGGGGTAGCCGCTGAACATGACCACGGTGGACTTGGGCGCGCGCTTTTCCAGCTCGGAGAGCACGTCCATGCCGCTGAGGCCGGGCATCTTCCAATCGACCAGGATCACCTCGAAGGCCTGGCCGGCGGCCAGCTCCAGGCCCTTGGCCGGGTCGGTGGAGCCGGTCACCTCCCAACCCTCGGCGCTGAAAATGCGCTGGCACGATTCGATTACCGCCGAATCGTCGTCTATGACAAGCATCTTTTCCGGCATGATCGCATCCTTTCCCGACGACGCCAAGGCCCGCCGCCGCTGTCGGTCAGGCCTGGCGCGGGCCCATGACCCTGGCCAGGCCCTCCAGCAACTCGTCTGGCGTGAACGGCTTGGCGATGAAGCCCGCCGCCCCCGCCGCCATGCCCCGTTGTTTGATCTGTGGCGTCAAGTAGCCCGTCATCAACACCACCGGCGTGGATGGCGCGACCCGGCGGGCCCGCTCGATCAAGGCGAAGCCGTCCACGCCCGGCATCATCACGTCGGCCAAAACCAAATCCACCGGCTCGGCGGACAAGATGGCCAGGGCCTGTTCGGCCCCGCCGGCCTCGCGCGTCAGGTGGCCGGCCGCCTCCAGCACCCGCCGGCAACTGAGCAAAACCACCTTGTCGTCATCGACCACCAGCACCTTCATGTCGCCAATTCTCCGTGGTCACCAGTCATAACCTTCGCTCCTGATCTCCTCGGGCAGCCAGATGGTGAACGTGCTGCCCTGACCCGGCTTGCTGCGCACGGTGATCTCGCCGCCGTGGCGGGCCACCACGCCCTGACTGACGGCCAGGCCCAGGCCCGTGCCCTGGCCGACTTCCTTGGTGGTGAAAAAGGGGTCGAAAAGCTTGTCCAGGTGCTCGGGGGCGATGCCGCAGCCGGTGTCGCGCACCAGGATCTCCACGCCCTGGCGGCCGCCGCGCCGCGCCGGATCGCCGGGCCGGGTGATCACGGCCACCTCGCCGCCGGGCGGCGTGGCGTCGAGGGCGTTGATGATCATGTTGATCAAGACTCCCTGCATCTGGCTGCGGTCCAGGTTCATCACCGGGAATTCTTCTTGCGGGTCGAAGTGCAGGCGCACGCCCTTCAAGAGGGCCTGGTTGGTCATCAGCTTGACCGCCGCCGCCACCAGGGGGTTCAGGTCGCTGGGTTGGGCCTCCAGCTTGGTCTGGCGCGAAAAATCCAACAGGCCCTTGACGATCTTGCGCACGCGCTCGGTCTGGGCGGCGATGGTTTGCAGGTCGTGGACCACCTCGGCCGGCAGGTCGCCCCGGCGCAGCAGCAGGTGGGTGAAGGTCAGCACGCCGGTGAGGGGGTTGTTGATCTCGTGGGCCACGCCGGCGGCCAGGCGGCCGACCAGGGCCTGCTTTTCCGATTGCAACAGGCGCTTTTCGCTTTCCTCTTGCTGGCGGCGCTCGCGTTCGCCCAGGGCCAACAGCATCTCTTGAAAGCCGCGCTGCAACAGCCCCAGGTCGCTACGGACGATGGGCCCCACCTCGGGCGAAAAATCGCCCCGCGCCACCCGCTCGCTGGCGGCGATGAGCTGGTTGACCGGCCGCGTGATGCGCTCGGCCAGATAGGCCCCCAGGCCCACGGCCACCACCAGGCAGGCCAGGGTGGTCAGGGCGAAGACCATAAGCGTCTGCCGCCAGAGCCCGGCGTACTTGGCCTCCAGCACGCCCACGTAGAGCATGCCCACCCGTTGGCCGTTCACGTCGACGATGGGCTCGTAGGCGGTGATCTGCCAGTCGTAGGCCACGAAGGCCCGGCCCGACCACACGCCGCCCCGGCCCAGCACCTCCTCGGCCACCTCCCGCGAGGCCCTGGTGCCGATGGCCCGGCTGCCGTCGGGGGCGCGCACGTTGGTGCTGACGCGCAGATCGCCCAAAAAGATCGTGGCCGTGCCCAGTTGGCGGCCGGCAAAGGATTCGTTCTTGAAAACCGTCTGGCCCACGGTGTCGACGATGGCCTTGTCGCGGCTGAGCAACACCCCGCCATAGAGCGCCAGGCCCTCCCGCGACAGCGGCGCGGCCGCGGCCAGGCACAGCGCCTCTGTCCGCGCGCCCTCGGGCGCGGGGTCGGCGCGGGCCGTGGCCACCGGCCGCACCACCGCCCGCCGGGCCAGGGCCGGATCCTCGGCGGCCAGGCTGGCCGCGTCCATGACCACCGTGCCGCCCATTGGCCGGCCAGCGGCCAGGGCCTGGGCGACCACCGGCAGGTCCACGTCTCGGCCGCCGAGCGGGCCAGGGCCGATGCGCGCCAACACCCGGCCGTCCCGCGCGGCCAGGCCCAGAAAATCCAGCCCGGCTTCCCGCGCCAAGCGGTCCAGCCAGGCCTTCAGGGCGGCCGCGTCGCCATCGGTCAGCAGGCGCTGGACCTGATCGCCGGCGATGGCCACCGACAGGGCCAGCTCGATGGAGCGCGTCCGCGATTGATAGATCTCGCGGGCGGCGTTCAAATCCAGGCGCACGCGGCTGGCCGCCTCGGAAAGCACCGCCTCGTAGAGCAGCCGGCCGCCCACCAGGAACGAGGCCACGCCCACCAGCAAGGCCACCGCCACGAAGCTGACGATGAGCCTGACCCTGGTGGAGCGCCAAAGACGGCCGGCAAGATTCATGGCCTCAACTCCCGTGCGGGCAAGTGCGCTTTTTCACCCTCTGCTTAAAGTGTAAACCATGGGCCGGCCGCTGTCTAAGTTTCTTGCGCGGGCCGCGCGGTGACGAGGCGGTGGGCGTTTGAGGCCGCGCCGTGCTAAAATCGGCCCATGGAGCTGGAGTTCGTCAATCTGAAGCAGTGCGGCCGCGCGCCCGGCGAGGCCGTGGCCCGCCTGGCCGCCTGGCACTGGCGGCAAGGGGCGCGGGTGCTGATCCTGGCCGCCGATCCGCGGCAGGCCGCCGGCCTGGACGCCCTGCTCTGGACCTTCGACCCGGCCTCGTTCGTGCCCCACGCCCTGGCCGGCGGGGCCGATCAGGCCGACGAACCGGTGCTGATCAGCCAGGAGCCGGCCAACCTCAACCACGCCTCGGTGCTGATCATGACCAAACCGCCGGCCTCGCCCCAGGCCGTGCCGCCCGGCTTTCAACGGGTCATCGTCCTGATCCCCCTGGAAGACGGCCCCGACCTGCACGCCTGCCGCGATTGCTTCCGCCTGGCCCGCGACCAGGGCCTCAACCCGGCCCACGCCACCAGCCTGCCGCTCTAGGCCCGACCGCGCCCCTTGACAAGGGCCGCGCGCGGCTTAAAGTTATTGGAAACGCCAATGACAAAGAGGTGCTGGCATGCCGATTTTCGAATACGTCTGCGGCCGCTGCGGCGAGCAGTTCGAGGCGCTGATCCTGCGCGCGGATGACAAGGCCCTCTGCCCCAAGTGCGGTTGCGACCAAGCCCGCAAGCTGGCCTCGGGCTTTGCCGTGGGCGGCGGGGGGCCGGGGCTGGACGGGCCCGGCCTGGCCTCGTCGGGCTGCGGTGGCGGCGGCTTCAGCTGAGCCAACTGACCAGGCGGCGCGTGACGCCGCCCAAAAAAAGCGCGCCCCGCGCCAACGATCGGGGCGGGGCGCTTGCCGGCCTTGAGGCCGCCGCACGGGGCAGGACGCCCCCGTACGGCGCTCTCGCCTTGTAAAACGCCTATTCGTCGGCGAAAACGCCCTTGTAATCCTGGCGCATCTGCCGCTTGAGGATCTTGCCCGTGGGCGTCTTGGGCAGGGCCTCGACGACGATGACTTTCTTTGGCGTCTTGAAGGGGGCCAGGTGCTGCCGGCAATGGGCGATCAGCTCGTCCGGGTCGATGGCCTGACCTTTCTTGGCCACGACCACGGCGGTGACGGCCTCGACCCACTTGGGATGATCCAGGCCGATGACCGCCACCTCCTCCACCCGCCTGTCCAGATAGATGGCCTCTTCCACCTCCCGCGAGGGCACGTTCTCGCCGCCGGTCTTGATCATGTCTTTTTTGCGATCGACCACGGTGATGTAGTTTTCCTCGTCGTAGACCCCCAGGTCGCCCGAATGGAACCAGCCGCCCTTCATGGCCTCCTCGGTCTTGTCGGGCTCCTTGAAGTACATGGTCATGGCGTGGGGGCCGCGGCCGCAGATCTCGCCGGGCTGGCCCACGGCCGCAATGGCCTGGCCGTCGTCGCCCTCCAGGCGCGACTCCATGTGCAGGCCGCCCTTGCCGGCCGAGCCCAGCTTGCGCAGGGCGTCCTGGGCCTTGAGGATGGTGTGGTAGGGGGCCAGCTCGGTCTGGCCATAGAAATTGTAGACCTCCACGCCGGGCAGGCGCTCCATCATTTCCTTGAGTATCTCCACGGGCATGATCGAGGCGCCGTAGCAGCATTTCTTCAGGCTGGAAAGATCGCGCCGCTCAAAGTCGGGGTGGCGCAGCAGGCCGATCCACACCGTGGGCGGCGCGAAAAAGATCGTGGCCTTGTGTTTTTCGATGTTGGCCAGGATCTGGCCCAGGTCCGGGGCCATCAGCACGTTGGTTCCGCCGACCCAGAAAATGGGATTCATGAACACGTCGCGGGCGGCGCAGTGGTAGATGGGCAGGGCGTTGACGTTGATGTCGTCCGGGCCGTAGCCGGCGTCGATGATGCAGCCCATGTATTGGGCGATCAGGGCCTGGTTGCTGATGATGACGCCCTTGGGCCGGGATTCGGTGCCGCTGGTGTAGGTCATCTGGGCCGGATCCTCGATGCGCAAGATCGCCTGGGGCGCGGCGTCGGAGGCGGCCAAGCGCCAGGCGTCGAAATCGGCGAAGCCGGCGGGCATGGCCCCCTGGCCCGTGGCCGCCGACCAGATGAACGAGCGCACCGTGGGCATATCGCCCAAAACGCCATCGACCAGCTCCAGCAGGCTATCTTCGATGACGAAGACCTTGCTCTCGGAGTGGTTGATGCAATAGGCGATGTCGGGCCCGCGCAGCAGATAGTTGACCGCCAGGTAGATGGCCCCGATTTTGGCGCAGCCCAGCCAGGTCAGCACGTGGTGATAGGTGTTGTGGGCCAGGATGGCCACGCGGTCGTACTTTTGCACGCCAAGGCCCAAAAGGGCCTGGGCCAGTTGGTTGCTGTCGCGCTCCAACTGGCTGTAGGTGCGCTGGATCTCGCCGTCGATGAGGGCGAGCTTGTCGGGATAGTGGTAGGCGCTGCGCCGGATCATGTCGCCGATGACCCAGCGGTTGACCGCGTTGTGGCGCGTCATCAAAAAGTCGTTGGTTTCCTTGTCGATTTTTTCGAACAGTTGGCGCTGTTGCTCTGAAAGGGGCGCGGCCATGGCATGTCCTCCGGATGGTGAGTCGGCATCGCCCGAGGCGTGATGGCGGCCGCGAGATGGGCCTGCAAGGGTGGCTCCCGCCTGGTCGCGTCGGGACGCGTTGTTTTTGCTTGTGCTGAATGCTATTCACGAGCATGAACAACGTTAGTCAATCGTCGACCGGCAAGTCAAGAGAGAACGGCGGCCCAAAAAAACCGGGCCCGGCCCCTCGCGCGGCGAGGAGTCGGGCCCGTGGCGAAAAAGATCGAGGGCTATTTTTGGGGCTGGGCGGCCGGGGCCTCCTCGGCCTTGGGCGCGGCGAAGTCGACCAGCTCGACCTCGAAGACCAGCGTGGAGCCGGGGCCGATCATCGGGCCGACCTGACGATCGCCGTAGGCCGCTTCCGGCGGCAGGACGATCTCCCACTTGGCGCCCTTGTTCATCTGCTGCAGGGCCTCGCTCCAGCCGGGGATCACGCCGTCGAGCGGGAAGCTGACCGGCTTTTCGCGGCCCTCGGAGCTGTCGAATTTGGTTCCGTCGACGAGCTTGCCGGTGTAGTGGGCCTGGACCACGTCGGTGGGCTTGGGCTGGGGGCCCTTGCCGGCGCTGATGACGCGATACATCACGCCGCTGGGCAGGGTCTTGACGCCGGGCTTTTTCTTGAACTCGGCGCGGAAGGCGTCGCCCTTCTTCTTGTTTTCGGCCGCCTGTTCCTTCATTTTGGCCTGCTGTTGGGCCATCATCTTGACGCGGAACTCGTCCATGGCCGCGGCGGCCTGTTTTTCGTCCAGGGCCGATTTGTTGCCGGCCAGGCCGTCTTTCATGCCCTTGAGGAAGACCTCGGGCGAGACGTTGATCTGGTCTTTGCTCATATCGGCGCCGAACTGGAACCCGATGATATAGCTTATTTTTTCTTCGAGAGTGTTGAAGGACGGCTTGCCGTCGGCCAGGGCGCAGCCGGAAACGAGGATTATGGCCAGCGCCGCGAAAATGATCTTTTTCATGATCACTCCAAAAAATGGTTTATCCGCCCTTGTACCACAAATCGAGGCGCTCGGCCAACAGCGCCGCCGGGCCGGCCGCGAAAATCAGCCCAGGCCCAGGCGCTGTTCGATGTAGCGCAGTTGGCCGGCCAATTTTTGGTCTTGGGCCAGCAGGCGGTCGATCTTGTCGACGCCGTACATGACGGTGGAGTGATCGCGGTTGAACAGGCCGCCGATGGATTTCAGCGACGAATCGGTGTGGCGACGGCAGAGGTACATGGCGATGTTGCGCGGGCCGGTCACTTCTTTTTTGCGCGATTTGCCAGACAATAGGGCCGGCTCCAGGCCATAGGCCCGGGCCACCTCGTCGCGGATGCGCTCGGGGCTGAGGCGGCGCAGCTCGGTGGCCAGTTGGCCGGCCACCTCGGCGGCCAGGGCCAGGTCCATGGGCCGGCCGGTGAGGGCGCTGCGGGCGGCCATGCCGTTGAGGGCCGAGATCAGCCGCCGCACGTCTCCGCTGATGGCCTCGGCCAAAAGCTCCAGGGGCTCGACGGGGGAGACGACGCCCAGGCGCTGGGCCTCGCTGCGCAGGATGCGCACGCGGGTCTGGTGGTCGGGCGGCTCGATGGGCACGGTGACGCTGCCGTCCAGGCGCGAGCGCAGACGCCGGCCCAGATTTTTGATCTGGGCCGGCGGCTGGTTGCCGGTGAAAATAATGCGCTTGCCGGCGTTGGCCAGGGCGTCGAGGGTGTAGACAAGTTCTTCCTGGGTCTTGTCCTTGCCGGCCAAAAAGGGCACTTCCTCCAGCAGCAGCACGTCGCAGCCCCGGCGGAAGCGGTCCTTGAACTGCTCCATGCGTTTGGCGCGCAGGGCGCTGATCATCTGGTTGGCGAAGTCCTCGGCGGTGAGGTAGGACACCCGGCAGGGGCGCTCGCCGTCCAGGACGTGGTGGCCGATGGCCTGGGTCAGGTGGCTCTTGCCCAGGCCCGTGCCCGAGACCAGATAGAGCGCCCCGCCAAAGAAACTCTGGCCGTTGGCCATGGCCTTGGCCGCGGCGCAGGCGTATTCGTTGCCGCCGCCGGCGATGTAATTTTCGAAGCGATAGCGGCTGTTGAGCTGGGGGTGATCCAGGCCCAGGCTGGGCAGGGTCAACTGCCTGGCGACCGCGGGCCGGCCTTGGCCGCCGGGCTGGCCGCCGGGCAGCACGGCCAGGGTGACCTTGAACTCCGGGTCGATCTGGCGGGCCAACTGGCGCAGACGCGGCAGATGGTGGTCGCGCAACCACGTGCGATGAAAGGCGTTGGGGCAGGCCAAAACCAGGCCCGGCCCGTCGCTTTCCACGGGGCGCAAGGGATCGATCCAGAGTTTGAACTCCTCCGGGTCGATGACCTCGCCAAGTTGCCGACGCAGTATTTCCCAGTGGCCCAAAGGCAAAAGCTTCTCGCTCCAAGGCGGACCAAGTGCGCCTTAGCATCGTGGTCGTGACGTTGATGTCAGGTGAAAGCCGGGGCATTGGCTTGAATCATGCCCATTTTTACCCTGGCCCCCGTTTGATGGTCAATTCCGGCTGATGCTGGTCTTCGGCGATGGCGACGGTGGGGCGCTTTTATCACCAACTCGCTGATTTAAAAGAGCAAATGTTGTCACACAGCCGCAACATGCGCTTATCATGCTCATTTTCGGCCCGATGGCTAACTGCCCTAGCCGCCTTGGCTTAAAGGCCATTTCACATATGTGTAAACATTTCAGCACATACACGATCTACTAAT